>CALBSZ010000675.1 GCA_937967665.1 uncultured Planctomycetaceae bacterium
AATTGTATCGGTGATGCTCGGAAATCTGTGGTCCCGGCAAAACAGTTGGGACATCTATTTTAGAAGCCAGAGACTCGGCGTGGGCATTTTGTGGTTGTGGCAATCGCAACCTACAGTTAGATGTCGAAACTGCGCGATGACTGAACACAAGGAACGCCGCTGTGGCCTTGAATTTGTGGACAACAAACGCGACTTCCGCCTGCGGTCGTTCGCGCTGGCATCTGAGCTTCCGGTTGCCTTTGATTACTTCATTGCGAACGACGGGCTTGAAAGCCCGTCGTACAAGTGACGAATCTCTAGAGTACAACTCTAGTCCGACACGACGTGACGATCGCCAACAAATCTGAGTAACTCTGAAAGCGATCTCAAATGGAGACGCAAGAAGAACCGCAACGGCATAATGAAGATTGCGTTTTACTGTCCTGGGGCTGCTCCGCTGTTCAATCCGTCGGGCGTGCGCGCCTTCGGCGGAGCTGAAGTGCGTGCTCTCACGCTAGCCAAGAGGCTATCTGAAATCGGTGATTTCGACGTATCTCTCTTTGTCTCGGACGCAGGCATACCCCTCCCCAAAAAAGACGCCGATCTCCAAGTCGCCACGATCGCCGATCCACACGAACGCCGTCGTGCGCGGTTTCGACAATACGTTGAGTCTACGAAGTCATTTCCGTACCTGAAATTGCAGGGGTGGTCGACGGGCTTGCTTCTGGATTTGACCGCACTGTTTAGCACGCGGATGCTTCGCGGCCGCAGAGACCCGTGGCGACAACCACTCGCTGCACCATTCGGCAGGCAAGTCCCCGATGTGGTTTGCTGTTTTGGGGTGTCCAACGATTCGTACCGGGTGATTCAGTATTGTCACGACCACCAGGTGCGATCCGTTCTCTTCATCGCGTCCGATGCAGACTTGAGCGAGAATTATACGCCCGACTCCAAACAGGTGGGTTCCTATGGAGACAGAGGGGACGTGTGCTACGACGCGATTCAGCTGGCTAGTCAAATCGTCGTACAAACGGAATCACAACGAACGTCACTCGAGAAGCGCTTTGGCCGCTCGAGTACGGTAATTCGAAACCCGCTGCGAGTTGATGATGTCGACTCGCCGAAGCAAGCAGGCGAGTTTGCCTTGTGGATCGGAAGAACCGATGACGTCAAGAACCCCGCTTGTTGTCTGTCGCTGGCCGGGAAGTGCCCCGACATTCCGTTCCATTTGGTGTTGAACAATACAGATTCTGAAATGTTCCATCGGATGGTGTCACTTGCGTCAAGTAACGTCACCATTCAGGAACGCGCCAACCGCAATGAAGTCGCTCAACTTTTCAGCCAATCCCAAGTACTCGTCAACACCTCTGCGTTCGAGGGCTTTCCAAATACATTTTTGGAGGCCGCGAAGTATTCGGTGCCGATCTTCAGCTTGAATGTCGATCCGGATGGGTTTATTGAACGAACGGGTGCCGGCATGGTGGCGCAGGGGGACCTGGATCGGCTGGCAACGGAACTGCGGCGAGTCTGGTCGGACACGCCGCGGCTGCGGCAGATGGGCCAGGCGGCGCGGGACTATGTGGTCGAAAACCACGACCTGGACAAGATCATCGAGCAACTGGCCGCGATCCTTGAAGGCGTATGCGCCGGCAAGAAGGTGTCATGAGATTTCTCGCCGCGGTCATCTTGCCGCTTGAGGGTTGCACGTGAGAAGTGGCGGAGGGGGAACACGCTAGCTACCCTCCCTGGGGAGGGTCGGACGCGGTGACGGCCGGGGAGCCAACGAACGGCGTGTCGCAACGGATTTACCTGTTACCGCCGTTCACCGTCGAACGTTCGTCACGCAAACGTACGAGAACTCTACGCATGCACAAACCGTGCCGCACCATGGCGGCCAGGAGACGCAAGCGCTGCGGATTTATCGTGACGAGCGATCACGACGACTTACCGTCATCGCCCGCGCATTCGTCATGAGCGGCCCTGCCTTTCTCCGACAGGAGTGAACGGGTAGTTGAAGAAACTCGACAACCAAAGCGAATTCGATTCGGGGAAACGTAGACTTGTTTTGACTCGTAGCACATCCCTTTGATGATTTAGGCGATGAAGGTCAGTTTCGTTTGCAAATCTGCGGTGGCAATCTACTATCCGGAGGTCGAAATAGTATTCGGAGGTGCCGAAACACGCGCTGTTACATTAGCGACGGCACTTGCCAAGCAAGCCGGCTTTGAAATCGAATTGCTTGTGCGGGACTGCGGGCAAGCCAGGGCTGCTGAGTTCGACGGCGTATCCGTACTGGTCCTGCCGAATGCCTTCGATCGGGCGGAAACGCGGCTGCGAGCGGCGACAACACGCCTTCCGCGTTTTCCCTACTGGCGATTCAAGCGTTGGGATTGGCGACTTTTGAGAGCAGCTCCCTGGCTTGCCTGGCAATATGGCTTGAAACGATGCGGCCTGAGAATTCGGCAGAAATTCGACGCCCTGGGCCCAGATGTCGATGTCGCCTGCACATTCGGGGTCAACGCGCTTTCCGCTGATCTGATTCGGGTGTGTCGACGCCGCGGCATCAGGTCCGTGTTGTTCGTTGCTTCTGACCACAATGTCGACCGCTCCTACGACGAATACGCGCGTTACGTCAGCAGGAGCGGCGAAGACCAGGCGTCATGCGACTACGCGCTGCAGCATGCGGACCACATCCTGGTGCAGACGAAGCGGCAACAGGAGCTGCTGAAAGACAACTTTGGACTTGATGCGGACGTCGTGCGAAATCCCATCGATGTCAATATCGGCATTCCGACCAGCGCCACGGCCAAGACGGAAGACGTGTTGTGGGTAGGACGTGCAGATACGATTCAAAAACGTCCCGACTTGTGCCTGCAGGTCGCCAGGTCGTGCCCCAAGATCCCCTTCACGATGATTATGAACCGTCGCGAACCGGGGGTGTTCGAAAGGATTGTGGCTGACGCACCGCAGAACGTCAGAGTTGTCGAGCGGGTGCCGTTCGAGCAGATGGACGACTATTTCAGGAACGCGAAGCTCTTGTTGAGCACGTCTGTGCTGGAAGGATTCCCGAATGTGTTCCTGCAGGCAGCGAAGTATTCACTGCCGATCTTTTCGCTGTCCATCGATCCGGATGGCTTTGTTGGAGAAACCGGCGCTGGAGTGGTAGCCGGCGGCGACGTCGGTCTATTGGCCGCTCGATTGCGGGAATCGTGGGAGGACGCCCGCGCGCTGGCGGCGATGGGAAACGCGGCCCGCCGTTACGTCGTGGAAAGGCACGATGTGAATGCGGTCGTCACCCAACTCGTCACAGTCTTCAAGGAGCTGACGGACGTCGACGCACCCGGTCCTGGAAGAATGGTTGTCGAGTCGCCTTTGGAAAGCGTCATCGATGGTAGATTCATGTCGTCGCTTCGCGACTCGCCTTGACAGGCAAATTGGCAGACATCGGACTTGCGTCCGAGGCTACCGCATGCCACCGCTTCGCGGTTGAACTGGCGGTCTCCAGTCCCGAAGGGACAGCCTGGGACGCAAGTCCCAGGACGCCCAACAACCACCCGTTGCCAGCCGCAACGCGACGACAGGCGCCCGGACGTTACCTGGTGCCCAGGCTCCGCCTGGGTGCCGATGATCTGCAGGCTCCGCCTGCCCACAAGACGGAGGCGGAGCGTCGCTGGCAGTGCGTCCCCGGGCGGGAGCCAGGGGACGAGTGGCGGAACGACAAGCAGAACATATTGTTCTCTCCGCTCGTCCCTCACGACTCTCCCAGAGGGAGAATGGCGGACAACAACGTGCCTCGACCTGCGGGAGATTGGGCGAGGCGGGGATAACCGTCACCATCCGATCCGGCTGATTGACCGGCGGTGCGAGTGGAACAATACTGGTATCCATGATAAGCCTCGCTAAATGGATCGCCGTCGCGGCCCTCGTGTTCGCACATTCTTTCGGGCAGCCCGCCGTCGCTGCTGTTCCCAACATTATCCTGCTGATGGCCGACGATCAGGGCTGGGGGGATACGGGCTACAACGGCCACCCGCATCTCCGGACGCCGCACCTGGACCAGATGGCCAAGGACGGCATCCGTTTCCAACGCTGGTACGCGGCGGCTCCGGTTTGCAGTCCGACACGCGGGAGTTGCCTGACCGGCCGGCATCCCTTCCGCTACGGAGTCTACTTTGCCAATACCGGGCATATGAAGGCGCAGGAACTGACGCTGGCCGAGTTGCTGAAGGCGCACGGATACGCCACGGGGCATTTCGGCAAATGGCATCTCGGCACCCTGACTACCGAGATCCAGGATGCCAATCGTGGTCGTCCCGGCAACGTCAAGGACTATTCGCCTCCCTGGGAAAACGGCTTTGAGGTCAACTTTTCCACGGAATCCAAGGTACCCACATGGGACCCGATGTTCCGTCCGCGCGGCAACAAAAGTGGCACGTGGTGGGACCCGGTGGCGGACGCCGCGGCGGCTGTTGAATATGGGACGGCGTATTGGTCGCAAGGCCGGCAAGTGACCGACAACCTGCGGGGCGACGATTCGCGGGTGATCATGGATCGCGCCCTTCCGTTCCTAGAGAAGGCCGTGGGGGCGAAGCAGCCGTTCTTTGCCGTCGTCTGGTTTCACGCCCCGCACTTGCCGGTGGTGGCGGGACCGCAATACACCGCCGCGTACTCCAAATTCGACAAGTACAAACAGCACTACTACGGCTGCATCACGGCGCTGGATGAACAGGTTGGCCGATTGCGCTCCGCGCTGCAGGAACTCGGCGTCGCCGACAACACGATGATCTGGTACAGCGCGGACAATGGCCCGGAAGGAAACGAGCAGGCGCCGGGCAGCAGCGGCGGCTTGCGGGGCCGCAAACGCAGTCTCTATGAAGGCGGCATCCGCGTCCCGGGACTCGTCGTCTGGCCCGAGGTGGTGCAGGCGGGCCGCGTTGTCGACACGCCCTGTGTGACGAGCGACTACCTGCCGACAGTTTTGGACGTGATCGGAGCCTCCCTGGCGGACGACCGCCCCGTGGACGGGGTGAGCCTGTTGCCGCTGCTGAAAGGCCAAGCCGGCGACCGCGCGCAGCCGATCGGCTTCCAGTCGCGAGGCACCAAAGCGATGGTCGACAACCGCTATAAACTCGTTGTCAGCGGCGGGAAGAAGAAAGGCAAGCGGGCCAGCGATGCCTACGAACTGTTCGATCTGGTGGAAGACCCCGGCGAATCGCGGGATGTGGCAGCCCAGCATCCTGACGTTGTCAAACGCCTTGCCCAACAATTGGACGCGTGGGTGGCGTCCTGCGCGGCGAGCGATGCAGAAAGGGACTATTGATGCAGGCGCGAACAATACTCTTCACGTTTTTGCTGGCGGCCAGCCAACTGTCGGCAATAACTGGTGACGACAAAGTCGTTGATGTGGAAACGATCAAGACCGCCATGAAACCGTGGCCGGAACTGAAGGTCTCGGCCGGCGCGGCGTATCGTGTTTTGAACTACGTCATGATTGATCTCGACACGATTCCGGCCAACCGCATCATCACGATACCGCGTCTGAACAACCCACTCAAGTCGGGCGTGGTTTTTATGCAAGACAGCAAGGCGGACGTAGCCGTGCAACCGCAGCTTACGACCTGGAACCTGGTACTGCCGAAGAAATCGCAGGGCCCTGCCTTCATCGTCCTGGAAATGGTTGGTGAACCGATCTTAGCGGCGGAGCCTTTTGTGATTGAGCAGACACCGGGTGAAACCATCGTGCTGCCGGCGCATCACGCCGCGATCACGGGTACGAAGCTGCGTTATGAACCGCAGCCGCATAAGAATACGGTTGGTTACTGGACCAATCCCGCGGACGTGCCCAGCTGGACGTTTCGTGTCGCATCGCCGGGCGACTACGCGGTCATCCTGCAGCAGGGCTGCGGCAAGGGGCAGGGAGGCAGTGAGGTCAACTTGGAAGTGGCTGACCAGACACTTCGTTTTGTCGTGGAAGACACCGGCCATTTCCAAAACTTCAAGTACCGCGAAGTCGGTCACGTCAGATTCGCCGAGCCCGGGACCTATACGCTGGCCATTAAGCCACAGAAGAAAGCCAAGGCCGCCATCATGGACGTTCGCAGCGTGCGGCTGTCTCCCTGCTAACGACAGGAAACAGGCGAACCGACATGATGTGCTTGCTGTCCGAACTGCAATCGCTCGACCGCCCATTGACGCGCGAAGGAATCACCGTAAATTAGTAGCACTGTTGCGGATGTGGCGGAACTGGCAGACGCGCTAGGTTGAGGGCCTAGTGGGAGATAATCCCGTGGAGGTTCGAGTCCTCTCATCCGCACCTTTGATAGCAAGGACTTACGTCGATGGAACGTGAGTCCTTTTTTTGTGCCGCAAACGCACTGCGGACAAACTGCGGACAATGTTGCGTTTGCGTTGCTGATGCATCGCTAGTTCTTTGTGACAACTTAGTTTTGGGATTAGCCGCTTTGGCGTTAGCCGCAATTCGTGCACCAATAACCGTGGCTAACGCCAAAACGGCTAATGTCGACAACCCGAACTCTTAGGTGTAATAGAGCACTAGGTTCTGTTTTAAAACCCGAGAAGGGTGGCTGTGGTGGAGCGAAGCGACCCCACAGAACCTTGGATTCCGGGGGCTCGCTTCACTCGACCCCGGCCACCCATGACAACAACGCGAGATTGAAAACAAAGCCTAGTTCTTTCCGATTTGCAACCGGAGAATTCCAGGATGGCATCACTCGAAAAACGCAATGGTATCTATCACGCTTTCTATCGCTTCCGCGATAAGAAATCGTCCCGATCTCTCCGGACGCGAAGTGCGCGCGACAGCCAACGGCTGCTGGGGTCGCATCGAAGACTATCGACTATCTCCATCGTGTCAGAATTGGGACATTGAACATCCCATCGAACGTCGATGTATTCACAATTTTAGTGCGAGTCGCACGGCCGTGTAGCGCCTCCGGCGCTGTAAATCACCGTGTCAATCTGCAAAAAAACGGCAATACTTACGCGAAACGCGCTGTAGTGAGCGACAAAAACACGACTCGTCCTATCCAACGTTCTGAGACGGTGACATTTGGCCATCGCGTGGTACGATTGCACGTACATTTCCCATTTTGCCGCGGAAGAACGTCGAGCTTGAACAATGAAGCATATAAATGCAGATTCGCAACCAGAAGCAGTCAGGCAGTTTCTCTTGTCGCTGAATGTCGAGGAAGAGGGTCTCATTGTCGAGTGCGGTGGCAAAGTAATTCACGTGACTCAACCGAGCGATACAGCAGCCGTTGACGACATTCAAGCTGGATACAACGAATTGCTCGCAGGCAAGGGGCGCCCCTTCGCGGAAGCCGATGCGGCGATCCGATCCGAATTGGGATTCGCACCACGACAGCAATGAGTCTTCCGCTCGTAATCATGCCAAGGGCCGAAGAGGGGCTCCTCAGGAATGCACGCTATTGGGCAAAGCAGCACTCGCCATCTCAGGCGGAGCGCTGGTACGACGAGTTTTCAGCAGCAATAGAAGCCATCCCAGAGCAGCCATTGCGGCATCCCTTGGCACGTGAGAACGATTTGTTCCCATTCGAATTGCATGCCCTTCATTTGGGTGTGAGCTCCCGACCCACGCATAGAGCGTTATTCACGATTCGACCAGATGCAATTGTCGTACTAGCAGTTCGTGGAGCCGCGGCGAACGACCTCACGGTCGACGACGTTTCCTAACGCATACATGGGACGAGCACCCCGTACATCCTCCAAAGCGTACGTGTGAGCGCGAAATGTAAGCTTGTAGCGATTATGCCGGTTGCTACGTCTGCTTAAACTCGACCGCGCGGGTGACCGATGGATAAGGGTGTGTGCGGGTACGCGCGGATGACCTAAGCTTGCGAAGACACGGCGCGAGCTGACGGTGGCGACCGCGGCGGGTTGCACGGCACCGGCGCGGCGGGCCGCGTATTGTATCACCTTGGAACTAACTCGCTTATGGGGCAAATCACTGCCAGTACGGGATTGGTCAGCGGGATCGCAACGGGCGATCTGGTCGACCAGCTGATTGCGCTCAAGGCTCGGCCTCGCGATCTGATCAGCGCGCGCGTTTCGAAACTGAAGAATCAGCAGCTGGCGCTGGGGCAATTGACAGCGTCGGTGCTGGGAGCAGAACTGGCGGCGGATCCGTTGGGGAAAGCTGACCTGTTTTCCCAGACCAAACTGGCGGTGTCCAATACGGCGTTGCTGTCGGCCACCGTGACGGGCGAACCGGCGGTGGGAAGCTACCAGTTTACTCCCGTCCGACAAGCGCAGACCCAGCAGCTGTTGAGCACCGGCTTTGCGGCTCGCGACCAGGCCATCGGGGCCGGCACGTTGAAGTTTCGCGTCGGCGGCGCGGTGGACGAGTCGCGGGAACTCCAGCACCTGAACGGCGGCGCGGGAGTGCAGCGCGGCAGGATCAAGATCACGGACCGCAGCGGCAGTTCCACGACGATCGATCTGCGCTTCGCTCAGACGGTGGACGATGTTTTGGACGCAATCAATTCGAACGACGACGTGCGCGTGGCAGCCACCGTTTCAGGAGACTCGTTCCAACTGGTCGACCTGACCGGCGAAACGGTTTCGAATTTGCGTGTCTCGGATGTCGGGCTGGGTACCACCGCCGCCGATCTGGGACTCGCCAACATCAACACGGCCTCGGATGCGGCCACGGGAGCCGATGTCCTTCACCTCTATAGCGGACTGAGCCTGGGATTGCTGAACGATGGCAGCGGGGTGAGTTTCAAAACGGGACTGTCCGATTTGGACGTTACGCTACGCGACGGAAGTTCGCTTTCGATCGATTTCCACGCGGTCGGCGGAACGGCCGAGACCACGTTGAGCGATCTGGTTAATACGATCAACGCGGCGGACGAAACCCGGCTGCGAGCGGAGATTGCGGGCGACGGCGACCGCCTGCAGCTGACCGATCTCACTACGGATAACGGCGGCACCTTTTCGATTACCAGCGCCAATGGCGGAGAAGTGGCCGAAGACCTGGGGCTGACAGGCACGGCGGTCAACGGCGTGATTACCAGTGGTCGCCTGCTATTCGGCTTGAAGTCCACTCTGCTTTCCAGCCTGAACGGCGGCCGCGGCTTGGGAACACTCGGCAGCATCCAATTGACGGACCGTAGCGGAGCGACGGATGCGGTGGATCTGTCCGCGGCGGAGTCGCTGGAGGACGTCATCGCGGCGATCAACGCTGCTGGCGTTGGCATCACGGCGGCTGTCAATCAAGCGCGCGACGGGCTCCAATTGACGGACACGACCGGGTCGTCGGCCAGCCATCTTGTCGTCTCGAGTAACGATGCCACCGATACCGCGGCAACCCTGGGACTTGAAATTGACGCCGCGACATCGTCGGTAAACGGCGGTTCGCTCGCCAAACAATCGCTTAGTGAAAACACCAAGGTGTCGACACTCAACGGCGGCAACGGTCTGGGGAAGGGCAGTTTCCTGATCTACGACTCGAACGGCGGCGCCGGTTCGATCAGCCTCACCGCACTGAAGCCCGAAACGATCGGAGACGTCATCGATGCCATCAATGCCTTGCCCAACCAGGTCGAAGCGAGGATCAACGACACTGGCGACGGGATTGTGCTGGTGGACCTGGCGGGCGGCTCGGGAACGCTTCATGTGACCGACCTTGGCAACGGCACGGCCGCGGCCAGCCTGAAACTTGCAGGTTCGTCCGAAACGGTGGACATCAACGGCACGCCCACTCAAATCATCGACGGCACCACGGCGATTACTTTGGAGATCACAGCCACCGACACGCTGGACGATGTCGTGGAGAAGCTGAACGCGCTGGACGCCGGCCTGACAGCCAGCGTCTTCAGTGACGGTTCCGGGGCGACTCCGCATCGGCTGTCGCTGCTGAGCAACCGCAGCGGCAAGGCAGGTGAAATCCTGATCGACACGTCCGGTATCGGTTTTCAATTGCAGGAGGTTACCACCGCACAAGATGCCCTCATCGTCTTCGGCGCGGCCAATGGCGGAGGAGTGCTGGCGTCCTCCACGGACGGCAAGTTTGACAATGTACTGGATGGAGTGAGCATCACGGTCAACGGCGCGTCGACCGAGACGGTCACGATCGATGTCACGTCGACCGACGAGGGCATCTTGAAAGCGGCGGGAACCTTCGTCGAGCAGTACAATCGCCTCGTCGACAAGCTGGATGAACTCACTTTCTTCAATGCGGACGACGGCAAGTCTGGAGTCCTGTTCGGGACGCTGGAGGCGTTGCGTGTTGAGAATGATCTGGCGAACCTGCTTACGGGGCGAATCTTCGGGGCGGGTTCCATTCGATCGCTGGAAGAAGTCGGCATCAGTATCACGGACACGGGAACGCTGGAGCTTGATACCGAACAGCTGAAGACGAAGTTGGCCGAGGATGGCGACGCCGTCGAGGAGTTCTTCACCAGCGAAGAGACGGGATTCGCGGCGAGGTTCAAATCGCTGACAACGCAGCTGGCAGGCGAGGACAACTCGTTGCTCTTAAACCGGGTTAACAGCTTGCAGACGCGTATTGACGACAGCAATCGCCGAATCGAATTCTTGAATGAGGGGCTCGAAGTCCAACGAGAATTGCTGCAAAACCAGTTCTATCAGATGGAGCTGGCGATCAGCCGTTTGCGTTCGAATACGACCGCCATCAGTCAGATTCAGGCGTTGGCACCCAATTCAGTCAACCTGGCTTAAGAACGGTCCATAAGAAATTTTGTCTTTGAGATTAAGGTACCAACACAACATGCCGGATCCTCGCAACACCTACCTGGAAAACGAAGTGTTCACCGCCACCCCGCAGAAACTGCGTCTCATGGTGATTGATGGAGCACTACGCTTTGCAAACCGGGCGCTGGACGTGTGGGACCAGGACACGGTAAGAAATGACGCGCTCACCCGTTGCCGCGCGCTCGTTTCCGAACTGCTCAGCAGTATCAAGGTCGACGAGACAAAGGTCGCTCAAAACGTCGCGCGGTTGTACGCGTTTGTATACGAGTTGCTGGTGGACGCTCACATCGACAAGGACAAGTCGAAAGTGAGCGAGACGATCGAAATCCTGCAGATCGAGCGGGAAACGTGGCGACAGGTATGTGAAGCAATGCCGCATGCCCCAGCGATTCAACGGCGCGAGGACGCTCCGCAAGAGCTGACCGCGCGCAACCTGCCCGCGATTCCCGTATCGGGCCCGCAGCACAGCGGCCCACACACGCGACCCCGGATCGATGGGATCTCGTTCGAAGCGTAGCACTACAGCGCAGGGTCGCGAAAAAAGGGGTCCACTCGTTCCCCGGCTCGGCCTGGGAACGCACTGTCTGCGAGGCTCCGCCTCCTCGTCTGACAGCGCCATGTTCGGTCGTCATACAAGCTCGAAGCGCCAGCGAGTGGGTCACTTACGACCGGACACACTTGCTCGCGCTGCGTG
>CALBSZ010000676.1 GCA_937967665.1 uncultured Planctomycetaceae bacterium
AGAGTTGTTCGCGAATGCAGAACCACCAGTTTTCGCTCGTTTGCTCGACACCATCTACAACCATGAATAATCCGGGCTGGAACATTTTTCGGCTTCTGGCCTAATAAAGCCTTTCCTTGGTCGTTGTTTCTAATGACGAGCCCGTCGAGGAATTTCATGGA
The DNA here is from genome assembly GCA_937967665.1 of uncultured Planctomycetaceae bacterium. Classification (GTDB taxonomy): domain Bacteria; phylum Planctomycetota; class Planctomycetia; order Pirellulales; family Pirellulaceae; genus CALBSZ01. The sequence goes on from CALBSZ010000676.1 coordinate 162, forward strand.
CAGACAAGACGGCAGCGATCAGGCTCAACGCATTCGTACGGCAGTGGCGAAGCACGAGCGTTCTCTGCTGCGCTACGCCTGGCAAATTGTGGGCGATGCCGAGCGAGCGCGGGATGTGGTTCAGGACACCTTCCTGAAACTCTGCCAGCAGGACACAGCGGGGCTGGATGGTCATTTGACCGAGTGGCTGTATACCGTATGTCGTAACCGTGCGATCGACATTTGCCGCAAGGAATCACGCATGAAGACAATGACACCCGAAAACGCCTCATCGCAACCTACTCGAGGTCAGGATCATGTCCAGAAGACCGAGCAGCAGGACAGTTTCCAGCAGGTCCAGCGGCTGCTGGCGAACCTGACGGAGAATCAGCAGGAGGTGGTCCGGCTGAAATTCCAATGCGGCTTGAGTTACAAGGAAATCAGCCGGGTCACGCAACTATCGGCGAGCAACGTGGGGTACCTGATCCACACGGCCGTGCAGAAGTTGCGAACGCAGTTAGAGGCGTGAATGCAGGTTCACGTGGACGGCCCCGCGTTCCTGCCCGGCGCGTCATGGACGGAGTGATGTTGGTATCTGTCGCTGGCTGGATGAACTTCGCAATCAAACATATTGGAGATAAACCATGGACCGAAACGATCCTCGCTTGACGGCATACGTCTTAGGTGAGTTGGACGAACGCGACTTGGCGGAAGTACAAGCGGCTATTGCGAAGTCCACGGAATTGCAGAGCGAGGTGGAACGGATTCGCGAGACCACGTCGACGCTGGCGAACCATTTCCAGGCCGAGCCGATGGTGGAGCTTTCCGAACAACAGCGGTCTCGAATCCTGGGTGCGGCCGACGCATCGCATCCGGCACCGGTTTCCGGTGTCGCCAGCGCCGGGCGACGATTGGCGATCGTCCTGATCGCGACCGCCGCGTTGGTTCTGGTGGCCGTCCTGGCATCGCAACAGCCGGGAAGCAGGCGGATGGTGCAGAACAACCAGAACGCCTCGGAAAACAAACTCGCAACCGAAACCCCATCGACGCGCCCCAATACATCGTGGCGTAGTGGCGATAAGGACTTTGCTCAGGACGCCAGCGATGACGCTACGAGTGAAGAGTCGATTGAACTGGAATCATTCGACGCGACCGCTCCACGCAATGTTCTGGGTGGCGAGATTGGTGGCTTTTCAGGACGCGGTCTGGAAGGGCGCGGGGAAGGGCGAGATTTTGGCATCGGCACCGACGAGTACCGTGAAAAGAGTGGGCAACGTAGCAGCAACGCTACCACCACGGCTCCGGGTCCGCAGACGCCTGCTCCTTTTGACGTTGAAGAGCCGGAACCCACGGTGGACCATCCTTTTGGCGACAATTCGCGAGCCGCGCCCAGTCGAGATCCGTCCGGCCGCGGTGATCCCGCACCGCGCGACCCGCAAGCAACTCAGCCGGGATTTTTCGAGGGCGAGTTGCGCAATTTGGGAGGGCGAGAAGAACAAGGTCGTCCTGTCGAGAACGCAACGGAGTTCGATCCTGGAGCGGGGCAGCAGCAAAGCCAGGCATCGCGGCCAGACGGAACCACTTCGCCTCCGGTGAGTGGCCCGGAAGAGACGACGATTCGCCTTATTGACAGTGTTGCAGATACTGCGGATGTTCGTTCGTCGCAGGCCAAACGCGGCGACCGCGGCAAGGAGGACGCCAAACCGAAACCAGGCAAGACCGAAACAACAGCAAACAAGACGTGGCGGCGGGCTGAGGCCACGCCGAACGCCTCGCGTCTGGTCATCGGCGACCACGACGAACTGGCTCTGGAAGGCATGCAGGCCAATGTGGTTATCGACGGCTTTCGGGCGCGCGTGTTGATCGACTGCTACTACTACAACGACCGCAATCAGCAGTTGGAAGGATCGTTCAAGATTCGCCTGCCGAACGAGGCGTCGTTGTACTATTTCGCCTTTGGCCAATCCTCGTTCGAATACCGCCCGATGGTCGACCAGTTAGCGAGCAACGGCTTTCTGCCTCCGGACATTGTGCGGGCCAGCGGGACGGGACCGGCTGAGATCTTGAAGTCTCGCAGCGAAACCTGGACCAACGTGAAGGAAGCTCGCCTGGTCCCCAGGGAAAAGGCGGCGCACGCTTACAGCGAGGTCGTGCGGCGGCGTGTCGATCCGGCGTTGGTGGAATGGGCCGGCGCGGGCATCTTCAGTGCCAAGGTATTCCCGCTCATGCCTGACAAGCTGCATCGCATCGTGATCTGTTACGACATGAACCTGACGCAGGTAGACGATGATTTGCTGTACCAGTTCGACGTGCCCGCGGACGTGACGCAGTGCGCCGTCGACTTGAATGTCTCGGCGCTGCCGGGAGTCAACGCGGAAGTCGCTTCGGCACAGCCGCCGTTCACTTCGGGAGGCCGCGCGTACTACAACTTTACAAACCCGGACAAAGCCGTGAGCGTACGGTTTAACGATATCGGTTCCGTGATGCTGACTGGCGCGGACGAACAGACGGGTGAATACTTTGCCTCGCGCGTGACCCCCAACATTCCTGGCGGTGACGAGCAGCAAAGCGCGGCTCGGGCGGTGTTCCTGCTGGACACGTCTTTGAGTTCCAACCCGGACAAGTTCAACGTCTGGCTGCAACTGCTGGAGACCACGCTGAACTCCAACCGCGATTCAATCCAACAGTTCGGCGTTCTGTGTTTCAACATCGAATCGCATTGGTGGAAGGGGAACAATCGGATCGACAACACGCCGGAAAACGTGAAGGCCTTGATGCGGGATTGCCACAACCTGGCGTTGGAAGGAGCAACCGACCTGCGGCAGGCGTTGGAAGAGGCGATTACGCCGGTGACCATCGTCACGGAAGAAGAGGAATCAGCTGGCCCCGTCGATATCTTCCTGCTCAGCGACGGCGCGGTCACCTGGGGCGACACCGACTTACAACAGATGGCAAGCCTGTTGAAGCGCGACCAGGTAGGTTCGATCTTCGCCTACACAACCGGCATGTCTGGAACGGCGACCAACGTACTCGACTATCTTGCTCGGGAAACCGGCGGTGCGGTCTTTTCCGTTCTGAATGAAGCCGACGTCGCCAAGGCCGCGACGGCGCATCGCCAGCGCCCCTGGCAACTGTTGCATGCGAGTGTTCCGGGCGGCTCTGATGTCTTGATCGCCGGTCGCCCTCAGTCCATCTATCCGGGGCAGACGCTGCTGGTAGCCGGGCGTGGAACACCGGACGGCGAACTGATCCTGCGCGTGCAACGGGCGGGCAAGACCAAGATCGTGAAGACGCCGCTGGGACGACAAGTCGCCTCGAGCCTGGTGGCGCGGACCTACGGACAGATGGCGGTGGGGCAGCTGGAAGACTTGCAGCACGCCACCGAGGACATCTCGGTGGCCTACGCACGCCATTTCCGCGTGACGGGCCAGTCCTGTTCGCTGTTGATGCTGGAAAGCGAAGCGGACTATCAGCGTTTCAATATCAAGCCGGAAGACGACGTCTTCGTGGTACGCAGCAGCCCTGCGGCCGACATCATTCTCGGCACACTGGATGAATGGGCAGCGCGGCTGGACGATCCCAAGGAAGCCATGAAGTCGTGGCTGGGAAAACTCGAAAATACACCGGGCTTTCATTTCAGGACCTCCACTGCCCTGAAGCTGGCAGTGGAACGCATGCCGGCGTCTTCGTTTGAAGTGAAGCAGCCGACGCTGGAATGCTCACGGCGTGACCGTGAGACCATGGACCATGACTACTTCCAGCACTTGCAGTCGGGCAAACTGAGCTACGAAGTGGTCTCAGCCGAATCCGAAAAGCGGGCGGAGCGCGTCGGCACGGCGGACGCCCTGAAAGCGCTCAGCAGCCTGGTGGAACAGGAACCGGGGGACATGGTTTTGGCTCGAGACGTAGCGTTCACCGCCATGCAATGGAAGTTGAGCGGCCAGGCCTATCCGTTGCTGCGGCGCGTGGCCGCGGCGCGACCGTACCAGCCGCAAGTCTACCAGGCGCTAGGCAAGTGCCTGACGGATTTGGGAAATGCCGACCTGGCCATGCTGTATTATGAAATCGCCTTCAGCGGAGAGTGGCACGAACGTTACAAGGACGCGAATCAGATTATCGGCGTGGAATATTTGTATCTGCTGAATCGGATCGAAAAGGGTGAGCTGGAAACGCATGTCCCCGAATTCGCGTCCGCGCGGAAAGCCACGCTGGCGCAATCACTGCCGGTAACGGACGCGGATCTGGTAATTACGATGATGTGGAATACGGCCCGCACCGACGTGGACCTGCACGTGCTCGAACCCTCCGGAGAAGAGTGCTATTACAAGAATCGGCATACTCGCAGCGGCGGGCGCATCACGGCTGATGTGACGGAAGGGTTCGGTCCGGAGATGTACAGCCTGCGTAAGGCCAAGCCTGGATTGTATAAAGTCATGGCCAACTATTTCGGCAGCGATGCGAATCGCACGGGACTGCGCAGCAAAGTCTATGTGACCGTGTATGAGCATTTCGGCGACCTCAAGTCCGAGACCGCCACGCGTCACACCGTGACGCTCAGCGAAGGCAAGGAAAAGCGGGATCTGGTGACGGTAAAGATTGCTGAATAGGAATCGTGTCACGGCTTTCCCGCGGCCCGGATGGCCAGGCCATCGCAAATAGATCACTTGCGTCCGGATACACTTGCTTGCGCTGCGTGCTTGTATTCTTGCGGACTGGCGCCGTCCAACTGAGCGACCATTCGCAAACATCGTCCGCCTTCGAGCTGTTGAATCGCGGACGTGTTTGTGGCTGAAGAGCGTGCTCGTTGCCGTTCCCAACGTTGAAAAAAAACGTTGGGCGCGGACGGCCTTGCCGAAGCTGGCGAGGCGTGTCGCGACCACAGCCTTGACTTGGTCGCGGTTAGCGATCCGCGATCACCGTCAGGCTGCGTGTGATTCGCTAAGTGGCCGCGAAAAGAGCAACAAAGCCGATCACGACGCCCAACGCAACAATAGCGGTCAAAAGACCGGAAACAGCTCTCCCGGCAAACAAGTCTTCCTGCAGCAGTTGTTCTCGCGTTGCCGCATCGAACCGATCCCACACTTCGTGGCTTTTACCGGGAGCGTGCTGGACATCGAGATGCTCGGAAACGCGATTCATACTGCTACTCCTGAAAGACCTGGTATTCGGTGGCTGTTTCCGCCAGGATTGCTGTATTGCAAGCGTCGTGCCGGACAGTGAGACTTTGGGGACCTGTCGCAGCAGGTCGTGAAATCCTTGATTTCGGGACATTGTTGAGCGGGCGGGCGTCGTGACAATGTGCAGATTTGGGCGCGCAGGTGTGCGATCGCCGCGTCAGTCTGGTCCGGCCGGAATACGCTGGCCGTTGCTGTTGCGAAAAGCGCGGCATGGCACTAATGTTGCTGCGGACATGGCGGGGATCCACTTTTTCACGAGGAAACAAGCACTGATGGACACGAAGGACCAAAAATCAAACCCGTTGGCGGCCGAGGCCGAAAGCCGTCTTCACAAATGGCTGGCTCTCCCCGACCTGCATGACTACTTGCGCGAGGCCCAGGAAGTCAAACAGGCACCGAAGCGGACCGGGCCGTATATCGCGATTTCCCGCGAGGCCGGTTCACGAGGCGGCGAAATCGCCTACGGTGTCGCCAAGCTGCTAGGTTGGGACGTGCTGGATAAAGAACTGCTGGACTTCATGGCCGAACGCTATCACCTGCCGCGGCAGGTGCTGGATGAAGTCGACGAAACCACGTCCAACTGGTTCCACGACCTGTTCAGCCTCTGCGCTGGAACTCAAGCGATCAGTCAGGCGGACTTCGTCGTGCACCTGAAGCAGATTATTTGCATGGCCGCCATTCATGGCAACGTCGTTTTCGTTGGTCGCGGAGCCCAATGCCTGCTCCCGCGTGAACGCGGCCTGGCGGTGCGGATCATCGCCTCGCGCGAAACGCGTATCCAGCACTACATGCGTCGACAAAGCCTGAACCATGATGCCGCCGTCTTCGCCATCGACTCGCGTGATCAAGGAAGGATTGACTTGTGCAAGTACTACTTCCAGCACGATATCGACGATCCGCACAATTACGACTTGATCGTCAATACCGACCGCCTGACATCCGAGCAAGCGGCAGATCTGATCGTCAGGACGTACCAGGAGGTGGTTGCGAAGAATAGCGACTGACCCATTGGCGTAACGGGCGCCCTACGACGTCGACGTGTGACGCAAGACCAATACGGGGCAATGGGCGAGTCGGACGACGCGTTCCGCCACGGAACCGATCAGCAATCGCTTCAAACCGGTACGACCGTGGCTGGGCATGATGATCATGTCCGCGTGACTGGTTTCCGCCTGCTTGGTGATTTCGTCGCCCGGATCGCCAAACAGGACGCTGATGTGGATGCCCGCGTACTTGTCGTCGCTCAACCGCTCTTCAATCGCTTCGCGTGCGTGACTGGCCCGGTTGGCGTCGTCGACGACCTGCCATACAACACCAGGCTCCACCGGAGACAGTTCGGGAAGCACATGGACCACCTCGATGTTTGCCGCGGAGCCTACCATCTTCAGGGCCTCGTCCACGGCCACCATGGATTGTTCAGAAAAATCGACAGGCACAATGACCTTTTCGGGCGCCGTGATACTCATTGCACATACCTCCTTCTTATTTCCCAGTTTCGCGATCCAGGATGGATTGCAAGCTTGCCGTGCGGACAGAACGAACGTACTTATGACACTGTACACACTTCAGCGTCATGTCCATATAGGACAGGGTTGCACCGTCCAGGCTTTTTCTTTCGGCGGCCTTCTTGATGTCATCGGTGGCGCGACGAAAATCTTCGCTTTTCCGAACGTATTCCTCGGTCTGCAGCACCTGCCATGTTGAGGCGAGGCTCAACAGGCTGAGCTGTTGGGCATTCTTTTCGATCGCATCGTAATCCTCGGTTGCGAGTCCTTCCAGGAGTTTCTTCGCGTGTTCCAGTTTGGCTCGCATGAAGACGGCGACTTGATTGGGATGCAGTTCGTCAGGGTCCCGCTGGGGCGGTTCAGCCAGGCAGGTTCCTGCGATCAGCATGAAAATGACAGTTAACAGAATGGACTGTTTCATTGGAAGGCTCTCTTTCTTTTCCCGCTTAACGCGGTTTGATAGTAATTACGCGGTCGAACATGGGCGCCACGCGCGGTTGGTCCTTGCCCGGATCATTTCCTCAACTGCGATATCGGGAACGCATCAAATCGATCGCAGGTTGCACGACTCGGCGAATGCGCTGTTCCAGTTCCGGCGTGTATTCCGGATCATGCCTGGCAAACGATTCGCAAAGTGCGTCCAGCCACAGGTCGTATAGTTCCGGCTGAATGTCGTAGCCGGACTGCTTGTGTGTCTCGGAAAGTTTTTCGATTTCCGTTTTCGCGATCGGATCACCGGTATAAAGACGCAGCACCCACAGGAGTGACGCCATGATGACTTGCTTCTGCCTGTCCATATTCGTCCTGGCAAACTTGGGCGGGACCTCCGGTGACTTGGCGAAGAAGCGTTCGTAAAACGTATCAAAGAAATCGGACACGGCTTCGCAACGGTGGTAGCTCGCCAGGACAGCGGCGTAATCTGGATCGTCGTTTTTCTGGAACGGTTGATTGCTCATCGTTTTTCTCCGTTGTATGCCTGCCGGCTGGCGAGGAAGTGACGCGATGCGTTGGGCGCGGCTGAAGTCCTCCGCCCCGCGCCGCGGTAACTGCCGTGTGAAATTCCTCCAGCCTCCATGGTTCACGGTTTTCAGGACTTGCGAAGCGACGCAAACACGGTATCCAGCATGGGCTGCCGACTGGTCGTTGTGTCGACGCGGCAAACGGCCATCCCTTCACGGGGCGGTTCCAGAGTCACGGCCTGGAACTTGGGAAAATCGGGCGACGCGTCCGAGTCGTTCGAGGCGGCACGCAGCCGCTGTGCGATACGCTGCCGCGCGATGTCCGGCGGGCAATCGCAGAGCACCATCAGCGCGCGGGCACCGGCACGTTGGGCGGCTTGAATCGCTTCGTCCCGCCATTTGTTTTTCAGAAAGGTTCCATCGAGCACAACCGACAGTCCCTGGCGGAGTCGGCTCTCGGCGCGCCGGACCATTTCGTCGTAGACCGCGTCCCGGCGTGCAGGTTGATAGTCGCCGCGATCGTATTCGCTGGCCGAGGTCTTGCCGAACAGCTGATGCCGGATTTCGTCCGTGTGGAAGTGTTCGACCTGCAGGGATTCGGAAATTTCCGTCGCCAGCGTCGACTTGCCACTACCGGAAATGCCGCTCACGAACAGCAGCAGCGGTGGTCCCAGTTGGCGGGATTCGGATGCCGCCAATTCGAGATATTCGGAAGCCACCAGTAAACTCTGCCGAGCCTCTTCGCCTTGCAGTTGAGCGGATCGCTGCGCGGCGACCTTGGCGCGAACACAGGCCCGATAGGCTCGGTAAAACGATCCCAATCGCTTATCCGGCTGATCCCCGCTGTTCCGCAGGTAAGCGTTGACAATCTGATTTGCAACGTCCTCGGCGTTCAGCCGTTCGCATTCCATTGCCAAAAAGTTCAGCTCGTCAAACACGTCCAGCGTCCGCAGTTCGCGGCTGAATTCAATGCAATCGATCACCACAGGCGAAGGCGTAAAGTAGATGTGCTCGGGCCGTAGATCCCCGTGACCCTCGACAATACGACCATCCAGCACCCGGTTGTCGAACAGAGTCGGCTCGATACGCAACAGTCGCAACTGTGCTTGATGGACGCTATCCACGACGGTGCGTGGCAGATCGAGCGATTCCTGATCCAAATCCTCCCAGTTGGAAAGGACGTGCTGTTCTATCTGCGCTCGATATTGATCCGTGCGAATCGATTCGGGAGGCAAGCGGTCGTAGAACGAGACCAGACGATTGGTCAGCTGCTGGATGTGGCGCGGCGTCAATTGCCGCCGCAAAATCAATTGGTCGACCGACTTGTCCGCATCAAGGCGGCGCATGCGGACCGCCCAGTCCACCGGAGCGCCCGCACCGCCGATCCGAATCAGGCCATGCGCCGTTTGGCGAATCGGCACAATGTCCAGGTAGACGTGGGGCGCCAGGCGACGATTCAGACGCACCTCGTCCAGGCAGGCCTGCCGGCGTTTTCCCAGTGTGCTGAAGTCCAGGTATTCGAATCGGACTGGCTTTTTGACTTTGTAGACGTAACGATCCGTCAGAAAAAGCCACGAGATGTGCGTTTCCAACAGTTCCACGTGTTCCGTTTCGTAGAAATAGGCGCTACGCTCGGACAACGCGGCAACCAGATCGGCGGACGCCAGTTGCCAGCACGACTCGTTTCTCGGTTGCAAAGTATCGGCATTCATGACTCAATCACGACCCTTCTCGCAGGACCAGAACCGGGCAGGGCGACGTGCGAATCACGCGCTCCGCGACGGAACCGATTAGCAGACGGGACAACCCGCTGCGTCCATGCGATGGAAGAAGAACCAGGTCGGCATTGACCTCGTCCGCGAATTCCGCGATTTTCGAACCTGGATCCCCCAGCAAAACGCGATGATACACACCGCGGTACGAGGGATCGTTCATCAAGTTTTCCATCTTTCCCTCGGCGATCTCTCGGCGCGGCACGCTGGTGTCCCCCAGCACATCGACGGCAACAACATGAATCACGATCAGGTCGGAAGGCTTCGCCACGACGGTGCGGATCCAATCCAGGGTGTTGACAGACACTTCCGAAAAGTCAGTGGGTGCCACAATCGTCTTTCCCTGAAGCCAGTTCATGTCGCGAGCCCCGTTTCCGCGATCGCGTTGCGCAATGCGGCCACAATGTCCATCGTGCTGACGATCCCCACAGGCCGCCCCGCCCCGTCCAGTACAGGCAGGCGATGAATGTGCTGGGCGTCCATGATTTCGGCAGCGTGCAGCAAGGTCGAATGCTGCGGAACGGACTGGACGCCCCCCGACATGTACTCGAGAACACAATCACGCGGCGCAGATGGACCGCTGCCGCCAGCGCATTCGTCATCCGCCGATGACGGATCGACCGCGGCCTCTGGAGCCGCATCCCGTTGTCGCGACAACGCGTTACGCCGCAGGAAGTCGCTGGCACTCAGCATCCCGACGCACTGCCCCTGCTCGTCGATAACCGGCGCGGAAGAGATGTCGTGTTGAACGAACATTTCAGCGGCGTCGTCCATGCTCTGCGAAGCCGAAACGGGAAAGACGTGACTGGCCATCACGTCGCCTACGGACAGGGATGTCAAACGTCGAATCGCATCGTACACCGCTCTACTCCTTGTACTAGTTTGCTAATTTCGATTGCCGGTGCATTCGCGCTGTGTGCCTGTCCGTTGCGACTCGGCTGGCCGCACGGCAATGATGTCGCGAGCGACATTCGTTCATGCTACGAACTCGCTTCGACTTGCTCCGGTTGCTTGATGGTCAATACGGGGCAGCGGGCCTTGCGGACGACTGCTTCCGCCACGCTTCCCATCAGCAGACGAGTCAAGCCGCGGCGGCCGTGCGTTCCCATGACGATCATGTCCGCGCCGACTTGCTCTGCGTACTCGACGACCTCGTCTTCCGGATTGCCGTGCAACAGCTTGTGTTCGCAGGCCACTTTGGGGTCAAGCGGCTTGACTTCTTCGAGCTCCTTGAGCAGCTCGTCGTCGTTGGTAGCCAACGGATAGCCGGCAAAGCCCGTATCCGCGTAGACATCGAGATCTTCTTTGACGTAGACGATCATCAACGTGGCCCCTGTATCGCGAGCCAGAGCAGTTGCGTGGCCGAGCGCCGCTTTGCTGTGCTCGGAAAAGTCGGTCGGAAATACAATCTTTTCAGCTTTCATGGCTCTCCTCCGTTGTGACTATCGCCACTCTTGTGACAGATGAACAATCGGTTCTCTTCAACGCCGCGTGCAACAGCACGTTCCCGGCGTCCGCCCTTTGTTTGCCTGGACGAGCCGACACGTATTCGATCAACCCAAGCGGACATGCGACGGATGGCGGGGCTCCCAACCACATGCCCCACATCCCTCCTCTTTCTCACTTCCCCGCCGAGAAACCAATCGCTCGCCATATCGGCTCCTTTCCTACGTCGTGCAATTGCGGTGCCAAATCCGCAGTGGCGGCCTTCAGGACTACGGACAGCCGAGAGAGGCAGGAACCGGGAGCCTTTCATTCAACGCCCTGCGAATTCCGGCCTGACACGGCCGCGATGGAGCGATCCAAGCTTATTCCTGGGCTTTTCGTGTAACGGGGATTATTCACTTAGATAGGTCAAATTCGCGTAAGTGATTGGTGGGCCA
>CALBSZ010000677.1 GCA_937967665.1 uncultured Planctomycetaceae bacterium
TCGCCCCCGGCCACCTATGACAACAAGGCGAGATTTAAAACAAAGCCTGGCGTTGGCGAGCTGCCGCGTACGTGGGACTGCGGCCGCTTTCGCGAAAGTCCGCCCTCACGTCTCCCCATGCGCCGGAAAACTGATAAATTCAGGGGATGTCAAAAACACCCATGATGCAGCAGTACGACGACGCCAAGGAAGCCTGCGGAGACGCCTTGCTTTTGTTCCGAATGGGGGACTTTTACGAGCTCTTCTTTGAAGACGCCAAGACGGCATCCCGCGTGCTCGGCATCACGCTCACCAGCCGTGACAAGGGCGAAAACCCGATTCCCATGGCGGGCTTTCCCTATCACCAGTTGGATTCCTACCTGGGCAAGCTGATCAAAGCCGGCTATCGCGCGGCCGTTTGCGAGCAGGTCGAGGATCCCAAAAAAGCCAAGGGACTGGTCAAGCGCGAAGTGACCCGCGTAGTGACTCCCGGCACGCTTACCGACGAGGCGTTATTGGACCCGCGGGTGAGCAACTACCTGGCCGCCGTCGCCACGCTGCCGGCAAAAAAGGGAACGGCCAACGGCCGCGTCGGCCTGGCTTGGGCAGAGCTATCCACGGGCCGGTTCTTCGCAGCGTCGTTTCCTGCGGAACAGGTCGAAGACCAATTGGTGCGGATCGCGCCGTCCGAATGCCTGCTGCGCGAGGATGACGTGACCCTGACGGAACACGCCCGGCAGAATCTGACGATCACGCGCCGCCCGGCCTGGGCGTTTGCTCAGGATACCGCTCGGCAGAACCTGGAAAAGCACTTCCGCACGGCGTCGCTGGAAGGGTTTGGCTTCGACGACGCCGACGCTGCCGCCATTTCCGCGGCCGGCGCGATCCTGGACTACCTGTGCGAAACGCAGAAAGCTTCCCTCGACCACATCGATCGCCTGGTTCCCTACCGTCCCGGCAAAACGCTGGAAATCGACGAAGCGACGCGGCGCAGCCTGGAAATCACCCGGACCATCCGGGAAGGTCGCCGTGACGGTTCCCTGCTGGCCGTTCTGGATCGCACGGTCACCGCCATGGGTTCGCGGCTCTTGGGCGACTGGTTGGCCAATCCACTGACCGACCGCGACGACATCCATGCGCGGCTGGACGCGGTAGACGAGCTGCGGATGACGAGCGACTTGCGACGGGACCTGCGCGAACAATTGAAAGGAGTGTACGACACGGAACGACTGCTGGCGCGGGTCACCACCGGCCGTGCCAGCCCGCGCGACCTGCGCTTCATCGGCCGCACGCTCAGCAACCTGCCGGCCATGAAAGCCCGCTTGACCGCCCGTCAGAGCCGGTTGCTCTGCCAGCTCGAGGCGGACTTGGACCTCTGTCCCGATATCCGCGGCAAGTTGGAATCCGCCCTGATCGACGACTGTCCGCTGCAGGCGCGGGATGGCGGGTTCATCAGGGCGGGGTTTCATGACGAGCTGGACCGGCTGCGCGGACTGGCGAGCGGCGGCAAGCAATGGATCGCGCAATACCAGGCCGCCGAAATCGAAGCCACGGGTATTGCGAATTTGAAAGTGGGCTTCAATCGCGTCTTTGGCTACTACCTGGAAGTCACCAACGCCCACAACGAAAAGGTCCCCGACACATACATTCGCAAGCAGACGCTGAAAAACGCGGAACGCTATATCACTCCCGAATTGAAGGAGTACGAAGAGAAGGTTCTTTCCGCGGACGACAAAGCCAAGGAACTCGAATACGACATCTTCTGCGAACTGCGTGATGCCGTGCACGCGTCGGCGCGGCGGCTCCAGGCAACCGCCGCGGTGCTGGCGCAATTGGACGTGTTGTGCTCGCTGGCCGAACTGGCCAATGAACGCAGCTACTGCCGGCCGGAATTGACAGAGGACTCCAGGCTGGAAATCATCGAAGGGCGGCATCCGGTGTTGGACATTATCGAGCCGGAGGGAACGTTTGTCCCGAACGACAGCATTGCCAGCGAAGACGACGGCATGATCCTGCTCATCACCGGCCCGAACATGGCAGGCAAGAGCACCTACATCCGGCAGGTCGCGCTGCTCACGCTGATGGCGCAGATGGGAAGTTTCGTGCCGGCGAAGAAAGCCGTCGTCGGGATCGCGGATCGCATCTTCGCGCGTGTCGGCGCCAGTGACGAACTCAGTCGCGGGCAAAGTACGTTCATGGTCGAAATGACCGAAACCGCGCGGATCCTGAATACAGCAACCCACCGCAGCCTGGTCATCCTGGACGAAATCGGCCGCGGCACCAGCACCTACGACGGCGTCTCGCTGGCCTGGGCGATCATCGAACACATCCACGACCGGATCGGCTGCCGCACGTTTTTCGCCACGCATTATCACGAGCTGACGGATCTGCAGAGCACGTTGGGCGGGATCAAGAACTTGAACGTGGCCGTGAAGGAATGGGAAGACAACGTCGTTTTCCTGCACAAGATCATCCACGGCGCCGCGGACAAGAGTTACGGCATTCACGTCGCTCGGCTGGCCGGCGTTCCGGGCGAAGTCAATGAACGCGCCAAGCAGATCCTGGCCCAATTGGAAGACGAGCATCTGGATGCGGAAGGGCGGCCAAAGATCAAAGCAGCAAAACAGAAACGGCGCGGCGACATTCAATTGACGCTGTTTGCGACCGCCGAACACCCGCTGCTCGACCAGATCCGGGATTTGGATATCGATCACTACACGCCGATGGACGCGCTGCAACAATTGCAGTCGTGGAAAAAGGCCTTGCAGGAAGAAGCCGCCAGGAATTCGCGATAGAGTGACCTGTGGCGACGATTCAATCGCCATGCCCGCTCGCCAGAACCGCACTCACACCACCGATGGGAAGCACAGCCATGAACACATCTACGCTTGAATGCAAAAACAAGCGTACCCGCTTACGGTTTGACAGACGATTCGGAGACAAGCCGCA
>CALBSZ010000678.1 GCA_937967665.1 uncultured Planctomycetaceae bacterium
CATTGATCGGCAACCTCGCCACTGGGCACAAACCACGTCATGAAGACAATCCCATTGGAGACAATCGGGCTAGCCGTGCCGCCGGTCGGCTTGCGAAGGTCGGTGAAGCCATAGCGGGCGTCCTGGGACCGGGCGGGAGGAGTCGTCTCACTCCTCCAAATCAGTCGCGCCTGATCAAGATCGCTGACCAGCTGCTTCTCGCCTGGCGACGCATGGAAACTCAGCCCGGGTCCGCTCCACGCAGGCCAATCGTGGCCGGAAGCAATCGAAAACCTCTGCTTGAGTTGCTGTTCATTCAGGAACTCGCCAGTCACCTTTCCCGCAATCGATTCCCGGAGCTTGCCGCCCACCACTGCAACGCCGGTAAAGGTGCCACGGATCTTTCCTTCATTAACATCGGCGGAGATATCGAACGATTCTGTCACACCGCGGACGCGACGAATCGTTCCTGCGATGCGGCCATCGGCCAGTTTCAGTTGTCGAAAGTCATCGCCCCAGTGATTGTTCAGCGCATAGAAACGGCCGCTTCGTTCGCCCGTAATGAGGCCGCGATCGACCTGGCTGTCTCGGACAAAGAGATAGACGCGCCGCTGCTCGTCATCCATGTCGAGCAAGAGTTCGTACCGTCCGTAGACCATCGCGGCGGATTCTTCGGGGGTCCTTGGCTGCTCTGGATGCAGGTCTGCTGCGTAGAGACCGTCGCCTACCATGCCCCAAACGATCATCGCGATTAACGTAATAATTCGACTACGAAGTACTCTCATCGCCTGATTCCTAATTTCAACAGTGTTTGCTCATCTCGCCGACAACATCTAATGTGCGCTGACGCCAAAACTAGCCATAATTTTCTTCGACAAGGTTTCACGTCATCAGCCGACAACGCCTTGTGCCCACGTTCAAGTAGCAAGTTATTTCGTGAATGTTGGCAGTGGTTGCAGCGTTTCAGGATCAATCTCGACGCCGATTTTCTTTTGATCGTCGACGACCGACACCCACCATTGTTTGCGCCAGTTCTGCAGCCGCTTCACGACTTCCGGTTTGTCAGTTGCCAGATCCTGCTGTTCGCCCGGATCGTTAACCACGTCGTACAGCTGCGCAGACTGGCCGCGGAGATTCGTGATCAGTTTGTAGTTGTTGTCGATGACGACGAAGCCCACTGTCCCGACGCCGCTCAAGAACTGTTCCTTTTTGCGCTCGAGGTTGCTCTGCCAGCGCTGGTGAAGGAAATGAAATCCCATCGGCTTTGCGCGCGCTTTCCACTTGCCGTCGAACAAGGGCAGCAGGCTGACGCCGTCCAATTCGCCAACGTTGTCGGGGACATCAACATCGGCAGCGTCGAGCACTGTCGGGAACAGATCGACAAGGTTCACCGGCACGTCACTGACGAAAGGTTGTTGGATTCGAGCGGGCCATTCGATCAATCCCGGTACTCGGATGCCGCCTTCCCAAAACTTGTTCTTGCCGCCGTTAAACGGATCGTGATCGCGACTGTATTTCACCGCGCCGTTGTCGCTCGTGAAAACGAGCATCGTGTTACCGGCGGCGCCGCTCTTCTGCAACGCTTCCCGCAAACGGCCGACGTTTTTGAGAAAGCCAGCACGGGTCGGCGTACATTGCGGAGATGTCGCGTAGCATCGTGTCAGCCTAAGGCCAGACGCTGGACGCCCATCAATCGGTGCATGGGCAAGTTACGGGTTGGGCTCCGTCAGCGAAAACCTTCCAGCTTTTGTTGTATTGCTGGACAAAAACAGTGATCCGCAAGCTCAGCGTACCTACGCGCGGCTTTGGGGGTCTGCCTTTTTGCCAAGCAATCACCAGGGAGTCAAGCTTCGCAGCGAGGGTAACCCGGTGTTGTATCTTAACGATCCAACCGGCGCGACGCTCAGCGATAGACGCAGAATGCTTGACGGAATCGCACGGCTGAATGAACTGCACAAGCAGCAGGTTGGGGATCCAGAGATTGACACCCGTGTCGCGGTATACGAAATGGCTTTTCGCATGCAGACATCCGTTCCCGAACTGACTGACATCTCGAATGAACCAGCATCAACGTTCGAACTCTACGGGGAAGACGCCAAAAAGCCGGGGACTCACGCCGCCAACTGCCTGCTCGCGCGAAGACTTGCTGAACAAGGCGTTCGCTTTGTCCAGATCTACCATCGCGGTTGGGATCACCACTCGGGGTTGCCATCGCGCCATCCCAAACTGGCGAAGGAAGTTGATCAGGGTTCCGCCGCACTCATTCTTGACTTGAAGCAACGCGGGATGCTCGAAGATACGCTGGTGATCTGGGGCGGCGAGTTTGGTCGAACCGTTTATCGACAGGGTGGAAACGCAAAGAGCTTTGGCCGTGATCATCATCCCCGTTGTTTCTCCATCTGGATGGCGGGAGGCGGTATCAAACCTGGGCATCATTACGGCGCAACGGACGAATGGTGCTACAACATCGCTCAGGATCCAATGCACGTCCACGACCTCAATGCGACACTGTTACATACACTGGGAATTACATACACTGGGAATTACATACACTGGGAATCGATCACGAACGACTAACCTATCGCTTTCCGGGTCGGGATTATCGACTGACAGATGTTCATGGGAAAGTAGTCAAGGATATTTTGACTAGCAGTTGACCCGCTGACCTTTGTCGTACGATGTCAAGCTGGCCGAGAAGGCGTCCGTGCTAAGATATGAAAGGGTATCCTAACCAGACATGAACACCAGAATGAAGAATGACCAATTCTACGCACGGCAACCATCGCTGCCTGCCGAGCATCATCGGCACGCATGCAGTCGACGCCAATTTCTTCGCGCGAGCAGCGCGATCGGCATCGCCTCCCTGTCGACTCCCGCCTTATTGCACGGCCAGAACCCCAATGAGACGCTCAACGTCGCTTGCGTTGGCGTGGGTGGAATGGCGGGCGGCGCAGGCGTGAGACATGCTGACACGAACCCAAACGTCCAGGTCGTCGCCCTGTGCGATGTCGATGCCAAAATCCTTGGCGGTCAGGCCGCAAAGCATCCGCGGGCCAAGACATTTTCCGACTACCGGCGAATGCTCGATGTGATGGGCAATGACATCGATGCCGTGACCATTGGCACGCCCGATCACATGCACGGTCCCATCGCCTTGGCAGCTATGGATGTCGGCAAGCATGTTTACTGCGAAAAACCCCTGGCTCACAACATCGCTGAAGTTCGTGGCATGACCAGGGCGGCCGAACGCAAGGGTGTCGTCACGCAGATGGGCACGCAAATCCACTCCTATGCTCAGTATCGCAGCGCGGTTGCCGCACTGCGCGACGGAGCCATC
Source organism: uncultured Planctomycetaceae bacterium (assembly GCA_937967665.1). Taxonomy (GTDB): domain Bacteria; phylum Planctomycetota; class Planctomycetia; order Pirellulales; family Pirellulaceae; genus CALBSZ01. The sequence continues at coordinate 3,317 of CALBSZ010000678.1, forward strand.
GGCAAAGTGAGTGAAGCGCACTTGTGGATCAATGCATCCTGGGCCGGCCCACCGGAAGGACGGCCCCGGAAAACCGATCCGGTTCCAGCTCACCTGAATTGGGATCTTTGGTTGGGCGTCGCGCCGAGACGGCCCTTTGTGAATGGACTCTACCTGCCATATCAGTGGCGACGGTGGAAGGACTTTGGCGGTGGCACGCTCGGCGACATGGGTTGCCATCTGCTGGACCCGATCTTCTCAGGATTGGATATTGAGACCGTCAACTCCGTACGATCAACGGGTCCACAGAATTTCGAGGAAACCTTCGCGCCACGTGGGCGAGTCGAATACGAGTTTGCCGGATCGGAGCGCACGATGGGGGCGCTGAAACTCACCTGGGCTGAACGTTCTGCCCCGATCGAGGTCGCCAGGCAGCATTTGCCCGCCGGAGTCGGACTTCCCAAGCAGGGTTCGATACTCATCGGTGAAAAGGGGATGATGGTCATCCCTCACTTCGACTTTGCCCGGATCTATCGCGATGGGGAGATAGTCAGCGGCAAAGTAGATGGGCAGCCAGGCGAGGTTCACGCTCATCAATGGCACAATGCGTGTCGAAGTGAAGTCAAAACGTCGACGCCGTTTTCCTACGCCGGCCCGTTAACCGAAGCAGTCTTGCTCGGCGTAATCGCAGGGAGCTTCCAAGGCGAAACACTAACGTGGGACAGCGACGCGATGCGCTTTACCAATAGCGACGACGCCACGGTACTCGTCAAACGCACCTACGAGCCTGGCCGAGAAGTCGATTCGCAGTTGAAATCGAAAAGGAGTTGAGACGTTGAGTCGAAGTATGAAGGCATTTCTTTACTGCTGTGCATTCCTTGCCGGGGGCATATCCCTGGCGGGTGCCGACGAGAACACGGGGAGACCTGGCAACGTCGATTTCAATCGCGACATCCAGCCGATCCTGGCCAACTACTGCTATGCCTGCCACGGGCCGGACACGTCGGGCCGCGAGGCGGACTTGCGGTTGGATTTGCGCGAGGCGGTGATGAATCACGAGGGTGTCCTCGTGCCAGGCAAGCCGGACGAAAGCGAATTGGTGCGGCGGATCGAGTCGAAAGATCCCGACGAACGAATGCCGCGGAATTCGGACAAGCAATTGAGTGCGGAGCAGATCGCGATGCTGCGGGAGTGGGTGCGGCAAGGAGCCGAGTTTCGTGACCATTGGGCTTTTGAAAAGCCGGTCAAAGCCCCACTGCCCGCTGTGCAAGACAAACTGTGGCCGAGTAATGAAATCGACGGTTTTGTTTTGGCTCGGCTTGAACGGGAAGGGATCGAGCCGAATCGTGAAGCTGATCGCGCGACGTTGATCCGCCGCGTGACGCTGGACCTGACCGGCCTGCTGCCGACGCCGGAGGAAATCGACGCGTTTGTCAGCGACACCGACTCCAACGCGTATGAGAAGGTCGTCGATCGGCTGCTGGCGTCAGAGCGATACGGCGAGCACCGCGCGCGGTACTGGATGGACTACGCCAGGTACGGCGACACGCAGGGCATTCACACCGATGCGTATCAGAGCCGCTGGCCGTACCGGGACTACGTGATCCGGTCGTTCAACGACGACAAGCCGTACGACCAGTTCACGATCGAACAGTTGGCGGGCGACCTGCTGCCGCCAGAGAACGTGGAACAGTTGATCGCCACGGGGTTTATCCGCTGCGGCATCGCCACAGGTGAGGGCGGGACGATCATCGAGGAGTTGCGGGTCAACCTGGCACGGGAGCGTACGGAGATGTTCGGGTCGGTCTACATGGGCATGACGACCGGATGTGCGGCCTGTCACGACCACAAGTACGACCCGCTGTCGCAGAAGGACCACTACGCGTTGACGGCGTTCTTCAACAACGTCGCGGAGAAGGCCTCGTCCGACGATCGCGTCGACTGGCCTCCGAATATTCATATCCCCAGGCCGGGCAATCGAAACGCGTACAACGCCAAGCTGGCGG
>CALBSZ010000679.1 GCA_937967665.1 uncultured Planctomycetaceae bacterium
TCACCGTGTCCATTGGCGAAAAAACCGCTACACGTATGCGAAACGCGCTGTATGTCGACGGAGCCTGCCGCTGCCGGACGAGCCGTCGGCGATTTGATAGCGACATCATCGCCCCCCTTCTGGAAAACCAGCTGGCCGGCAGCTTCAAGTCAAACACAAATGCCCTATTTGAATTCAGAAAAGTTCACGGAAACTTCTCGGAACGAGTCGTCAAACCTCCGAATATTCGGTAAACTAGCGAACCCTGGAGATTCAGGAGTCCCGTTTCCACCGAAGAGGCCCGTGTGAAATCACTCCGTTTTTTCTTCCCACTTGTTTCGCTAATCCTGGTTCCGCTCGGCGACGCCTGGGCGCAGGGTGATGATACGGCGCGACTTGTCCATGCCTGGGGACGTTTTGGCGAAGGTTCCTGGAAACGGGTGCGCGTGACGAATGAGTCGCTTGATTCCTTGGGAAATATCGTCACCACGGTGACGGAAACTACCACGACACTGACCGAGTTGGGCGAGGACGGCTACACCCTGCGTGTGGAAGTGATCGTCGATGTGGCGGGACAGCAGGTAACGACGAAGCCGAAGTTGATCACGCGCGGTTTTAATGGCGAACTGGAGGGGCAAACCGTTTCAGTCCGAAAAATTGGGACACGTGATTTTCGCGTCGACGATCGGACCATTCCGTGCGAATTGCAACAGATCGTTATCGATCGCGGCGATTCGAAACTCACCACCAGCGTCCATGTCGCGAAGAATACGATGCCTTACGTGCTGAAACGCACGACCGTGACAACGGACCCGGCAGGAATGACGACTCGCTTGGAGTCGAATGCCGAGGTGGTCGAGGTGGAACGGCCGTACCGACTCTTCGGTCGTTCAGTCCCCACCGCCACCATTAAGACAGTCCAAAACACGCCTCACGGAAACACCGTCACGGAAGAAGTTTTTAGTGATGAAATCCCCGGCGGTGTCGTGTCTCATGTCTCGACGCAAACCGATCCGGAAGGCGTTGTCATTCGTCGCAGCACGCTCGAATTGCTGGACTATCATGCCGTTCCGGGAAGCCCGCCGCGCCGCCGCTTGTTCGGCCGCCGCCGAGGTCGTTGATTCGCGCACGGCCAAGTTCAATTCGTGCCGAGCGGTCGGGCAAACACACCGGTGGCGTACCATACGCCTGTCCCCCCCCCCTTCATATCGTCGCCGCACTTTACGTGACGAGTGCGCACCGCTTCCCAGTGCCCTGGCGATTGTCGCCAACTCTGAACACATTCGATGGCCGCATCCCATAACGTCTGTCCGGACCAGCTTTCAGCGCAAACTTCCTGCGCGACCAAATTCGCACCCAGGCGCGCGTTAATGCGATGGAAACGCGAATTCCAATTATGGTGCCCTTGTTGGCGAATGCGGGCTTGATACAGCGAATGCTCCTGCGACGCGGACAACAGTGCCGGATCGGCAGCCCCTGCCGTGCTTTGCGGGTGTTCGGGATGAATCCGCACCGCCAACATCAGCGTGCGCTGCGTCAAGCTGCCACCCGGCAACTGCAGGAGCTCGCGGACCTGCTCGACATCCGGTTTGCGGCGTGAAAACGGCAACACGCTGACGACACGACCGTAGTGCTCGGTCTTCGGATCCGTGAAATCCAACATCGCCAGCCCAGGCTTGCGATGCATCTCACGAAAAGATTCATGCTTCAGCAGTGTCGTCGCTTGACCACCGATCGTAACCTGCGTGTCGACCGCTTGCTTGACGCAGGTCACCTTGTTGAGCAGCGGCGCGAGCGACTCATGCCCCAGTACCGACATTTCAAACGTCGTTTTCTCCGTCGGGTGAAAATAGATGAGCATCATTTGTTGCTGCTTCCGCGCCTTCTGCATGGCGTTACCGTAGTCGGTAAGCCATGCATCGCCGGCAACGGCATGTTGACCAGGCGTCAGCAGCGTGAATCCAAGGCAAACCCAGAGTCGGAGCGCTAAGATACGTGAATGATTCATGTTTTTGATTCCTTACTTGTGGGTGGGACTGGCCTCGCGCGCATTGCGACACGCGAAATTGCCAGGTGGGCAGGCGGACGTCTGAGTGCCAACAGGATTTCCAGGATTTTTGGGCAGGATCGCGACTCCAAAGGGAGTTTGCCAGCAGGTCACGCAGCCTGTCAGGAAGTTGTGGCACTTCGGTGTGTTTGTGTTAGCATAGAAGGATTGCAAAAATGTCGTCAATGGGGAGCAAATTGCCGAAAACGCAGCTTGTGCAAAACAGGCGAACTGTGGAAGATACTAGCCAGGGTTTGGCAAGACCGACTTGGACGAACCAAGGTTGTCACGGCAGTTTTCCGGGACCTTGCATTGCCAGCCCCACAATGGTTTCCCAGTACCGTTGAGGCATTTCGGGAAATGGCTGCCGCATGGACACGGGATCTGCTTCGTCGACCCGAGCGGCTTCGCCAGACAACGTCTACGATGTTTCGATGCATAAACTCGCTGCTCATTCGACCCATCAGGAAGGAACTCATCTATGTACTCCACACTTCGCTGGTTCGTAATAACGGCCGTGGCCTTCATCCATTGTCAAGCAGACGCGTTTGCGCACGGTCGATGCCAGACGTGCTGCTGTCCATGTAGCTGCTTCCAGTATTCCGTTGGCGGTACGGTTGTTTCTTCCGCGCCGAAGCCTGCGTTGCCATCTGTCGAGTTGTCCGCGCTTCCCCAGTTCGTGCTGGATGCCAAAGGACAGTATGTCGCGATTACACCAGGCGACGTGGCCGCCAGTAAAAAGGCGCTCGTCGCGGCCGTGAAATCCGTGGAGCGCTCGTTGGGCAGCGACAAGAACGGTTTGAAGGAAGCCTTAGCGTGGGACATCCTGCAGGAGCAACTCGCCGCGGACGAGCCGGACTTGCGGCAATTGAATACGGTGCTGTCGAATTTCCATGAGAATAAGGCCGGGCTGGAACGGAGCACTCTGCTCGACGCCCGCACGAAGCTGCGTGCCTACATGAACGCGCTGCTGTTTACCACCTTGCCCGACGGAAAAGCCGCCTACGACGAGCAACTGGACAAGCTCTCCAAACTTCTGAAAGACTATGCCAAGTCGCCGACCGACGAGGGGGCTTTGGCAATTGGTCGATCGTTAGGCTGGCTGAACCGCTTCGGCCAGGCCCCGGAAGTTGTTGGAGTCGTCCAGCATCACTACTGGCAACCGAACCTGTTTGCGGAGGTTTCTGAAACACTGGCAGCGACCGGTTTCGCGGACAACGTTGATCAGGTTCAGCCCGTGACAGACAACATCCTGGGGACGGCGATCCGTGCGACGACCCACACCGTCGGCACGATTGGGCTTTCGTTCGCGGAAGATCGCAACGCGGCGTCGTTGAGAGTTCAATTGCTGGGTACCGCAAATTCGGACAGCGTCGGTCGCAATGGCCCCGTGACCATTTACAGTACGGGAATCACCAGCATCAACGCCAGTGCGCGGATTCGCTTTCGCGATACGGGAGTTTCGGCCGACTGTTCGACCGCCGACTGCTCGACAAAGAATCACATTCATTGCATTGCCGCTAAATCCAATTTGATTCGCAAGGTGGCCCAGAACCAGGCCAGTAAGAAAAAGTGCGAGGCCGAAGCGATTGCATCGTCGCATGCCGAAACTCGTGTGGAAAGACAGATGGACAGCCAGGTCGCCGAGATGGTCGCGGAGGCCAACACGTCCTATCGTGACAAATTGCGTAATCCGCTCATCCGCCGCGGCGCCTTGCCGGCCGAGTTTCATTTGAGTACGACAACCGAGCGTCTGCATCTGGCGGCGGTCCAAGCCAATTCCTACCAGCTTGGCGCCACCACCGCGCCGCCCGCATTGACAGGCGACCACGACCTGTCGGTGCGCGTGCATGAGTCGTCGATCGCGAATCTTGCGGAAGTGGCACTCGGCGGCGTCACCTTGACCGATGTGCGGATGGCTGAAATCGCCAAGGAGTTAACCGGGGAAGTGCCGCCAGAACTCCAACCGGGCCCGGACAACGAACCATGGTCGATTACCTTCGCCACGGAACAGCCGGTTGTTTTGAATTTTGCGGACGGCAAACTCTCGGTGGCCATTTCCGGCCGCCGCTTCACGCGCAGCGATCAGGAAATCCGCTCCGCCGTGACGATTTCGGCGACGTACAAATTGAAGCAGACGAACACCGGTTCCAAGCTGACGCGACAGGGGGATGTTGAAGTCGAGTTTACCAACAATCCAGGTCAGCTGAGCGTGACGCAGGTGGCCTTCAAGACGTTCTTGCGCAAGAAGTTCGAGTCGCTGTTCAAGGAAGAGGCGGTTTCCGACGGCCTGAAGTTACCCGGTCGCTTCGAAAAGGTCGGTGCCCTGAAACTCGTGCAGATGGCTTCCGAAAATGACTGGCTGACGTTAGGATGGGATATGCCGAAAGCAGCCACCGTGGCCGCCAAGTAGCCGGCCTCATCAACCAGGTTTGGAATTTGTTTGCCAACGGGTTGTGAGCAGGCGGAACCGCGGTTGCCACACGGGCTGCGTTTGAACCGAAGCCTCGAATTGCGGATCGCCTGAGATGCCTGACAAGCAGTGGGTCGAGATTACGTTTGACTGCCTGCCTTTGCGCACTGTCGGTCGCTTGGATATTCCGCTGGACGCGTCGCCCAAATACCGCCAATTTTGTGAACGCGTCAAGGCAGCCATCGAAAAACACGGCTCGCACAACACCTACTACCTGTACAACGCCAAGTGCATCTACCACCTGGCGAATCACGACGAATTCGGCAAACTGGAATTCCGTTTCGAAGGGGTCGCGCTGACCGACGCGGAGGACTTGAAGACCGAACGCTGCGACTTGGAGGCGGAACTGGTGAGCGAGACCTGCAGCTGGCTCACCGAACCCATCGTCCATTGGTTTGCGGAAACGGTTTCCCAGAGCGTAGTGATCGAGTTCGATCGTTATATCGATGCCGGCGATTTGGATGCCGCCAAGAAGCGGCTGGCCGAGATTCAATCCCAAAGCGATCAATCCGGCGGGTTTGTCGGCATGTACCTGTAGGCAAGTACCGCGTTCAAGCTGGAAAACGCCACTGCGGTAAATGATCGCGGGTCGGCGCTCGTACAGTGCTCTTGTTTACCCCCCAGCCGCAGGCGTTGGCGCAAGCAACAAGCCCGCGCCTGCGGCTGTGGGTTAAACGAATTTGCTGCCAGAAACTGCCCGCGCACGGTCGAACCATCATGTCGCCGTCTCGCTAGATAGGGACGCCGAGCGCGTCGCAAAGGAACTTCATGAATGGCTTGCTGGCGGCGAACGATTTTTGGACGCGGTCGATGAACGACGGACCGAAGACATCGTCGTCCTCAATTGCGTGCATCCCCGTAAAGCTCGTTAGTCTCAAGTCGTCGATGAGCGGGTGGTTCTTGTCGTAACCGCGCGGCGCCGTTTTCAAACTTTCCGTCCGACTCAAGTCATACTCGGCGCGAAATTTCGCGTTGTCCCGCGCGCGTTTCCATTGAGCCGTGTGATTGACGATCGCTTCGCGAATTCGGCCCAGCGGCTCGGATCCGGGGCACCACAGACCCACACCCAAAAAGCATTCGTCCGGCGCAAGATGGATGTAGAAGCCGGGCGCGTGAACGTCCTTGCCAAGTTCGTGGCGAAAGTGCATTCCCACGTTCGTCTTGTACGGCCGCTTGTCCTTGGAAAAACGGATATCTTTGTAGATCCGCATCAGGGAGCCGCCCACTTTACGGTCACTGGCCACGAAGTGCGGAGAAATTTTCCGCAGCCGCGGCGCGAACGCACGAATGAATTCCAAACAAGGTTGCTGCACGTCCTGTTCGAAACGGTGCTTGTTCTCCTGGAACCACGGACGGGTGTTATTTCGCGACAGTTCGTCCAGGAAGAACATCAGCGACGGTTGAAAACACGGAAAGTCGGCTTTTGCCATGGCGAATCATCCATCGACCCAAGAGATGCATACCAGTCGGTTGGAACGGAATATAATTCCCGGAAGCGGATCACGCCAGTATTGCGTCGACCACTTTGCCGTGCACATCCGTTAAACGGAAATCGCGGCCTTGAAAGCGGAAGGTCAATTTCGTGTGATCCAGACCCAGTTGATGCAGGATCGTGGCCTGTAAGTCATGCACATGCACACGGCCTTCCGTGACACCGAAACCGAGCTCGTCGGTGGCCCCGTACGTCATGCCGGGCCGGATACCGCCGCCAGCCAGCCACATGGTGAACGAATCGACATGGTGATCGCGACCCGTCGGCTTGCGGTTTTCGCCCATCGGCGTCCGGCCAAACTCGCCGCCCCAAATGACGAGTGTTTCGTCTAGCAACCCCTGTTGTTCCAGATCCTGCACCAGCGCCGCGGACGCCTGATCCACCTGCTGGCAGCGCAAGGGCAGTTCTTTTTCGAGCGATTCACCGCCGCCATGCTGATCCCAACTGGTGTGATACAACTGCACAAACCGCACACCCCGCTGCACTAGACGGCGGGCCAGCAGAGCGTTGTTGGAAAACGAAGCCGCGCCCGGCTGCGCGCCGTAAAGGTCCAGTATGTGTTGCGGTTCCTGCGCGATGTCCATCAGTTCGGGGGCGCTCAGTTGCATCCGGTAGGCCATTTCATAGGCGGCAATGCGCGTCTGAATCTCCGGGTCATTGACGGCGTCAAAACGCAGCTGATTCAGATTCGCCACCGCATCGGTAAACGCCCGCTGGTCCTTGCGATCGAAGCCGGTGGGACTCTGCAAGTCGAGGATCGGATCACCCTTACCGCGGAAGGGCACACCCTGAAAGTTCGTCGGCAAGAATCCGCTCGACCACAACGCCGAACCGGCCCGCGGGCCGCGCGGGCCCGACTGCAATACGACGAAACCGGGCAGATCTTTCGATTCGCTGCCGATGCCATAGGTTACCCACGACCCCATGGAAGGACGTCCGGGTTGCGGCGAACCAGTTTGCATGAACAGTTTCGCCGGTCCGTGATTGAAGACGTCGGTCGTCATGCCCTTCAAGAAGCACACCTTGTCGGCAATCTTGCGATGGTGCGGCAGCAAGTCACTCAACTCCGCGCCGCTCTCGCCATACTTCCCAAAAGTTTGACTGGGGCCAAGCAACGTTTCGTTGCCCTTCAGGAACGCGAACCGCCGGCCTTTCATGAAGCTTTCCGGCGGTGTCTTTCCGGAGAGTTCCCGCAGTTTCGGCTTATCTTCGAAAAGTTCCAGCTGGCTCGGACCGCCCGCCATGAATAAATAGATCACCGCCTTCGCTTTGGCCGGAAAATGCGACTGCCCCAGAAGATCGCTCGAGAGCAGTGACGACAAGCCGATCGAACCGATACTCAATCCGCATTGCCCCAGGAACGCTCGCCGCGTGGACTGCTGTAGATTCATGGTCATGCTCAATGCCTGTTTAGCGTGTCTTCATTCTGTCCCCAACAAACGCCCGCGGATCGTTACCCCGTAAATGAAAGTAACTTGTGCCGCGTGCGGTGGGACGCGCTGTCATTCGCGAGTTACAAATTCGTCCAGGTTCATCAAGACGCGGGCCGTGGCGACCCAGGGGTCAAAGGATGGCTGGGACTGCTGCCGCTGCTGTGCTGCTTCCAGAAACCGCGCCAGGAGCGTCAGTTCCTGCTGGCTGGGCGGCCGCGCGAAGCAGATTTGAAAGGCCTTTACGAGTCGCTGCTCGTCATCGTCCGCTTCAGCCTGAATGCGCTGCGCGAAGGCTTTCGCCATTTCCATCATGGCTTCCGAGTTGGCCACGGTGAGGGACTGCAACGGCGTGTTGGACCGGTCGCGGCGAGTGCAGGTGACGTTGAAGGTGGGAGCATCGAAGGTTGTCAGCATGGGATAGGGCGCACTGCGATAAAAAAACGTGTACATGCCACGCCGAAACCGATCTTCGCCTCTGCTGGTTTTCCAACTCATCGAACGCTGCGTAAACGCGTACACCCCGTCGGGTTGCGGCGGGTATACGCTGGGACCACCGATCTTATTGCTCAGCAGTCCGCTGACGGCCAGGGCCAGATCACGCACGATCTCTCCCTCGACACGAAGGCGTGCTTGGCGGGCGAGCCATTCGTTGCCGGCATCTTCGACCGGCAGGTCTTTCCGAAAGACCGACGACTGCCGATACGTGGCAGACATGGCAATTTGCCGCAACATCCGTTTCGTCGACCACTCCTGCCGCCGAAACTCGGACGCCAGCCAGTCCAGCAGTTGTGGATGCGAGGGGAGCGATCCCTGGATGCCGAAGTCGTTTTCGGTTTCCACCAGCCCGCGACCGAACAGCCGCATCCACATCCGGTTGATCCGAACGCGCGGGGTCAGCGGATTCGTATCACTGACCAGCCAGGCGGCCAGATCCAATCGAGTTCTGGGGGCTTCGCTGTCAGGCAGCGGGGGCAAGACGGCGGGAACGTCCGCCGCGACCGGTTCGCCGGTGCGTAAGAAATCTCCGCGAACCTGCAAGTACGTTGAACGCGGTTTATCGAGCTCGCGCAAGATCATGGTCGACGGGATCTGGCGTGCCACCCCGTCGCGCTGGCGCGAAAGGCGTTCCAGATCCGCGTTGACCGTCGACAGGAGCGGATCACTCTTCAGGAAGGCCGCGGTCAAACGCTGGCTCTGCGCCTTCGTCCGGTCGGCCGGCGGCACGGAGGCGAGCTTGGCCAATTCGCCCACGGATGGCATATCGACCCATTCGTCCGCCGCGATCGAAATGCGAAAGCGTCCCAGGTTATAGCGGGCATCTCCGTTATCAAATTGCATATTGAAAATCAGCGCATGCTCCTCTTCCACTTCCAGCGGCGCCGGCAGAACGAACCAGGCGACGCGATTGTGATTCGCGCCTCCTTCCGGCGAACCGTTGATGGCCCAGCCGGTATTGGGTTTGGTGTCGATCGCATGCGCGACATCGTATTTTGGCTGGGAGTGGTCGGCTTGCGCTTTGCTGAATCGCAATTCGCGGCCGTCCCCCGTGCGAAACCAGAATTCGGAGAGCACGAAATTGCCGTTCCCGGCCCGGCCTGGCCCGCCTAAGGGAAGCGATTCATGCCGCAGCGCTTCGACACGCACCGAACGGATACTGGTCAGCGGCGAGCGCGCGGTTAACTTGTACCAGTCCCGCGCGACGTCGTTACCGCTGACCAGGAGCGAGTTGTCGTCGAGCCGCGTGAAGGTGGCGTCGTTGTCCGACTGCCCGTCCAATTCGAGAACCGTCCACTCGACACTCTCGGCCGACGCATCGCTCTCCAAACGCTGGGCCGTCTCTACCAATTCGGCTTCCCAGGCCGACTGCCGCTGTTCGCGTTTCGCATCACCTTCCAGCCGGCCGCGCAACGCCGCGATCTGCTGGTCCAGTCGGGCCAGCATTTGCTGTTGCTGGGACGAAGGGGCTTGAATGGTCGGCGACGTGGAATTGCTGTCCGCCGTCGAATTAAAAAACGAATAGATCTGGTAGTATTCGGTCTGCGAAATCGGATCGTACTTGTGGCTATGGCACTTGGCGCAGCCCACGGTCAGGCCCAGCCAAACAAGGCCCGTGGTGTCGACCCGATCTTTCACTTGCTCGTCACGGAATTGATCGGCCTTGGTGCCGCCTTCCGAATTAATCAGCGTGTTGCGATGGAAACCGGTCGCCACCAGCTGATCCAAAGTCGGTTCGTCGAGCAGGTCCCCTGCCAGTTGCTCGGTGGTGAACTGATCGAAAGGCACGTCGCGATTGAAGGCGTTGATGACCCAATCTCGATAGGGCCACATGATGCGCGCGTTATCGTTGGTGTAGCCATGCGAGTCGGCATAGCGTGCCTGATCCAGCCAGTGCCGCCCCCACCGTTCACCGAAACGGGGATCGGCAAGGACGCGATCCATCAGCCGTTCGAACGCCGCGGGATAATTGTCGCTGACAAACGCAGCAACCTGGTCCACCGTCGGGGGTACACCGAGAAAGTCCAGGTAAACGCGGCGAATCAACGTGTGCCGGTCCGCTTCCTCGGAGGGCGTGATACCGAGCTCTTCCAGTTTCGCCTGAACGAAATGATCGATCGCATGACGGCTGCTACCGGCAGCGTCGTTGAGCGGCGGGAGAGGTGGTCGTCGAATGGCATCGAACGACCAGTGACTCGCGTACGGCGCACCCTGCTCGATCCACGCTCGCAGTAAGGCGATCTGCTCGGGCCCAAGCATCTTGCCGGCCTCCGGCGGCGGCATGCGTTCGTCAGGGTCGCTCGCCGTGATGCGTTTCAACAACACACTCTGCTCCGGCTTGTTCGGCACGATCGCGATGCGGCCACCGAGATCGGCGAGCGCGCCGTCTCGCGTATCCAGTCGCAGATCGGCTTCCAATGTCCCTTCGTCCGGTCCGTGGCACTTGAAGCAATAGTCGGCCAACAGCGGCCGAATGTCCCGATTGAAGTCAATCACGTCGGCCGAGACGCTCGGAGGAATGAACAGAGCAAGGAAGACGCACGTGTAGGTACAGAATCGCATGTTAGGACCAGCGTGTCTATTGTTGTTGCGGCCGTCTGTTTAACCCCTAGCCGCAGGCGCCGGCTGGGTACATCACTCGGCGCCTGAGGGTCAAACGATGTGCTCACACGCACCTCGCTACCACAAGTCAATTCTCCCTGGTCGTTTGGCAATATTCAAGGCTATTGCGAGTCGCGAGGCTATCTTTCCTCGTCGCCCAGGTAGCCGGCGCTGGATTGAAAGTACTTGCGGCGTCGCGTTACCACGACGGCATTGTCTTCCAGCTGATCGCGGCGGAGATCTTCCAAATTCGCCTGGCACAGACGACAGCCCACCTTGGTCAAATGGAATTGCACGTACTTCGAGTGTTCTTTCGCCAGGGTTTCCAGCAGGAATCCGCCCAATTCCTCGCGAGTGGGACAGCTGATGCGGTGGCGCCGCCAGATTTCGCCCAGCGTGTGCAGTCCGGCATTGCGACGTTCGTTGATGAACGCCAGGCGGTTGCCCAGACTGGAGTCACCACGCATCGCTTCCTCGACCGCCGCCATTTCCGGTGGGGGCAGCGCTTCATCGAGGTAGGCTTCCAGATCTTTTTCGCTAAAGTTGCTCATGAACGGTCGCTCGCGAAGGATTACCAGTTATGTCTCGGCCACGGGCGATCACATCGCCAACTCACGCTTCCTCATACAATTCGGGAAACACGTCTTCCGGCAGTCCTTGCCTGCGAATGATGGATCGCATGCGGGCAATGAAGTCGAACTTGAAATTGGCGACTTGCTGTTCGCTGATTTCCAGTTCGACAGCCACATCCTTATTCGCCCAACCGCGGACAAAGATGAGCTCGATGCACTTCAACTTCGAGAAATCACCCCGTTCCTTCCAACGACTCACCTGTTCGTTCAAGGCTTCCAGGATCGCCCGCTCTTCCATCCCTTTGCGTTCGCCACTGCGCGCGATGCTGCTGGCGCCGCGCGCGGTTCCCGCAATCTGCCACTCGCCCCTCGAGTCGGCACCCGCGGACAACGGCAGCGCGGGCCGGCGTCCCTCGCGCCGCAAGTGATCCGTCAGCTTGTAGGCGCAGATCGAAAACAGATAACTTTCCAGCGGACGTTTGCCATCGAAGTTGGGCAGGCTGTTCAAGAAGCCGATGAACGCTTCCTGCACAATGTCCTCGCTGGCCGCACGTCGGCCAAGCCGGCTTTCCACGAAGGCCAGCAGGCGTCCTTCGTAGCGCGCGATCAAGTCGTTCCACGCATCGATATCACCGCTGCGGATGCGTTTGATCAGGAGTTCGTCGACTTCCGACTTTGCCATGCTGGATTCGTAGTCCTCAGACGGGATGAAATCGCGACGATCGCCAAATTCGCTGTGTTGCGGCCAATGCCCTGGACCGGACGCGCCTGATACACTCCTCGACGGTTCAAGACTTGCAACCGCGTTTCAGATCCAGGGAATCCAGTTGTCGGCGACGACCACGCCCAGGCCCACCAAGACCAGTATGGCGACCGCGGCGAGTAGCTGCAAGCGACCGGTATAATAACCGCGTGTCGCTCGATCGAATCGCAAATAGCTGAACAAGACGCCAATCAAACAAATCACGGCAAAAGCCCCCAGGCCCGCGGTGGACAGGCGACTGGCCGCTTGGAGGCGATGCCACTGTTCGTCCAAATCCGTTCGAAAGGCATCGTTGAATTCCAGCAACGCATGCCGCTGGTGCATCGGACCAAAGGAAACCTGGATCACTTCGTCGTAACGCTGCGTGATGAAGTTGTTTTCGAAATAGGACAGATCGTGACCGAAATGCCCGACTAGCAACGCGGCCCGATCGTTACGCAAGTAATCATTTACGTATTCGCAGAGGGCGATATTGAGCTGTTCTTCGAGTGCTTCCGTGGCGTCGTGTTTCAGGGCGTGCGGGCCTGACGAAACGGCCGTCTGGTCACCGCGTTCACCGTGGAAGATCCGATCGGCTTCAACCCATGCTGGTCGACCATCGGGAATATGCACTTGCGCCGCAATTTCCTCGGCCACCAGCGGCAGTACTTGCGATGGAGCTTCGTCGTCGACGACCTCAACCGCCACCGATTCGGCGTTTTCGGCTGCGGCGACCGCCGGCAAGTTACCTTGTTTGGCAGGTTCTGGCGGTAACGCTCGCGCAGCGGATTCCGATTGCTCGCTTTCCACGACAACCGTTTCAATCACCTCGTCCGCATACGCTTTGCTGACGTTGCCGGCGAGTACCATCGTGATGGCACAACCAACTAACAAACTCACCGCGCCGACCGTGCCGCGCTGGGTCACAAGACGAGTGCGAGTCCACTCGACATCAAAGGCCCTCACCAATGCGATGGCCGATACTATTATGAACAGCAGCGTAAAAAACATCGCCTCACTCCTCTTCGTGCTGTCTGCTTTCGTTCCAATACATCTGGTCTTATCACATCTGGTCTTATCGTCGACTGCTTTCGCAGCGGGATCACGCCGTCTTCTACTTTCGACTAGGCCTGCCAGACCCGCGCGCGAGCCCGCTTCAATTCCTCGGGACCCATCCAGGGGGCGGAGAACTGAACGGCAATCGCGATCACCGCCGGCAACATCAACCCCCAACCTCCGTGCAGCGGCCAACACATTTCGGCCAAGATCCAAATCCAAAAGACGTGCACGCCGATTTTCCAAATGCCCAGCCGGGTGGTTCGTAGTGGGTCCGCCAGTTTCCACCAGCGCAGCAGAGCAAACATACCCGCAAAGTAGGCCAGATAAGCCGGTAGTTGGGGAGTCTTATCCGTGCCGTACATGGAGCGAAAGTACTCAATCGCCGGATACTCGTACGTGACCCAGCCGCCTTGAGGGCTCACCATCAACCCGTTCCAGGCTATGAACGAAATCGCGCCGATGACCAGGCCGGCAATCAGCATGGCGAAGCGGCGACGGATGTTTTCGCCTTCGGAAGCTTCCCACAGCTTACCGATCCCCAGAATCGTCCACGCGGCGAGCGTCGTCGTCAAAGTCATCCAGGCATAGAATGTCCAGGTATGCACCGAGGCGTCGATGCTGGTTGGTCCCACGACCATCATCAGAAACGTCATGACGGCGCAGACCAACGACGACATGAGGAAGGAACCGGTGCTGTCGGTGAGTCGATCGGCTGCCGGTTTGCGACTCAGGTCCCGTCGCACATGCTTCCGCCAGTCACTGGGCTTCGCCCGCTTCCCGGAACGGGCCGTGTACTCGCGCTCGTCGGCGGAGGTGAAACGCGTGTCACCCGCAGGCGGCGTTTCCGGCCGAGGTTCGTCGAGTATTAGCATCAACGAGCGGATACCAAAATAGACCAGATAGACAGCGCCAAAGCCGATCCCCACGGGAACGGCAACGGGAAGCCAGGCTGGCGAAGTCAGGCACAACAACGACGCGACACCGACAACGATCGCTACCTTTAACGGGACACTCAATTTTGCATTGTGCCACCAATTTACGGAATTACGCCAGCCCGTCTTGACGGCGCGGGCGATCGGCTCGTCTGCCACTGGCGCGGCCGCTGTTGTTCGCGATGTCTCCGTTGACACGCCGCTGGTTCGACGGCCGGTCATGCTGTCGCGCATCGCGCCAAACATGATTTCTTCGTGATCGTCCCCGATGTACACAGGCTTTTCGTCGACTACTTCCGCCCGTACCGGAGGCGAGGGTTGGGAAAGCGACGCAGAACCGTCCTCGGAAAGTCCCAACATGTCCAGCATTTCATGAACGCTGCCGATTCGTTTTTCAGGATCCTTCAGCAGCGCGCGCCGAATCACTTCACGATACGGTTCGGGCACTTCGCTCAAATCGGGGTCGGCCGTGAGATGCTTCATAATGATCTCCTGGCTCGATTCGCCGTCGAACGGTACCACGCCGGTGAGCAGCTCGAACAACACGATACCCAGTGCGTAGATATCGATCTCTTTGCCGTAAATCCCCTTGCCGATTTCGGGAGCCATGTAGTGAAACGTCCCGACGCTTTCGGTCTGGCCGCTCCGGCGACTACACGAAATGAACTTCGAGAGCCCGTAGTCCCCGATCTTGATGGCATCGTCGTCGGAAAACACGTTTCCTGGTTTCAGGTCGCGATGAACGATGCCATGGTCGTGCAAGTAGGCTGTGCCTTGGCCCAGACCCTTGAACCAGGCATTGACCTGGTCGAGCGGCATGCCGTTCGGATTCCGATCGATAACGTCCTTCAGGCTTTCGCCATTGACGTACTCCATGACCACCCACGCCTGGTCGTCGTCGGAATAACGGATGTCATAGAGTGCGATGAGGTTGGTGTGTTTTAGATTCAAACATTGGCGCACACCACGCAGTTCAATATCCAGATTGCGCTGAATGCGTTTGAGGGCAACCTCTTTTCCAGCGTCGCTGACCGCGAAGTAAACTTCCCCGAAGCCACCCGCGCCAACGCCGCGTTTAATCACGTATCCGTCAAGCGGTCGGTCACCACTGGCGTGAACAAACTTCATCACTCGGCCTCGTGGTTTTTCTGCAGCGCCCCCGGACGAAGAACCACTCTCCGGGTTCTCGACAACTTCCTCAACGCCATGTTGACCACGGATGTTTAGCGTAGCCGCTGGCTCTTGCATTTGTCTAGTTCCCCCGTAAGTGTTTACTGCTGTTGACTTTATCGACGACCGTCAAAGTCTGTGCGTTTTCATAAAAAACGGGCTGCTATGTTAAAAGGCTGGATTCGCGACCCCGCAGGGCGCGGATCGACTCAAAATGCCTCCAGGCTCAACGAGAAGTCTGCTCCTGAAATACGCGAATTCCGACTAATTTTGCCGCGCCCTGCACAAATTTTGCCATCGACTTCGATTTCACGAACGGTCCGGCAATATAAGTCCGCGTCCTGGCTATAGAGGACCACATCGTCTTGCCAATCCTGGCAGACGATGTGGTTCTTCCATCTTGGGCCGAGCACACACGATTCCGCCATCAGCACAATCGCATCCGCGGACGGTTGCGTTCGGTGTCGGCTGACAAAGTCCAGGCGAGCCGACGCGCTCAAGGCATGCGGCTTACGGAACTTCAGTATCACTCGTTCACCCAAACGGATTTCATCGCCCTCCGACAGCAGCGTGGTATCGCAAGTTTCATGCCCGTCGACAAACGTGGCCTGCAAGGGTTCAATCACATACTCGCCGCCACGGCGTTTGATGATCGCATGGCGACGCGAAATGTCGCCCAGGATGGGGACGTCGACTTCGTTGCCAGGAGCCGCCTGACCGAGCACGACTTCGTCTCCCTGGCACACAAGAAAGCCGCCCACAGCATCGATCCATAGAAGAAAACGGTTGCCAGATGGCAGTTCCAACATGGGAGTTCCTTGAGAGTTCTTGGTCGCGGACGACCGCACGCGCACGGGAGAATTATAGGTGATGCCGGCCGCTTCAGCCGCTCCCCGGGACCAATACGAAGTCTCCTCGAACTGCGACGGGCGATCACAGCGGCCAGTCTTTCCCATTTTGAATCGCCAACGTGAAATCATAATGCCATGTTCCCGGCAGGAAACGCCCATGCGGCCCAAAGCCGCTACGTGGCAGTCACAATCTTGCTCGTCGCTGGACGGGCAAGCAACTACGACAAAATGGCTCGGACGAAACTCGTCCGAGCCACGTTTGCGTGTTTGGAAATGGAGCAGTGTGGGGAGGAAAGGTACACGGCTGGCAATTCGGAGTCGCAGCGAAACAGCCGTGACAACCTTGCTCGACCGTGCAATCCATGATCCCACTCCGCTTAATCCAGAACGATACTGGCAACTTCAGTCTTTTCAGGAGTTGCTTCGCCAAAGTGCTTGGCAACCTCGTTCAAGATATCGCGAGTTTCCGGCTCATCCAGATTGATCTCGTCCGCGAACGTGACGTCCGAATTCACCAGGTTTTCGGCCACAGCGACGCGCGTGTTGATGTTCTCCACCAATTCCCGAGTCCGGGCCAGGTGACTGTCGTCGAAGTTGATGTCGCTGGCAACCGAGGCCACTTCGACTAGCTCCAGCCGCGCCTCAAGATTGGCGACTTCGACTTCCAACTGACGCTTCGCGCCCTGCATCTCCTGCAGCTTTTCGCGGGCGGCATCAAGTGCCGTCAGGCGGGCTTGTAAGATCTTCGCCAGCTTGTCCGCGGTTGCTTCCTTGGTCGTGTAGCGATCGAAACGCCGCTCCAGATCGGTTGTCACCTGCTGCACGGTGTACGATTTGCCGGCGTACACGTAGTTGCTGTCGCCACGCTCCAAGTCGTGCGTCAGACGCTTGATGTCCGACCGGCTGTCGGCCAGCGAAGCGTTCACGTCGTCCAACTGTTTGCTCAGCTTCTGGACTTCGACTTCCTGCTTGGCGATCACGTGCATGTTCTTGCGAATCTCCGGATCGAGTTCCTTAATCATCGTGCGTGCACGCTTGATCTGAAAATCGATCGGTTCGCTCTCGTTCACGAAACTCTTCGTCTCATCCCAGGCGGTCGTTACGTAACTGCGGCCAAACAAAAGGCTTAACAGTAACATCACACCACCAACTGCAAATAGGCTTTTGCGTACCATCTCGTACCTCCTCATATGGGTATCTGGTAGGTTTCTGGCATCTGGTTTTGGTGTCAGAACTGGCCACGGCAACGACCACTCGTCGATGCTCTCAGCTGTAATTCGAGGCTCCGCCTGCTTTATTTGGAAATCCCGCGGGGATTTCCCAAAGATTTCGCCACGGTATCGGAATGAGACGGTTCGTTGCCGTTTTGAAACGCACGGCTGCCACGGATTAAAGCGAATGGCCGAAGACAGAGTTTGTGACGTCGCCGTAAACCGTTAACACAGGAAACTTTATGAAAAACAGCGTTTTTCCCGTCCCGGGTGGCCCGCGGATTGCTACTTAAGAATTGCAGCGTTTTTCCGGTTGATCAGTTGGTACGCTGTCGACGACCTGTGTCCGATCTTGAAAGCGGACGCCCGCGGCCGCAGAAATAGAACAC
>CALBSZ010000680.1 GCA_937967665.1 uncultured Planctomycetaceae bacterium
AGTCGCGATCGATCTCATGCGTTGCGAAGCGCGGGCACGACGGCTACTCCGACAAACCGCCCTGGCCGGTCGGCGCTGAGGTGCGGGCACAATCGGTGTAGGTCGCACTGTCGTCGAAGAATGAATCGAGTGCCCCGCCGCCGATCCCGTCGACGGTAATGGCCAGTGGCGAGTCGATGGTAAACGACTGGTCTAAAGCCAACATGGCTTGAGCGGCGTCGCCCAGTTCATCGATCACGGCGTCCCGGGCACCGGTCACTCCAGAAACAATTCCGATGCAGACCAGCGTTATCAGCAGCGTCCATTCGAAGGAAAGAACGCCATCGGTTTCTGTCCACACTTGCTGCCAGGCTTTCACAAACGACTCCTTCGGAGCGAGAGGGCGGTCCCGCCTGCAAAATCCGTCGGAAGCGGGCTGGAAACGCTAAGGAATTGAAACGCAAACGCGTAGTCGACGTGAGTGCATTCCGCAGGCCAATCGCATGGCTCGCGAGGCCAGGTTCCTGCTTGTGGAGCGACTGCGGTCGACCTGTAGCGATCAAGCCGTATATCCGAGCAACCAGCCCCGAAATTGGACTCCGCGCGCTGGCGGCGGCGGGCCGCACGACGGCCTCGCAGCAACGTTGTGTTCAGTTTCCTTGACGTCGGGCTTCAAATCCTAAACACGCGACAAGGAAAGAATGGCACCGTTGCTTGCTTTTGTCACGAGACTTTTACATATTGCGCTCTCAGCGTCGCGCGAATGAGTGCCCTCTGCGATCACAATTGCCGGTGCCGGGTGGATCTCGCGGCGCGCGGAGCGCTGGCTGATTGCAATCGCAGCGCGCAGCAAGTACAAACGCAGGTTGCGTAAGTCGGGAACGGTCGTGGATTCGATCAAGCCGTAACGAAAGTGATTTCGTTATTCCTTTTTCTGTGAGGATTGTGAAATGAAAAGAGCAGCTCTTATTCTGACGAGTATGGTCATTGCGGCGGGCGCGATAGTTTCCAACGCGTCTGCCGAGGTGAAGGTAAGCGATGATGTGATCAAGCGCATCGAGGCCGCGCTGCCCGCCGCGGCGCCGGCCAAGCCGCGCGCGGAACGCAAGGTACTGCTGTTCAGCAAGACCAACGGATTTCGTCACGGATCGATCGCTACTGGCGTGACATCCCTGACCATGCTCGGCGAAAAGACCGGCGCCTGGTCGGCCGTGCATAGCGAAGACGATGCCATGTTTGAACCGGAAACGCTGAAGCAATTCGATGCCGTGATCATGGTGAACACCACCGGTGAACTGTTCCGGCCCAAAAAATGGCCGGCCGATCCGGAGGAAAAGGCCGCGGCCGAAGCACGGGAAGAACGCTTGAAGCAAAGTCTCGTCGACTTCGTCAAGAATGGCAAGGGTTTGGCGGGCACTCATAGTGCAACCGATACGTATAAGAACTGGAAAGAGTACAACGACATGATGGGTGGCGCGTTTGCCGGGCATCCCTGGCACACGAAGGTTCCCGTTCGCCTGCTCGATCCGACGCACCCGCTGTTGAAGGTATTTGGCGGCGAAGGTTTCACCGTGACGGATGAGATCTACCAGTTTCGCAACGATACGGCGAATGCGTCCGAACGCCGCATGCTGTTGAGGCTGAATCAGGGCGTCGCGCCAATCGGTAAAGGGGAACGCGAGGACGGCTTGTTTCCGATAAGCTGGATTGCGCGTTACGGCAAAGGCCGCACTTTTTACTGTTCGCTGGGACACCGTGACGAAATCTATTGGAACCCGGTGGTTCTGGAACACTACCTGGCCGGTATCCAATACGCGCTGGGCGATTTGGACGTGGACGATAAGCCCATTGATGTGAAGTAGTAGTGCCGCCGGCAATCTCACACAAACAGCCCGTTTGCCGTGACAAGCGGGCTGCTTGTGTTCGCCACAGCCGGGATTTCACGCTTGCCGCAACGTGCGTTTTGGCGGGACGCGCCGGCTTTCCCGTGACCGGTGCCAGGCGACGCGCCATGCTGTTTCGCTGCGGTTCGTATCAACGTCGCATGACAGCCGGCGCTTCCGCTGTCACGTAAGCGGAGCGCTCGGCCATCCGCCGGACGTCGGCAAGCGACACGTACAGCGCTGGCGAGCTGGCCGTGTCGCGCTGCTGCCAGCTACGCGAGTGCAGCGAGGTGTGAACGTCTCCTTCCGGGCCGATCAGGCACAAGATGCCGCTGCGTTCGGTGCCGGCGCCGTGCAGGATGCCCAGCCACCGGTGCGTTTTTGGATGGACCAGGGTCCCATTCTCAAAGTGAAAGCCTCCCGCGTTTTCCTCCAAGCTGAACACGCGAAACGCACGCTGCTCCTCCGGACAGACGAAGCCGGAGAGATGTTTACGAAATCGTTCCGTTAGCAGGTGGTGCGTATGGACGCTCTCGTCGCCGACGTCCAGGTAGCGGTCCGCGCGGCTGTGCAACGGCATGCCGGTTATCTGGTAGTGACGTAGAAACATTTCCGCGGCCGTTTCCAATTCGCCGCGAAAATCGTCCGACTGCATCCGCAGCGTCAACAGTTTTCGCGACGTCGGGGTGACACCGATCACCTGATGTTGCCAGAAGTAAGTGACTCCGCCCACCGGAATCGCCAGCGCCAGTCCCGCGATGGCCAACAGCTTCAAACGGCGGTCTCGTCCGGCCAAACGCAGTTTGTAGGACGTGGTCACGACCGGAAGCACGAGGAACGTGGAGACGACCAGGATGACGGCCAGGTGAAATCCCACATGCGTCAGCATCTGCGATTTGTCGATGTGCTGGAAAGTCGACTTGAAGGAAGTGGCGTACTTGAAGAGCGGCACGAGCAGGATGCCGCCAACGATTTTCAAATAGAGTTTCGCTTCGTGGCGGATGGCCGCAGACCAGAACGCGCCGATCGGCGCCGACAGCGGATAGACCGCATAAAACAACAGCGACCGCGGCCGCTGGTTGGCGTAGTAGCGATCCAGGTTCTTCAGGATCTCAAATCCCATCTTGAAGAAAGGAATCGACTGAAGCATTCCCGATTTGCGGATGATCTCGTCAATGTTCCCCAGCAGGCCGCCGACCACCATGATCACCAGCAGCACTCCCAGCAGCTCGAGATGGTCGCTGCAGACGCATAGCACAACGCACAGGGACGGTGTGACGAAATAGACGATCACTCGCTGCACCACGTCGTACCATCGCAGTTCGCGCATTTCGTCCGCCCAGCTGGCCAGTTTGGCGGCATTCGCGTCTTGCTGATTGTCCACGCACAGCTGGGCCAGCTTGAACCAGTCGAAGGCCCAGCCAATGCCGCCGAGCCCGAAGGTGGCGGCGTACAGCAGGCCGGTCATGCCGCGACGGGCGTAGAATCGATGCCCGCCCATCCAGCCGGTCGTGAACCACAAGAACACGCTGGCGAAGAAATCCTTCCAGCGAAACTCGTCTTCATTGGCGGCGACCGTCTGCGCGTGACGATACTTCCACGCGCGCTGGCCGCTGAGGATCCCCATGCAGTACATGGCGACCAGGGCCACCAGCATGCCGCTCAACGCCACCTGGGCCAGGAAATCGCTGTCCCAGGTCCAGGACAGCGTTTGCAGGTTTGCTTCGTCGGCGAAACCAAAGACAACCAGGTAGGCGAGCATCATCCCGGTGAGCGCGGCCAACATGGCAAAAGGCTGCAGGATGGCCAGTATCGCTTCCGCCATCGGACGCTTCTTCGTCTGTTTGGCGGCGATGTGGATCCACAGCAGCGCGACAGCAAACGGACAGACAAGCGTGACCAGTGTCCACATCAGCCACAGGATTCCATTCCAGCGGCTGGTTGGTCGTGCGGTCGGAGCAGTGACGTTGACCTGCAAGGCAGCGAGCAGGCGCAAACCGCGATCGCGAGTCTTCTCGTTCAACGGCGCGGTTGGCTCCGACGCTAGCATGGACAGCACGATCGCGGAAAGTGAGACAAGATTTAGCTGCCTCGTGTATCGGCCCTTCCGGCGACGTGCTTGAGCCTAGTTTCGAGAGACGCGACCCCGTCGACCGGCTCTATTCGTAGCTCCACTTCATGATCCAGGGATCGTCCATCCGCTTCTGGAAGTTCTTCAGCTTCTGCTGGTATTCGGCCAGGACGTCGGCGAACTTGGGATCGTCGGCCAGGTTCGAGGATTCATCCGGGTCGGCGACGATGTCATAGAGTTCGAAAGCGGGACGGTTAATGTACTGGTCCACGGTTTTCTTGCCGTACGGCGCATCGGGCCCCTTCTTGAACTGGGCCTGCCAGCTGGATGCCGCCCACAAGTCGGAAGCGAAAGGGTAGGGGAGTCCGTGCGCGATGTTCCAAATCAGCTTGTAATTCTTGTCGCGAACGACGCGCATCGGATAGTACATCTGGATCTCGTGAAACGTGTGCGAGGCGAAGATGGTGTCCCAGTGTTCGGCGTTCGGTTGCCCCAGAATCGAAATCCAGGACTTGCCGTGGTAGCTGGTGAACTGGTGGCCTCCGCTGCGGTTCTCCTTCAGGTTCTCGCCACGCTGCTGCCAGTACTTCTTGGCGTTGACAATGTTCTTGGGGCCGTTGGTCTTGGGATCCAGACCGCCGGCAAAGTCGAGCAGCGAGGGGGTGATGTCGACGTGACTGATCAAGGCGGTCGATTCCACGCCGCGGTTTTCTTCGTAGGGATTACGCACCACGAAAGGCACTCGCAACCCGCCTTCATACACGGTCGTCTTGCCTCCGGAGAACGCCATGCCGTGATCGGAGGTGAACACGATCATCGTCTTGTCGTATAAACCGGCTTCCTTGAGTATCTCGACCAGCCGGCCTACGCCCTGGTCGATGCGCGAGCAGGATTGGTAATACTGCGCGAGCTCTTCACGCGTTTCGATCGTATCGGGCAGGAAGGCGGGCACGGGCACACGGGCCGGATCGTAAAAGACCTCGTCCACGCCCGCATGGCTGCCGCGATTCGGCTTGTTGCCGAACAGATCGGGCTTCAGTTCCTGCTGCGATGTCTGATCGCGACCACCGCCTCGATGCGGATCGGACGTCGCAAAGTAAATGCAGAACGGCCGCGGATCGCTGGCGGTGATGAACGCCTTGCAGTTGTCCGCCATTTGAACCGCGTTACGGCTGTTTCCGCTGAGATACGTTTCGAAGTGATAGACTTCTTCGGGCGCGACATGGTACTTGCCGATCTGTGCCGTCCGGTAGCCGGCGTTCGCCAGTACACGCGGCAAAGCCAGGCTGACCACGTCGTAAAACGACGCGAACTTGTGGAAATGATGCTGGTGCCCGTACTGCCCGTTCATGTGATTGTGCAGGCCCGACATCACCACGCTGCGGCTGGCACTGCAACTGGCGGTTGTGGCGAAGGCGTTGCGGAACAGAGTCCCGTCCTTGGCCAGGGCGTCGATGTTTGGCGTCACGGCTACCGGATCACCGTAGCAGCCCAGAGTCGGGCTCTCGTCATCGGTAATGAAGAAGATGATATTGCGTTCCGCCGCAGGGCACGTATTCAAGCCGATAGCGACAAGGAAACATAACGTCAGGAAAGTTCGCGCGCAGGTCATGTCCATTCTCCGTTAGCGTTTGGAATACGTTCAGTATACCCCGACTCGAGGGCCAACTGAACCTGCGGAGAACTGCGGAACGCGGCAGCAACGCTCGCGTTGGCTGGACAGCCCCAAGTTTACGGCAATCCGCCAAAATACAAGCCCGCAGCGCCAGCAAGTGTATCCGAGAATACAAGCCCGCAGCGCCAGCAAGTGTTTCCGAGCATACAAGCCCGCGGCGCCAGCAAGTGTATCCGGTCGTAACTTACCCACTCGCTGGCGCTTCGAGCTTGTATGACAACGGAACCTGGCGCTGTCGGATTAGGCTTCGACTTCAACGGTCGACCAGCCTGCCATCTTTTCGCGGAAGAAGGCGTCAAAGCGATCCTGTTCGATCGCTTCCCGCGCTTCCTGCAGCAAGCGGAGGTAGTACGTGACATTGTGGATCGAGGCCAGGATGGGGCCGAGCATTTCTTTGGCCTGGAACAGATGACGCAGGTAACCGCGACTGTGCCGGCAGGCCGGGCAGTCGCAGTGCGCTTCCAGCGGGCGCGCGTCCGTCTGGTGTTTCTGGTTCCGCAAGCGAACCGGTCCCGCGTCGGTAAAGCAGAGTGCATTCCGGCCATTGCGCGTCGGCATGACGCAGTCGAACATGTCGATACCGCGACGAATCGCCTCCAGCATATCTTCGGGACGACCGACCCCCATGAGGTAACGCGGGCGGTCCGCGGGCAGATGCGGGCAGGTGGCATCAAGGATCCGGTACATTTCTTCCGGGGACTCGCCCACGCTGAGTCCGCCGACAGCGTAACCGGGAAAGTCCAGCCGCATCAGCTGCTCGGCACAGTAAGCCCGCAGTTCCGGATTCAAGCCACCTTGGACAATCGCGAACTGCGCCTGGTCCTGCCGCGTCGCGGCGTCGCGGCAGCGTTTCGCCCACAGGATCGTTCGATCACAGGCGTCCCGGATCGCTTCCTCGCTGTTCGGCAGCGCCACCACATGGTCCAGCACCATGGCGATATCGCTGCCCAGTGTCTCCTGGATTTCAATGGCTCGTTCCGGCGTCAGTTCGATCTGGCGGCCGTCGATGTGAGAACGGAAGATTGCGGACGCAGCGGTCACTTTCGTCAGCTGCGCCAGGCTGAAGACCTGGAAGCCGCCGCTGTCGGTCAGGATGGGGCCATTCCACTGCATGAAATCATGCAGGCCGCCGAGCGCCCGGACGATGTGTTCGCCAGGACGGAGCGCCAAGTGATACGTGTTACTCAGCAGGATCTGCGCGCCTGCGGCACGGACCATGTCGATCGTCAAACCCTTGACTGTGCCCAGCGTGCCGACCGGCATGAACGCAGGCAACTGAAGGACGCCGCGCGGCGTATGCAGAATCGATCGACGCGCGCGGGAACCGCTGTCGGTGCGCAGGAGTTCAAAGCGAAATGACATGCTGTCCGTTCTGCTGGCGAACCTGATTCGTCATTCAGCCAGGTCGGCAAGGGAGAGCCGTGCTGGCCGATTAATCGCCGCGTAGCTTGAGATTCAGCTGCGTCAGTTTCTCGCGGACTTCATTCAAGCTGGTGACGCCAAAGTTCTTGCATTCCAGCAAGTCGTCACCCGATTTGGCGACGAGTTCGCCGATCGTAGTCAGGCCGAGTCGTACCATGCACTTTCGCGCGCGGACGGAAAGATTCAAATCGGCGATAGGCCGATCCAGCAGGGCCTGCTCCTGCGGCGACAGGCTGGAGACGTCATAGGCAGGTTCCGGTGCCGCTTTTTCATGGGCAAACTGCCCCAGTTCCAACCCCTTGGCGTGCAGGATTTCCCGAATCTCAATCAGCGATGTTTCGCCAAAATTCTTGCTCGCCAGCAACTCCGCTTCACTGGTACTGGTCAAATCGCCCAGCGAGTTGATGCCCATCTTCTGCAAGCAATTGCGGCTCCGCACGGAAAGCTCGAAGTCCGTGACGGGAATGCTGAGGATCTGCGACAAGCGATCTTCCCGTTTCTGCGCGTCTTCGTCGTAGAACATATCGCCCGACGCGCCGGCGTCCTTGAGGTACAACCGCGCCCGTTCATGGCCGGGATAAATTTCGATGATCCGCTGGTAGCACTGCTGCGCGTTTTCGTAGTCTTCCTGGTCTTCATACAGCACACCCAGGTTCAAGAGCGAACCGACATGGGCCGGAAAACAAGCGGCGGCTTGCTGGTACAACTGAATGGCCACGGCATCGTTGCCGCGGCGGTCGTTCTCCATGGCCAGCCCGAACAACGCGCCGGGATGCGGCGACTCGGAATCGACTGCCCGCTGATACAGCCGAATCACCTCGCCCGGATTCTCACCCAAAGCGGAAACGGTCGCACCTCGCTGATACAGGTATTCGGATGTTTGTTCGACGGGACCGAACATCTGGTCCAGGATCTCCATCGCCTGCCGAGCTTCACCGGCATAACGCTTGGCTTCGACAACCGCCAGGTTGCAGTCATCTTCGCGATAGCCGGCCGTTTTTGCCGCTTCGTAGCTGGCACAGGCAGCGTCGTACTGTTCCAACGCAAACTGGCTCTTGCCGAGATAGAAATGGGTCAATGCGCCGCCATCGGCGTTGGAAAGCGTTTCGATCGCCTTCTGAAACTGGCCCAGCAAGTAGTAGCAGACTCCCAGACGCACGGCCGTCGCCGGCGACCGGTCTTCGAGGTTGCCGAGTTCGGCGACGGCGTCTCGCATGACCGATAGCTGCGAATAATCTTCGCTAATCGTCTTGTTGATGAAAGCGATTTCGTTCGGACCAAAGGAGTTGTTGGATAAAACGATTTCACGAAGATCAACTTCCAAGGCTTGGGCCATTCTCGGATACTCCAGCAAACTATTTTGAGAGTTAAAGATGTAAGGGCGTTTCGACAAGCAGTCGCTGCCGCAGTTTACAGGTGGGGCTATCAGCCAGAAAGCCAGCGGCGGGAGTCGAACCCGCAACCCCCGCATTACGAATGCGGTGCTCTGCCAATTGAAGCTACGCTGGCGGTCTTCTCTCGCACTGTATTGAGAAACCTTAAACGTTAGAAAAACACAAGCGTTTCGTCAATAGCGCGGAGGCGAAAACATCGCTTGTCAGGGCTCTCGCGAAGCCCGCTGGCCCGTTCGTCCCGTGCCAGCGAAGTCGTGTAGTTTTTGAAGTTTCCAATTGCAGCGATGCAACCAACTCTCCCTCTGCGATGCAACCAACTCTTCCTCTGGAAGAGTCGCGAGGAACGAGCGGAGAGCGGATCCGGAGGGAGGGATTCCCGATGCGCATAAAAAAGCGGGGTCCTGACGTGCCAAAAACGTTTTGGCAATGCTAGATGGCCAGGGGCAAGGCAACCATCGAGCGAAATTGGGCGTCAGAGACCCCACGGGCCAGCCGAAGCTAATGGTGCGGCCTGAGCAACCTGACAGCACGCTCGGAATCAACGACCGAGACGTTCTGTAAAGCCTTTTGCGAAAACAGGATATGGCGAATTGCCGAGTTTTCTTGTCGACCGCGTCAGGCTTTAAAAGCACGCGACGTGCCAGTGGTTGTGAAATCTTGACGTTTATTGCGACCGGCGACGAAAACCTCGACAGCACAGGGGTTTGCGTCAATGGATTCTTTGTGAAGTCGCCACATTTGCTCACCCAGGGCCATTTTGCCCGCCAGTCGCCCCCAGGCCTCGTGCGGCATTTCGCAACAGCTTGTACAATTTGGCGGTGCGGTATTCACCATAGCTTGTGCAAAATGGACCAGTCCCGCGGCTGGCTGAAGCTTGTGTCTTATTCCGGCATCCCGTTACCTGCGGAACGCGACCGCGTCATCATTTCGGTAAACCCAAAAGCTGGTTCAGGTTCTGGCAATTCCATGGTGGCGCGTCTGACGGAGTTCTTGACCGAGCGGAAACTGCGCGTCGAGATCGTGAGGGACCTGGCCGAACTGCGCGATCTTGCGGCTGCATGTGCCAATTCGATACGCGCGGTGGTTGCCGCCGGCGGGGACGGGACCGTGGCACTATTGGCAAACAGGCTCCCTGAGAACATTCCTTTGGCCATCCTGCCGGCGGGGACCGAGAACCTGCTGTCCAAATTTCTGGGGATTCGGCCCACGGCGTCCGCTGTCGGCAGCATGATCGTCGACGGCCAATCAACGCGGCTCGACGTGGGTTGCGTTGCGGATCGCTTGTTCCTGCTGATGGCGGGCTGCGGGTTCGACGCGGAAGTCGTGCGGCGACTGGACGAAACACGCACCGGGAACATCGGTCACGTCAGTTACATCAAGCCGATACTCGCCTCGCTACGTCATTACTCCTATCCTCCGCTCCGTGTATACTGCGACGGCCATGATGCCATCGAAGCGAAGTGGGTATTCGTCGTGAACGTGCCCCGGTATGCGGCGGGCCTCTACTGTGTGCCGCAGGCCATCAGTAATGACGGGCTGCTCGACGTCTGTACGTTTCGGGAGGGCTCGTTTTTCAGCGGCTTGCGGTACCTGGCCGGAGTTGTGACGGGACAGCATCAAAAGTTGGATAGTTGTACGATCATGCGAACGCCTGCCGTCCGAATTGAATCCGACGCGTCGGTTCCGTACCAGTTGGATGGCGATCCAGGTGGCGAGTTGCCGTTGAGTATCAGCGTCAGACGCGAGCATCTTTGGATCCTGGCACCGCAGGCGTGGATCACCGCGCACTGCCTACCCGGTGGCGGCTCCCTGGTTCGAAACCATCTCGCAAGTCCTAACCGCTAGAGTTCTCATGTCAAAACGTGAAGCAAAAATAGGTCGCTATCTTTGTGGCGAGAATCAGTCGCTCTTGCTCATCGTCGGTCCGTGTGTCATGGAATCTCGTGACCTGACCCTTTCGATTGCCGAGCAGATCCATGAAGCAACCGAGGGCCTGGACGTTCGCCTGGTGTTCAAGGCTTCGTTCGATAAGGCCAACCGCACCCGTATCGACAGTTTTCGCGGTCCGGGTATCGACGAAGGATTGAAGATCTTGTCCGAGGTGGCCGTGACACTCGGCATTCCCGTCACCACGGACATCCACGAATCGCACCAGGCAGCCATGGCGGGGGAAGTCTGCGAATTGCTGCAGATTCCGGCCTTCCTGGCGCGGCAAACGGACCTGCTGGTGGCCGCCGCGAACACAAACCGGGCCGTCAACGTAAAAAAAGGGCAGTTTCTGGCGCCGGCGGACATGCAGCACGTTGTGGGCAAGTTGAGAGCGTCGGGATGTGAGAATATTCTGGTTTGTGAACGTGGCACATTTTTCGGGTACGGCCGCCTGGTCAATGACATGCAGGCCCTGACGCAATTGCGTGAACTTGGTGTCCCGGTCGTTTTCGGTGGCACGCACCGCGTTAAGCAACCGGGCGGACTGGATGGCAAGACGGGCGGCAATCGCGCCATGGTGGAGCCCCTGGCCCGTGCCGCCGCCGCGATCGGTATCGACGGCCTGTTCCTGGAAACGCATCCGGACCCGGACACTTCGCCCAGTGACGGGCCGAATATGGTGCCGCTGCAACAGTTGCGCGGGCTGCTGGAACGGCTGCTGAGAATTCGCGAAACGGTCGAAAGTTTTTCATGATGGCAACTCGGAAGAACCGGCGCAAGCCGGACTCGACAACCGCCCGCCCGCTCTGGGATACGCTGCTGACTCGACCGAGCCGCGTGCTTTTCGATTCCGGTGCTCGGTGGGCACCGCCGCGGCGAAATCATCTGCCGCACCGCCTGCCTTCACGCGTGGCCGTGCTGGGCGCGTTTTCGCTGATGGTATTGTCGTCGTGCGCCGGCTGCCCGCGTACCGCTCCGCCTCCAGCTCCGGAACCGATGCCGTTCTCGCAAGTCAATACGCCGCAGCGAGTTGATCAGTTCGACGTCGCCAACGCACTGGAACTGCTCAAGCACTTCGACGAATATAATCAGGATCGCGTGAGCCTCCAAATCATCAAGGTCCTCGACATGTGGGCCGAGGGTTTGGAAGCGGACGCGGAGTGGAGCCCCGATCCGCTGTTGCAGAAACTGCCTCCCGAATTGCGGAAACGAAAACAGCTGGATGGTTTGGCCGCCCTGCGATTTACGCTCGGGGATCTGAATTACTTGCGGCAGTGCAATTGGTTGAGCGAAATTGCGCGGTGGTCCACCCGGGAGGATTCGCCGAGCGATTTCGTTGAGTGGCTGGAGCAGCAGCCGCTGGACGCCTTCGAGAAGCAGCAGTTGCAACAATCGGAACGGTTGTTTGATTGGACGGTCTGCCACTTGCAACTGGATTCCCTCCGCGAATATCCCAAAGATGCGGCGGCAGGACCGCTGAATAAACCGAACGTCAGTCCCGAGCGGCCGCGCACGGGGCCGGAGCGCGCCTTGCCGGGACCCGGTTACGTCTACGAGCCGTGGCAAGTCTTGATGTATGGCCATGGCGATGCGTGGCAGCGGGCGCGTGTGTTCATTCAACTGTGCCGCCAGCAACGGATCCCCGCGTTTATGATTGGTTTGCGTTCCAATGCCCAGCGTCCCCGTTCGACTCCCTGGGCCGTAGGAGTTCTGATCGGGGAACGGATCTATGTCTTCGACACGCAGCTGGGCCTGCCCTTGCCCGGCGATGACGAGCGTGGGATCGTTACGCTTTCCGAACTCAAACAGAATCCCTCGCTGTTGCGCCGGTTGGACATCGACGACCAGCGGCCATACGACATCCAGGAATCGGATTTGAACGGGCTGGTGGGGTTGCTGGCGGCATCGCACTTCGCTTTGTCGCAGCGGATGCAACGACTGGAACGTGCCTGGGTGGGCGAGGAGCTCATCGCCTTGTCTGCTTCTCCGAGTGACGTGGCCGAACACCTGCGAGAACACGACGAAATCGTCAGCGTCCGGCTCTGGGAAATCCCGTTTGAGGTGTTTGTTTTCCAGGAGGCGTACGGCAAGGCAGCTCAACGCCATCAGCAATTAGCATTCAACCTGTTCCTGGAGTCCGCGCCGTTTCAAAGCCAGACGCCGCTGGCGATGGCTCGCGAACTGCACTTTCGCCGCCAGCTGGACGCCACCGATGACAGCGAAGGTGCGAAGCAATACTACATGCAAGCGCGGATACCGCAATCCACCATCGAAAAGATCGGCACCTCGAGCGAAACACGCGAGCAGATCGGGCTGGGACGAAGCAGCGAAAACGAAACCGACGAAGCGTACCGCGCCCGCCTGCGGCTTTCCCAGCAGATGTACCTGATCGCCAAGGCCCACGCGACGTACTGGCTTGGCCTGGCCCATTACGACAACGGCAAGTACGAAGTTGCTGCCAACTGGCTGCAAACGCAGGTGCTGGACGCGGAACACGAAAGCCCCTGGCGGCATGCGGCAAGTTACACGATCGCGCGATCGTACGAAGCCCTGGGTGACCTGCAGACCGCCCGCGACATCTATTTACGCGACGATTCCGCACAGCGGCAAGGCTGTATCCTGCGGGCCCGCATGCTCAAGAAGAAGATCGACGCCGCGGAATCGGGAACGTCTGAAGCCAATTGAGGGTAAAGGGGTCAGGAGTCAATTGCCGGAACGGCCCTTCGGGTGCTTCGCACAATTGACTCCTGACCCCTTTACCGAACTAAGAGTCCGCGCGAAACGTCGCTACGCCGCGCGTCAGCGTTGCTGGGACGTGGCGTCGGGACGCGAGTGCGAATGGGTATGGGCCGGTTCCAGCAGGCCAATGGCAAACGCCAGCAGGATCCCGCCCACCAACGCAAAGGACAGCTTTAAACGGTCATGGCTGTGAAATTGCACTTCCGGCAGGATATCCGCCAACGACACGCACAAGAAAATTCCGGCCGCGAACCCCAGCGCGCAGCCGACAATCATGTGCTGTGATTCCGAAAACTGCTGCACTCCCAAGGAAAACACCAGCGCGCCCAAAGGGCACGCCAGCGAGAAAGCTGCGTTGATCGCCGAGCGGACTCCCTTGGCCCAGCCGCCGTGCATCATCACGATGGCAATGGACAGCGAATCCAGCGGCTTGTGCAACAGTACCGCCAGAAAAGCGCCGATGCCGGCGAGTTTTACGGTAGACGCGTCATGTCCCGCCGCCGCGACGCTGGCCGCCAGCGCGATCCCGTCCAGCATCGAGTGCAGTGCCAGGCCCATGAACAAGCCGATCCAGCCCGATGTTCGCTGCGGGCATGCGTCGTAGTGCTGATGGTGATGGTCGTGCTCCACGCACTCCGAATCGTGCTGATGCGCTTCCTTAGGAGAATGACCGTGGTCGACATGATCCGGATCGAAGTCGCCATGCTGATGAACGTGGAACATGCGAATCATGAAGAACATGACGACCAATCCCAGCAGGGTCGCCACCGCCACCACATCCACGTCGTCGGCTTCGGCAACGCCATGCGGCCACATATGCAGGATCGCGACACCGGCCATCAAGCCCCCCACGAAGCTCATCACCGCCTGCATCCGCGTGTGCGACAAGCGCATGATCGAAGGCAACCAGCCTCCCAACAGCGAAGCGGCCACGATCAACACACAGTAAACGGCCAGCAAAAAGATCGGCCACACCAGACGATTCTCCGAGAAACCTGGAAAACGCGTAATCCTATGGCAAGACACCGGGCTTGCCTAGTATTGTAGCGCAGCTAAATATTCGAGTTCAGTACGCGGCAGTTCGACGTGTCGGTCAGCCTGCAGCGCAACGCCCATGAATACGTTGTGATCGCGCAGCACGTGCACGACAACGAGGTGGGCACCCTTTGATTTATCCAGAAGAACTGTCCGGAGCATAGTCGTTACCGATACTCGGACGCCGAGCGGGTTGGACCTCACGCGGAGGCGCGGGGGACGCAGAGAAATAGGCGTTTTGGAATCACGTGCTCGATCATCACTGCAGTAATCTCGTCCAACTCCATATTCTCTCTCCGCGTGCCCCGCGCCTCTGCGTGATCCATCTCCTGTCGGCGCCAAGAGGCAACTTGACCAGAAAAAGGCAAAAGAAAAGACACGGAGAAAGTGTGCCAACCTCAAGGTTACGCCCAGCTTGAAAAGCTAGGGGACGTCGTCAGCCAGCAGAATTAATTCTGCAGTGGCATTGCCTGGTACATTAAGCAGCACAGCGTGGAAGACGCCGCGGTGGGGCGGGATAGTCGCAACTCGCCGTCAACTGCAGGCGATCTTTTCGGCGTCGTGCAGGTACGAATCGGACACGGGGTAGTTGCGGAAGCGGATGGAGTAATAGTCCTCGAACCATTGAGCGATATCGGCTTCCACGCCGACGTCGTATTCGGGGCCGACGTGCAATGTCTTGCCGTATACGTTCTTGCGGATGTCTCCCTCTTCCACAATGATCTCGCCGGCTTTGATCACATAGCGCGGCAGCGCGAACATGGTCTCTTTGTTTTCGTGTGGCGTATAAATGGTGATGTCGGCATCGGCGCCGGGTCCCAGGTGCCCCTTGTTGCGCAGGCCGAGGATTTTTGCGGGGCCGGCACGGGTGATGACGCAGATGTCGTGCAGCGTGTATTCGCGTTCCATGTCGGCCAGCTGGCAGCGGCTGCGGAGTTCCGGATGAACGGTCTTAATGATGTCCTGGCGATAGGTGCGATCCATCAGCAGTCGAATGATCTGCGGGTACGCCAGGAACGAACCGCCGTTGGGATGATCGGTACTCATGACCACCTTCCAGGGATCGTGTACGGCCAGGTACCATTCCAGTCCGATGGCCCATTGCAGGGCGTGCATCAGGCTCTTGTTGCGGTAAGTGATCGGCGCGATGCCGCAGCCGGATTCGAGTTCTGTGTCGGCGCTGAACCACTTGGTGCCGTAAACATTGTGCAGGAAGTACCCCAGCGGGCCATCGCCCGTCATGCTGGTCGTCGCGCCGAACATCACCTGCCCGACGTCCACGGTGATGTTGTCGTGGGAGTTCACGTAATCGGCGAGCGGCAGGACTTTCGAGTTGAACGTGTTTTCGTCGGCATCGCCCCCGCCGTAGCTGTGGAACTGGATGTGGGTAATGTGCCCGCGATGGCCATCGAGCGCCTGCATGGTCGCCAGCGTGGTATCCCAGTTCCCGGGCAGGCCCAGGTTATTGCAGTGGATATGCACTGGATGCGGCAGACGCAGTTCGTTGGCCGTCCTCGCTAATTCGCGGATGATGTCCCGCGGCGTCACGTTGTAATGGTCCACTTGCTGGTCCAGCGTCGTGACGTTTCCGGCTGGATGGTTCTTCCAGACCTCGACACCGCCGGGATTCACCAGCTTCGGCGCGTAGCCTTTGGCCGCGCCCAGGAGCCAGGCCACAAAGGCCTTTAGCCTGGCCGGTTCCTGTTCCTTGATGGCCCGCATCACGTAATGGTTGTTTCCCATCAGCACGTAGAAGCCCTTGTCGATACAGGGCGTATCTTCAAACTCCTCGTGCGTGTGCCGCGCGGACAATGGCGGGACGGCGGCATCGAAAGCCGTGGTATATCCCATGCCGACGTACTTGTAGCCTGTTGCGAACGTGCTGGGGACACTCCCCATGGTCCCGCTATGCGTGATCGCCGTGCGTTCCACAACCTCGCTGTTCCGTTTCTCTTCCGGGCGCATCTTCCGCGCCGTATTCACTTTGGGGCCCGCGATGTGGCAGTGCATGTCCACGCCGCCGGGCATCACCACCAAGCCGGACGCATTCAGCGTGCGCGTCGGTCGCGTAAACGGATCAGAAGGGGGTGATATGACCTTGCCGTCCTGCACCCAGATGTCTTGCACCTGGCCGTCAATTTCGTGTAGCGGGTCGTAAACGTAACCGCCGGCTATCTTAAAGAGCTCAGTCGTCATGCCATGCTATCTGTTGAAGACGATTCGGCCGAACTGTGCGCGTGCCGTGTGAAACGCGTTTGCCGACATCAATATGGTCTGGTTTTGCGGAATTCCCTATGATTGCTTTAGCGGGGAGCGACAACAAGTCCCAAATGTTGTTGAAGGAGCAAATCCGTGGCGTTTTTGCATAGACGTCAACTCATCACGACGACCGCCGGAGCTGCGACGGCGTTGGCAGTTCCTTCCTTAAGTCTTGCTGGAGGTTCGGCCACCCGCATTCCCACGGTCGCCGAGATTCGACGTAGCAAGCGGGACTTCTGGATCCTGGCGGACCTGATCAACGACTACCGCCGCGAAATCGGGCTTCCGGCGGCAAGGATGTCGGCGCGGCTGACTGCCGTGGCGGCGGTGCATGCCAAGGACCTTTGCTATCGCCGCCCGCACGATATTTACGGCAGCCTGCACAGTTGGTCGCCCAGCAAATACTGGCAGGGCGGCGGATACGACTACGGCAACAAGGATACCTGGCCGCTGATGTGGAATAAGCCGAAGGAAATCACGGGCTATCCCGGCTTCGGATTCGAAATCAGCGCGGCCGGCGTCCGCGACGCGGCACACGCGCTGCAAGTTTGGCGCGAAAGCGAATCGCATCACAACGTGATTGCCAATCGTCATGTCTGGAACGATCCGCGCTGGCAATGGCACGCGCTAGGCGCCGTCTTCTACAAAGGGTACGCTTGTGCCTGGTTCGGTGACAAAGAAGACGTATGAGCATGTTCCAAAGCACTCGACTAGAACAGGCGTGGCGGCAGGTGCAGTTCGCGCGCGAGTACACACTCTCCCTGTTAGCGGATATGGAGCCCGGAGATTGGTTTCGCCAGCCGGCCGAGGGTGTCACGCACCTGGCCTGGCAGGTCGGTCATCTGGCCATGGCCGAATATGGGCTGCTGCTGTTTCGCCAGCGCGGTCGCCAGCCGGTGGACAGCGAAATCATGTCGGGAAAATTTCGTAAGGCATTCAGCAAGGGGCCCACGCCCGATCCCCACCCGGAGAACAATCCATCCGGCGACGAGATCCTGAAGGTTTTCCACCGAGTTCACGCGCAAGCGGCCGAGG
>CALBSZ010000681.1 GCA_937967665.1 uncultured Planctomycetaceae bacterium
CACCCGTCCGCGCTCCATCAACACCCGCCCGTGCTCCATCAAA
Organism: uncultured Planctomycetaceae bacterium; assembly: GCA_937967665.1. Lineage (GTDB taxonomy): Bacteria > Planctomycetota > Planctomycetia > Pirellulales > Pirellulaceae > CALBSZ01. The sequence continues at coordinate 44 of CALBSZ010000681.1, forward strand.
ACCCGCCCGTGCTCCATCAAAAACCGCCAGCTGCCGGAATGTCCGGTATCGGTCGTTCCCAGGGCTTCATGCCATAGATCGATTCAAACAGGGCCACCGAACCGTGGAATCCCGAAAGGATAAGGGCGAAGCAGCAGAGGACCAACCCGACCATGGCCAGACCGCGGCGATGGGAATAGAGCCCCCAGATGCCCATCAGCATACCCAGGATTGAAACGGGTAACGCCAGGAAGGTGTAGAGCGAGACGATCAAGCTCAGTATGCCCAGCACCACGGAGGCGATGGCGCCGCCAATCGCGGCCGCGTTCTTGGGATAGCGAGGCTGGACGCCGGTTCTGTTTCCAGCTGTAACGGCGCTATGGCCTGGCGCATCTGCGGAAATCGCGAACGGCGAACCGAAGCGGACCGGACGATCAGTCGTTTCCGTCGCACCACTGTCCGCATCCCGCGCTGCGGATGATTGATCCGCGGGGACGACCGTCACCGCTACGGGCTCTTGCCGCACGGGCGGCGCTGCGTTGTCGCCAGTCCGCACCACCAACGGCGCGCCGCAGCGCCAACAGCGATTCACGGCACCAAGCAGTTCTTCACCACATTTTCCGCACCGCACAGTCATGATGTTTCCTTCAACCCGGTATTATTCTCGCCAAGCTTAGCCATGGGAAGCCGAAAAACGCTACACTGAGGTGAATCGTGTCCGAGCCCATTGATCTACTGGCCCTTTACCTGCACCTGGCGATGGTGAGCCAACGGCGCCAGCGGCCGTTGGTGCGCGACCGCCTGCTGGTCATCGCCGGCTGCAATGCCGCGCGCATGGGACTGCCGCGGATCGACGCGTATTGCCGGCACCTGATCCTGGAAAACAATCCCCAACACGCGGTCGGCTACTGGCCGGATTTTGCCACGGCGCTGGAGCACGAGGATTTTGCGTTGGTGCTGCGGCAATGCCAGCGGCGCTATCCCCAGGAGAAAGCGGAGAGCATGCTGGCGGCGCTCGGCATCCAAATGGAGAACGAGCGGCAGGCATATTATTCTGACGAGGAATACGCAGCTGCGATTCTGGGCGTCGCGCTGGACGAGTAGGCTGGCGCGGCCGGCATCATCACGCTGCGCCCGCTGTTTCTCGGATAAACATGCCAAAGCGTGAACTCGAATAAACCGTTACGACCGCCACGAGTCGACTGTCGCCACCCGGGACAAAGACCTTCTGCTGGGTCGCCGATAACTAGACACGGATCGTTGTGTTTCGGAGGCTTTCTATGTTTGGCATGTTGCGGCGCTTGATTACCAGGCGGATCTTCTTGACAGCCGCGGTCGCCACCTTGGTTGGGGCGCCGTTTGCAATCGAAGAAGAAAAACTGCCGGCGTTTGCGCAAGAACCGGTTCGCGACATCAAAGCGGCATTCGGAAAGGCGCTGCCAGCGGAGCCGCGTGAAACGCACTTCACCAACCTGGATGTGGGCGGCATTGGCGTCGAGGAGCGCGTCTTTCCGCCGATCGATGATTCCGCCGCCGACGCCGATACCATGGTTGGCGGCCTGGAAATCGTCGCCCCGCCGTTGGAAGGCCCCGTGATCCGGGAACTGACCGAGGTGCTGCGATTTGATGTTTCTCCGAAATGGGTCACGCAGAACTGGTCGCGCGTTTCCACGGTGCTGGCGGACACGAACCTGATGGGCCTGCGCGTTCCGCTGGTCACGGGCACCGCCGAAGACGACCTGGCGGGGTCTCTGACCTATTATTTCGATCGCTTTCACCGCGTTCAGCGCATCTCGTTCGACGGCTACACGGGAGACGAACGAAAACTGGTCGCACTGGGCATGCAGTACCTGCACTTGCGCGCGGAACCGACACTCGGAGCAGGCATGTATGTCGCGCGCTGGAATGCCGTGCCGGCCAGTGTTCTGCGGATCAGCCACGTGCCCGTCGTGCGCTCGTCACTGCCCAACGCGCGCTACGAATTCATGCTCGAAGTAAACCGACCCGGACTCGAATACGGACTCAGTAGCCGCGCCCGCGAGGCGTTGCATCACGACCGCGGCATCAAGCGGTGGTAGCCTGACCGGAATGTCCGGTTGGCAGACCGGAAGGCCGGCGCACGGCCGCTACGTCCGGAGGAATGCGGCAGTGGACATTGAGTTGTTCCCAAGGGCCAGCCGCAATGCGGGTATCATCTCCGCCAGTATCGCTGCCACGCGATCCCGTTCAGGCGGCGGGAAACGACGAAACGGTTCGGCCATGAAGTCGTCGCATAGATCAAGTAGCGAGAGCGCGCATTTGGTGGCCCGGACGAACCGCGATGCATGCTTGCCAACTTCGTAGATCCGTTGGAATTCCTGGATCCACTCGTTTGTGCGCCGAACGCCTTCCTCGTCGCCCGCTACCGCGGCGCGATAGCAGGCTACGAACAATTGCGGCAGCACGTTGGCGCCTCCCGAAACACCGCCGTCTCCACCCATGTGAAGCGATTCCGCCAACAGGTGTTCAGGCCCAATCAGAATCGACCAGTCGGGTCGCCGATCGCGCAAGGTCATGAGCGAAGCAAAGTATTTGATATCACCGCCGCTATCCTTGATTCCCACGATGTTGGGAATACTGGACAGTTCGCGCAGCGTGTCGATTTCGAACCAGGTCTTGGTCAGGCCGGGCATGTTGTACAACATCAGGGGCAGCGGTAACTCTTCGTTCATCGCGGAGATGTGTCTGAGCAACTCGTCCTGTTCCAGGGGGAAGTAGAACGGCGCGGACAACACCACGGCGGTCGCGCCCGCCTCGGCGCTGATTTGCGCGAGATGAACCGACTCGACAAACGACGTATCCGTGATCCCCACCAACACCGGCACCCGCTGATCGACAATTTCGCAGGTCCGGCCGATCAGTTCGCACCGCAGACGATAGCTAAGGCACGGCGCTTCTCCGGTCGTTCCCAGTACGAAGATCCCGTTCACGCCGCCGGCGATCACATGTTCAATCAACCGCTCCAATCCCGCCTCGTCCAGTCGGTCTCGCGCCGAGAGAGGCGTTACCAGGGGCGGAATGATGCCACGGAACGGGCGTACTGGGGACGCGATCGTCATGCGAGATTCTCATTTCGAAAGGGGAGAGGGCAGGCTCTGGTCATGCATGCCAACCGCGCACGCCGGGGACCAACGACCGATACTGGAAATCAACGTCCATTCCAGTGACAATGGCAGCATCCAGTATTCCTGCCGCGGAGCTGCCGGACAAGTAGCAGGCAACGAAAATACCCGTGGCGTTTTTCCGCGGCCGGTAAAGAGGCCACAGACGGAAGGTTTCGGAAAGGTCTATCCATCATGCGCATTGGTTCCCTTATGTCGATTCTGCTGAGTTTTCCCATCGTGCTGTTCAGCGCCGCGCGCGGCGCCGATTTGCCGGACGCCTCCGAACCGGGAGACGCGGGCTACGTTAGTGCCGAGCTGATTTTCGATCTGGAGCACAAGCCGACGCCGTCCTGCCATGCGTCGACCATCGCGGAAACGCCAGCGGGATTGGTGGCCGCCTGGTTTGCGGGGTCGCATGAAAAGAATCCCGACGTGGGTATTCGCGTTTCGCGCCACGACGGAAAATCGTGGTCGGAACCTGTCGAAGTGGTCGACGGCAGCGAAGGGGAAAGTCGCGAGTACGCTTGCTGGAACCCGGTGCTGTTTCGGCCGACCGGCGGACCACTCATGCTGTTTTACAAAGTCGGGCCCTCGCCCGCTTCCTGGTGGGGCATGCTGACGACGTCCGCCGACGATGGCCGCAGCTGGTCAAGTCCTCGGCGACTTGGCGAAAACGACCGCATTGGACATCTGCTGGGTCCCGTGAAAAACAAACCGATACAACTGGCGGACGGCGCGATTCTCTGCCCGTCCAGTACGGAACACGATGGCTGGCGCGTGCACTTTGAGTTGACTCGGGACCTCGGCAAGACGTGGACGGTGATCGGACCGTTTCACGACGGTAAGGAATTCGGCGCGATTCAACCAAGCATTCTGAGTTACCCCGATGGTCGCCTGCAAGTGATGTGTCGCAGCCGGCAAAACGTCGTGACGCAATGCTGGTCGACCGACGGCGGGCAGACGTGGGGCGACATGACCGCATCCCCGCTACCCAACCCGAATGCCGGTACCGATGCCGTCACGCTGCGCGACGGCCGGCAGCTGATCGTCTACAACCACACCGTGCGCAGCGGCCGCAATCGGGCGATGTTGAACGTCGCCCTCTCGGCCGACGGCCGCGATTGGACCCCGGTCCTGACGCTGGAGAAGCATCCGCGGGGCGAATATTCGTATCCCGCCGTGATCCAGACCTCGGACGGCAAGGTCCACATCACGTACACGTATCGGCGCGAGTCGGTAAAGCATGTCGTTTTGAATCCGCAAGAACTACGGATCGCGGGAAACTGACATACCCATGGCAGCCATGAGGCGTCTCCGCGAGGGCAGCCGCATTCCGGCAGGCTACCGCTGACGGAGGTTGAAACCGCGTTGTTCGATACGTCCCGAGCCCGCCTTCTGCCATCCGGCCTCGTGAATTCCCGAGTCCGTCTGGCAAGATGACGATGAGGCTTAACAGCTTACGTCGCTTTTTCGTAAGGCATCAGGATTTGATCTGGTTCGAGTCCAGCGATGGATTTGAAACCGCCATCGGCGATCGTGTTCCCCAACGCGGTGACCGCGCGGTAGTAGCGGTCAGTCGGTTTGCGACGGGTGATGGTCCGCTGCAAGTCCTGGCAGAGGATATCGGCTGCTTGCTGGACCACTTCATCCTCTTGCCGGCCCGCGTAGAGGCTGGTGCAGAGCATCACGATGAGATTCTGGATTTCGCCGGAGAGTTCGGACATGCGGCACTGTCGATCGGCCAACTTTAACTGATGCTTCCGCATGACACCGCTGATTTTCAGTGGGGATTCCTGCAGTTGTTCGGCGGCGTAGGACGCATGCTGGCGAAGCCGCGCGGGCATGGGGGGCAATTGGGGATTCGGCTTCCCTGCCAGGTATTGCCCCAGCATCCATTTGGCATAGGGCGCCATCACGCCTTTCAAGGCCCACATATGGGCCGGATTCGCCGGGTTGGGCTTTTTGATTCCCGCGGCCTGTAGTGCCTTGCCAATCGGTTCGAAGAACATCTGGCCGTGATGCTTGACCAGCGACTTGAAGAATGCCATGCCCAGCATTTCTCCCTCGCCCTCGTAGATACACGGCGCCAGGTATTCGTGGACATTGTCCCCGAACATGTGGCCGTGCAGGAACGACCGGCCGCCGTGCGTTTTCATATACAGTTCGATCGCCGCTTCCTTTTGGGCTTCGCTGCCGAAGATCTTCGCGACGATGCACTCCATTTCGCCGCGATAGCCTTCGTCGATCAGGCTGGAGCACCATTCGACCAGGGCATCGCAGGCCACGATCATTCCGGCCAGGCGGCCCAGGCGCCGTTGCACCAGTTCGCGCTTGGCGATCGGTTCGCCATAGGTCACTCGAAACCGGGCCCAAGGGATCATACTGGCCATCATCAACCGCATCGTGCCGGCGGCGTTGGCGCACAGCGAGATGCGCCCCAGGTTCAAGCCGTGGTACGCGATGGTCAAGCCGTTACCGCGGGGTGGGACGAGCAGGTTTTCGGCGGGGACGCGGAAGTCCTTGAAAAGGATCCCGCGGTTATACGTATGCTTCAATGCCCACAACCCATACTTCCGCAACTGGAAGTTCTCGTTCTCGGCGCTCGGCAGGTCGCAGATCAACACCGCCGGCTTGTCGTCGATCAGGCACACCAGCCCGATCGTGCGTCCCGGAACCACATTTGTAATGAACAGCTTCTCGCCGTTGACGACATAATGGTCACCCTGCAGTTCAGCGCGTGTGCGCAGCGCCGTCAAATCCGAACCCGCGGCGGGCTCCGTCAAGGCGAACGCCGAAAGCTTTTCGCCACTGGCCAGCTTTGGCAAGTATCGTTGCTTCTGCTCTTCGCTGCCGAACGTCCGCACGGGATCGACCGCGCCGATACAACCGTGCACTGACGCCAGGCCTGCCACGGTGGGATCGGCCATGGCCATCCGCGTCAAGAATGGCGCGAAACTGCGAAAGGGAGCGCCGCTGCCGCCATGTTCCTTGTCGACCAGCAGTCCCCAATACCCGGTTTCGCCCAGATCGCGAAGAACGACGTCGCTGATCTTGCTCTGTTCGTCCATCAGCGAATCCGCCTGCCGGTGACGCTGCACCACCGCTACTGACTCGTCCATCACTTTCTGGACGTCGGCTGGTGTGTCGAGGGCGATTGATTGAAACAAGTCGATCGGGATGCCTCGATCCCACACGGCTCGGTGTGCTGGACTGTTGACCGTTTGATATTGCGGCTGAAACAGCTTTTCGACCTGGTCGTCGGCCTGGTCGATTTCTCCTGTGCGGCGCGCTTCCTCGTCGCTCTTACCACCCAATTTCAGCGCGGTTTCGGCAAAGGAGACCTGGTCCTGTTCGCCAGCTTCCAATTTGGAATCGGTATCGGTAGACATCGTCTTTCTCCTCCGCAACGGTAATCGCGCCGCCCGCGCAGCACTCGCCATATTGTATCGGCGAGGCCAGTGTCAAATCCTGCGGTTTGGCGAAGAAATCCGGCCTCGGCCAGACAATTGCGTGCGGCTTATTCCAGAAATAGGGATAGACACATGGTGCGTGGCCCCGTGCTGATGGTGGAAGTATTGTTGTCGTCTGATCGAGAGTGCCGCGCGGAACGAATCGCACGACGTGGCCTGGTCCCTTGTTCGCTAGCCGCGAGTGAGATTGGCCGCGGAAGGGGGACAGGGAACATCGATCCAACGGCTTGTCCGGGTCGAACCGAACGCGACGATGGAGCCAGTCCCCGATTCGCTCCCGTCAACGGTGCGCTGTCGTATTAGTCCGCGGACAGGAAGCGAACGCAAACGGGATTGGGAACCGTGACGTGATGTCCGGTATGGGTCAGCAGTCCAGATTCCTGGTCGATGCGAAAGACTTCGATATTGTGAGTATTCTGGTTTTCAGCGAGCAGGAACGTGCCGCTGGGGTCCAAGTTGAAGTTTCTGGGCGTCCGCCCGCGAGTCGATTCGTTTCCCAGGTGGGTGAGCATTCCCGAGGCCGTATCGACGCGGTAGATCGCAATACTATCGTGGCCTCGATTCGAGACATAGAGGAACTTCCCGGACGGATGGATACGGATTTCGGCCGTGGAATTGTTTCCCGAAAAGTCGGCGGGCAATGTCGAAAGCGTCTGCAATTCATTCAGCGCGCCTGCCTTGCCATCGTAGGCAAACGCGGTGACGGACGACGTCAACTCATTATTGACGTAGGCGAATTTGCCATTCGGATGAAAGACAAAGTGACGCGGACCCGCTCCTGGTTCGACTTTCGCGAATGCCGGTTCGTTTGCCTTCAGGACACCCTTGTCGGCGTCGAGTCGATAGATGAGTACCTTGTCCAGGCCCAGGTCGGCGCAGACGGCAAACCGATTCTGGCCGTCGACATTGATGCTGTGGGCATGCGGTCCCTGCTGCCGGTTGGGATTGACACTGGAACCTTCATGTTGAATGAACGAGGAGGCTTCGCGCAGTGTTCCGTCCGCGGCGATCGGCAGCGCGGCGACGCTGCCGCCGCCGTAGTTGGCAACCAGCACGTTCTTTCCCGTGGCGTCGACGACCAGGTGGCATGGACCGGCGCCCACCGACGGTTGTTCGTTCAGTTTCGTCAGCAATCCCGTTTTGCGATCGAT
>CALBSZ010000682.1 GCA_937967665.1 uncultured Planctomycetaceae bacterium
GTCGAATTCGAGTAGACAGTAGAAAGGGTCAAAGTCATGAGCCAGCAAATCATGGACATCGTTGAAAAGTCCAGTCTGAAAGCCGAACCGCCTCAATTCGAAATCGGCGACACGGTGGACGTGCACACGAAGATTCTGGAAGGCGAAAAGGAACGTATTCAGGTCTTTACCGGCACGGTCATTGCCCGCAGCGGCAGTGGATCGCGAGAAATGTTTACGGTGCGGCGGATCGTCGCCGGAGAAGGCGTGGAACGTAAGTTCCCCGTCCATTCCCCGCGTATCGATAAAGTGGAAGTCACGCGATCGAGTGTCGTGCGGCGTGCGAAACTGTACTTCCTGCGCGACCGCGTCGGCAAAGCGGTCCGGCTGAAGGAACGCCGACGCCGCTAGTCGCCCATGGACGCTGGCAGGGGTCAAGCCGGACGCCCTTAACGCGTTCGACATGCGTGGATGTTGCGCCGGTCGAAGGCCGGCCAAGATCCCCATGTCGGTGCCAAGGCTAGATATGTCCGGTCCGAGTCATTTCTGGGAAACGCTCAAAAGGCGACTGCGGGAACGCTTTCCAAACTTGTTTCGTCCGCAGACGATCGGGCAGCGGGGCGAAAATGCCGCCGCCCGATTTCTCCGGAAAAAAGGGTATCGGATCGTCGGTCGTGGCGAGCGAGGCAACATAGGTGAACTGGACCTGGTCGCCGTGGACAGGCGGACGGTGGTGTTCGTCGAAGTGAAGACACGGCGATCTCACGACGCGGGGCATCCCGCCGAGGCGGTGGACGAGGACAAGCAGCGAAGACTAACCCGACTCGGCCTGGCCTACCTGCGACGTCATGACTTGCTGGAATGCGCTGCCCGTTTCGACGTGGTTGCCGTCACCTGGCCCAAGGACGCACGCCAGCCTGTGATCGAGCACTACGAAAACGCCTTCTCGGCTGTCGGCACAGGCCAGATGTTCAGCTAGGCGTGTTCCCTTCCTTGACCGGTGTTGCCACCGATTCTACGATGCAGGGTTTGACAACAATAAAGGGGAGCGTTGCTTGAGCGACTCATCGGTGGAAAACGAACCTGTGGATCATGCCCGCATCGAACGGGCCGTTCGCGAAATCCTCATCGCGGTTGGCGAAAATCCCGATCGCGAGGGATTGCTGGAGACTCCGGCCCGCGTCGCGCGGATGTACGCCGAAATGTTCAGCGGACTGCACAGCGACCCGCGGCAGCACTTGCAAAAGGTGTTTACCGAAAAGTACGACGAAGTCGTCCTGGTTCGCGACATTAGTTTTTGCAGCATGTGCGAGCACCACCTGCTACCCTTTACCGGCAAGGCTCACATTGGCTATCTGCCGGACGGCAAGGTTTTGGGGTTGAGCAAGCTGGCCCGCGTGGTGGAAGTGGTAGCACGGCGTCCCCAGGTTCAAGAACGGATGACGGAAACCGTCGCGAACTTGATGCTGGAAGAACTCAACGCAAAGGGCGTTGCCGTCGTCGTCGAGGCGTCCCATTCGTGCATGACGATTCGAGGTGTCAGGAAGCCGGGCAGCCTCTGCGTCACTTCGGCGATGAAGGGTATCTTTCGTTCACATCTGGCATCCCGCGCGGAAGTCATGCAGCTGATTTATGGCGATCGGCGGTGAGGTCGGCGTGGTACTGTGGCAAGTCCTGACGCAATTCCTGTTCCGCCTTGGGTTCGGGGTTGCGCTGTCGATGGGAATCACGACGTCGCGGATCGTCAGTAGCGGATTCTTTCGGGTGCACTTGTGGATGCTGATGGGCTTTCACACGTTGGCTTCCCTGGTGCTCCTGACCAGCGGCCGTAGTCAACCGTCGCTGTCGCAGAGTTGGCCGGGGGCAATCGGCCTGGCGGTCGGTTGTGCAGCGTTAAGCTATATCGGTGCGGTCCTGTGGCTCTACGAAAAACGGCTGCCGGGCAAAGGGGTCTTGTGGATTCTGAGTGCCGGCTCCGCCGTTGCGGGGATATTGAGCAGCATGGGGGCGCGACTGCCAGCCGGTCCGTGGTTATCGCGGGTCGCCGATTTTCTCTCCAGCGGTCTCGTGCTGGGCAGCACCCTGGCTGCCATGTTGCTGGGGCACTGGTATTTGAATTCTCCAGGAATGCGGCTCGACCCGCTCCGCCGCCTGGTCGTGCTGATGGGAACGGCGTTGTTAATGCGGGCGGTCTTGTGTTCCGTGACGGGGACGATGGAGTACCTGGCACACGGTTTCACCGTCCAAACGTGGATCTTCCTGACTCTCCGCTGGCTGGCCGGCGTGGTGGGACCGCTGGTTCTGGTGGTGATGACGTGGTTGACGCTGCAGGTCCCCAATACCCAAAGCGCCACGGGAATCCTTTATGCCGCCGTGATACTGACGTTCATCGGCGAGTTATGTTCCCAGCTACTGTCCGCGAACACGACGTTTCCGTTATAATTGCAGGATGAACGTAACCTTCAGTTGCCCCCATTGTGACCAGACATCTCGTGTCGAATTCGCGGCAGAAGCGACCGAGCTGCCATGCCCGCATTGCCAACAGTGCTTGCCGGTTCCTTCGGGAGCCATTGATAACGGCGAAATCAAACGGTGCCTGATTTGCCCCAGCAAGGAACTGTTTCCCCGTAAGGATTTCAGCCAGAAGCTGGGAATCGGGATCATTATTCTGGGCTTTGTGATCAGTACGATCACCTGGGCCAACCACATGATTTACACCACGTTTGCCGTCTTGTTCGTCTCGGCGGCGGTCGACTTCGTGCTGTTCTTCACGGTCAAGAACCTGCTGCAATGCTACCGTTGCCATTGCGAGTACCGTGGCGTCGCCGGCATCGATCAGTTCGCGCCGTTCAGTCTGGAAACCCACGAAAAATACCGTCAGCAGGCGGCCAGGATGGCCGAGCACCAGCACAACGACTTTGTCAAAACGAAGTAGGTACCAGTCAACAACGAAGCCGGACGGCGTCAGCACAATCGTGGGCAGAAGAATTCGTTCGCATCGATTCCGGGGTTGCCGTCAGCCGCACGTGGCCAACACGTGAAGTGATCGCGGCAAGCCCCGCAAGACCGTCACGGACTAAAGATATAGATACGCACGATGGACCCGGAACGCGAACGCATCCAAGACGACCTGCGCGGAGTCATTGACGGCGAAGTACGCTGCGACGACCTGTTCGTACAGATGTACGCCAGCGACGCCAGCATCTACGAAATCAAACCGCTCGGCGTCGTGCGGCCCCGTTCTCTTTCCGATGTGGTGGCCTGCGTGAAGTACGCCGCCGAAAACCAGTTGCCTCTCCATCCCCGCGGGGCCGGCACGGGACTGGCCGGAGAATCTTTGGGGCGGGGTCTGGTGATGGACTTTTCCTGCTACATGCGTCGCGTCGTCAAGGTAGACGAGGAAACGGTCCGCGTGCAACCGGGCATCGTGCTGGCGGAACTCAATCGCCACCTGGAACCGTACGGACGCATGTTCGGCCCCGATCCCGCCACGCGCAGCGTGACGACGATGGGCAGCGTGCTCGCGCTCGACGCTTCGGGCAGCCATTGGCTGCAGTGCGGGTCCGCGCGGGGGAACGTGGTGAGCATGCAGGTGGTGCTGGCCGATGGCGAAGTGATCGAGGCCAACACCCACGTCGTACCGCCGGCGTTGTCGGCAAACGAAACGCGGACGCAAGGACTCACCCGTCGCCTGGCGGACGTGGTGTCACGGAACCAGCAGTTAATCGTCGACAAACAGCCCAAGTCGCTGGTCAACCGGTGCGGCTATCACTTGTTCGACGTCCTGGACGACGGACGCCTCGACTTGGCCAAGATGCTGGTCGGTTCTGAAGGCACGTTGGCCATCACTACCGAAGCGACGGTGCGTACGGTGCGAACACTCAAGCACCGCGGCGTCGCCCTGCTGTTCTTCGACCGGCTCGAAAACGCCGCCCGCGGCGCGCTCGCGCTCTCCAACATGGGCGTATCCGCGTGCGACATGATGGATCGTCGTCTGTTGAGCATCGCGCGTGAAATGGACGTACGCTTCGAGTTAATCATTCCGGCGGCCGCCGAGGCGATGTTGCTGGTCGAGCAGCAAAGTGATAGCGCCAACGAATTGCGGGAGCGGCTGAACCAGGTGGTCGTCCGCCTGCAACGGCGGAAGCGGTTGGCATTTGACGCGCGGACCACACTGGAAAAGGACGAACGGGATCTCTACTGGCGCCTGACACGCCGCGTCATTCCAACGCTGTATCGATTCAAGGGCAACGACCGGGCCATACCGATTATTGAAGATGTCGCCGTCCCGCCCGAAACGTTGCCGGACTTTCTCACCACGCTGCAAAACATCTTCAAATCGCACCAGATTACCGCGTCCGTCTTTTCGCATGCGGGACACGGCCAGTTGCACATTCGGCCGTTCATGGACATATCGAACAAGACCGAGATGCACAAACTGCACTCGCTGGCCGACGCCGTTTACGACGAAGTGCTGCGGCTGGGCGGAACCATCAGCGGCGAACACGGCGCGGGTCTCAGCCGCACGGCCTTCGTGCGGAAGCAGTACGGCCCCTTGTACGATGTGTTTCGGGAAGTCAAACGGATTTTCGACCCGCAGAACCTCTTCAATCCCGACAAGGTCGTGTCGAATTCCACCGTTCCGGTCGACGCGAACCTTCGTCCAGTGTCGTCCCAGGTAGCGGTTACCACGAATGTCGACCCGCCGCTGCCGGCGGCCCCGGCGTCGGGAGAATCGCCCCCCGTAGTCCAGCTGCAAGTGCATTGGAACGAAAATGAATTCGCCTTTGCGACCCGCTCCTGCAACGGTTGCGGTCGCTGCCGGTCGCAGTCGCCTTCCGAACGCATGTGTCCCGTGTTCCGACTCGGCACCGTCGAGGAATCTTCGCCGCGAGCCAAGGCGAACTTGATGCGCGCCGTGCTGACCGGCAGTATTGATCCTCACATGCTGGAAACCGAACAGCTCAAGGGCATTGCCGACTTGTGCGTGAATTGCCACCAGTGTCGTCTGGAATGCCCGGCCAACGTCGACATCCCCAAGCTGATGTTGGAAGCCAAGTCGCAGTATGTCGCGACCAACGGCCTGCGACCGCAGCAATGGTTATTGGGCCGCATCGACCTGCTGTCGGCGTTGGGAAGCCGTTTCTCGCGTGCCGGGAATTGGGCGTTGTCCAATCGCCAAACGCGCTGGCTGCTGGAGAAACTTACGGGCATTGCCCAGGGCCGCAAGCTGCCGCCTTTCGCCGCCGGTAATTTCCTGCGCGTCGCGCATCGACGGCGTTTGACCCGGCCGTCGCGCGCGCCCGGAAACAAAGTCGCGCTGTTTCTCGACGTCTACGCGAACTACAACGACACGATGCTGGCCGAAGCGGTCGTCGCGGTGTTGCAGCACAATGGCGTGAGCGTCTACGTGCCTCCCGACCAGGTCCAGTCCGGCATGGCCCTGCTTTCGATGGGAGCCGCCGACCGGGCTCGCAAACTGGCTCAGCGCAACGTGGCCACGTTGGCCGAGGCGGTGCGGCAGGGGTATCATGTAGTTACCACGGAGCCGTCGGCGGCGCTCTGCCTGACGCACGAATACCAGAACTTGCTGGACGACGAGGACGTCCAGCTGGTCGCCCGGAATTCCAGCGAAATCTGCAACTACCTGTTGCGGCTGCACCAGAGCGGCCGGCTGGAACTGGACTTGCGTCCCATCAACACGACGCTCGGCTACCACCAGCCGTGTCATGTCCGGGCGATCAACCAGGGCCGGGCGGCGGAGAACCTGTTGCGATTGATTCCCGGACTGAAAGTCAAGTCGCTGCAAAAGGGCTGTAGCGGGATGGCGGGGAGTTGGGGAATCGCGAAAAAGAACTACCGCAACAGCCTGCGTGCCGGCTGGGGATTGATTTCGGCGCTGCGTGAACCGGATATTCAGATAGGGACGACGGAGTGCACATCTTGTAAAATGCAAATGGAACAAGGCACGACCAAACCGACGGTTCACCCTATCAAGTTGCTGGCACTGTCGTACGGCCTGGTCCCCGAATTCGAAAGCCTCCTTTCCAAACGAGGGCAGGAGTTGATAACCACGTGATCATCGCAGTCAAATTATTTGCGGCAGTCAAGCAGTTGGCGGGACGGGAAATTGTGGAGGTCGACATCCCGGACGGCGGCACGGTGCACGACTTGCGCGCGGCCTTGACGCAGTCGTTCCCGGATCTGGGTAAGATCTTGCCGCATACGCACATCGCGGTCGACCAGCAGTACGCCGCCGCCGATCAAACCCTGCATGCCGATTCCGAAGTTGCCTGTATTCCACCCGTGAGTGGCGGGTAAACGTAATTGTCACCAGACTTGGACTTGGTTTATCGCAACATGATTCGCCTGACAGAAAAACCAATCGACTCGCAGCAGGTGCTGGCTCAAGTGCAATCGCACCGGGCCGGCGCCGTCGTCCTGTTCCTGGGTACCACCCGCGAATTCACCGGCGACCGCCAGACATCGTCGCTCGACTACGAATGCTACCCGGAAATGGCGGAACAGAAACTGCTGGAACTCGAAAACGAAGCCAGAACCCGCTGGGAGATCGTCGATTGCGCCATCGTACATCGCCTGGGACATCTGGAGTTGGGCGAAGCCAGCGTGGCCATCGCCGTCAGTTCGGCGCACCGGCAAAACGCCTTCGAGGCGGGGCAATGGCTGATCGATACCATGAAAGCCGTGGTCCCGATTTGGAAACGAGAAAACTGGTCGGACGGTACTGCGGAATGGGTCCATCCCGGAACGGAGCCGTCGACCAGCAAGACGACATGAATAAACTCGCACCACTCATCGACCGATTCGGCCGCCGGCATGCGAACTTGCGCGTCAGCGTTACCGACCGTTGCAACATTCGCTGCTTCTACTGCATGCCCGAGCACGTCCGGTTCAAGCCGCGGGACGAGTTGCTGACGTTCGAGGAAATTCGTCGCTACGTGAGTGTAGCGGCAACGCTGGGCATCACTCGCATTCGACTCACCGGCGGCGAGCCGCTCGTCCGCACGGACCTGCACAAGCTGGTGTCGCGTCTGGTGCAGGTTGACGGGATCAAAGACGTGGCGATCACCACGAACGGCATTTTGCTGGCCGAACAGGCGAGGTTGTTGAAAGCCGCGGGCCTGCATCGACTGAACGTTAGCCTGGACGGGTTGAGCGAGGAAACGTTTCGCCGCATTTCCCGCCGCGACGGCCTGCGCGAAGTGCTGGCCGGCATCGACGCAGCGAAACGCGCTGGTTTTGACGCCATCCGCCTGAATGCGGTTGCCATCGCCGGCATTACCGAGGATGAAATCATCCCGCTCGGCCGGTTCGCTCGCGAGCAGAATATGGAACTGCGTTTCATCGAATTCATGCCGCTGGACGCCGACAACAACTGGCAATCCGGCCAGGTGCTTGCGGGCGAGCAGATCCGCCGGGTTTTGGAATCTGAATTCGGCCCGTTGCATCCCGCCGCGCGGCCGGACCCCAGCCAACCCGCGTTGGACTATGAGTTTACCGACGGCGTGGGACGTATCGGCTTCATCAATCCCGTTTCGCAACCGTTTTGCCATTCCTGCAATCGCTTGAGGATCACTGCCGAAGGACAATTGCGCAACTGTCTGTTTTCCACAACGGAGTGGGATGCGCGGGCCTTGTTGCGCGGCGGCGGAACGGACGCCGAGCTTGCCGAATTGACGCGAGCCTGTGTCGCTGCCAAGAAGACGGGACACGGCATCGACACGCCGGAGTTCGAAAAACCCGCCCGCGCCATGTATCAAATTGGTGGCTAGCGACCCGCAAACTCGCGGGCCAGGTCTTCCAGCACTCATCATGACTCACGAATCTCGCATCTACCTGGACAACGCCGCCACCAGCTGGCCGAAGCCGACCTCCGTTTACGATGTGGTTGACAAGTATCAGCGCGAAATCGGCGCGCCGGTAGGGCGCAGCGGTTATCAAGAAGCCGCGATCGTGGAACGACTCGTTCTGAAGGCCCGCAGCGATGTGGGAAAGCTGCTGGGTGTCAGCGAACATCGCAGGATCATCTTCACACTCAACGGCACCGACTCGCTGAATCTGGCTCTGCATGGTCTGCTGCGGCCGGGGGATCATGTCGTCACGACCGACGCGGAGCACAATTCCGTCTTGCGGCCTCTCCGCTTCCTGGCCGGTCACCACGGGATCGAGGTGACCTGCGTCGGCTGCGAACCGAATGGCATGGTGGATCCCCTGTCGATTCGCCAGGCGTTGCGCCCCGCGACGAAGTTGGTAACCCGAACTCATGCCTCCAATGTCACTGGCGTCATCCAGCCCGTGGCGGAGGTCGGCGAGTTGCTGCGCAACCATGGCTGTTATTACCTGGTCGATGCGGCACAAACGGCGGGCCACCTGCCCATCGATTGCCGCGGTTGGCACATCGATCTGCTGGCCTCCTCGGGTCACAAAGGACTGCTCGGACCACTCGGCACCGGCCTCTTGTATGTCGACCCGCGCGTCGAAGCGTCCTTGCGGTCCGTGCGGCAGGGAGGGACGGGAACGCAAAGCGAAGACGAAGATCAGCCAGGCACGCTGCCCGAGAAGTTTGAATCGGGCAATCACAACGCGCCCGGCATACTGGGACTGGGCGAAGGCGCGCGGTACGTGGCAGCGCGAGGCCTGGCGGCGGTTCGCGA
>CALBSZ010000683.1 GCA_937967665.1 uncultured Planctomycetaceae bacterium
AGGGGGCTGGTGTGGGGTTGCAGGGTGGTGGCATCGACGACGTCCTGGTGGCTCGTCCGGTTGGCCGCGTTGGTGTTGAGGCCGATACGGATGATGTTGCCGTCCACGACCACCGACGGGCCGCTCGCCCCA
The DNA here is from genome assembly GCA_937967665.1 of uncultured Planctomycetaceae bacterium. Taxonomy (GTDB): domain Bacteria; phylum Planctomycetota; class Planctomycetia; order Pirellulales; family Pirellulaceae; genus CALBSZ01. The sequence continues at coordinate 133 of CALBSZ010000683.1, forward strand.
CGATTGCTCTTCGTGACCACGATCGCCAGGTCGTTCCCCGACGTACCTTCGTTGATCGCCGTGAATTCCACGCGCAGCGGTTGCGTGACGTTGAAGTTTGTCGCTACCGTGGCCGCATTCGCTCCGGCCAGTCGGATCGGCGTGTAGCCCGTCGGCTGGTTGCCAATCTGGACGGCCAGAGAACCCGCAACCAGGTTCGTGGCCACGGCGTCCGCGGCATCCGGATTTCCAGCCAGCGCGGTGAGCAAGTCGCCCACCGTGGTTGGTGTCGTGGCGTTGGAGTTCAACTCGACGCGAATCGTCTTATCGATCACCGTGACCCGCGGCGCGACACCCGCGCCCAGGTCCGAGCGGACAAAGACCAGCGACGTCCGGTTGCCGACAATCCCGGGCTCGACCGCCGTGAATTCGACGACCGCGGCACCGTTGGTGCCGAAATCGGTCCGCGCGCGAGCTGCCTCGAAGCCGCCGTCCCCGCCTGTCCGCGTAAGCCGGATCCCGTCCAACGTCGCCGCGTCGATCTGTTGGCCGCTGTCGAATCGATAAACCAACTCCGTCGGCGCGACCTTCAACACATCGACATTGTTCGGATTCAGCAGGTCGCCGTCGTTCGGGCTGACGGCAATCAGTTGAGGACCGTTGGCGGCGGAGATCGGACCGGCTCCGGTACTGGCATAGACCAGGTCCATGCGATAGAGCTGCACGTTGTTGCTTGCGCCACTGACGCGGACGAAATACTCGCCGGCGCCAGGCAAGGCCACGTTGGTCAGCGCTTCGTTCTGCCCCGCGGGATTGACGTCGCGGGCGCCCAGTACCGTCGTTCCGTCGGACGCAACGATCTCGACAGCCAAATCGTTCAACGCCCGCGCGTCAAACGGAGCCGTCGTTCCGGCGCTGGCCCCTTCATCGTAGACGACGCCCTGCGGGCTGATCGTGACATTCACCGTACCCGGCCCGCTGACCGTGAAACGATACAAGTCCATGTCCGTGTCGTCGTCGATGCTGACAAAATCGACTTCCGACGCCAGTACCCGAGCGCTATCGCCACTGGTGCCGACGCTGACAATCAAGTTGTTGAGCAACCCGCCCAGGTCGGTTGCCGACGCGGCGGTATCATTGCCACCCATCTTCTCGTTGGCATCGCCGTAGCCGCGCTGCACGGCCAAAATGTCGTCCAATTGAGGGCCGTCGAAGAGCGTCGAATTGGTCGGCTCCATCAACTTCGAACCGTCCTGAGGAAAGACGTGGCCGAAGCCGAGACCGTGGCCGAACTCGTGCATCAAGGTGTTGCGGAAAGCGCGCGAGTTATTGGCGGTGTTCGAATAGAAGGCCGCGTCTCCGGTATCAATCACCATGTCCCCGTTGCCGGGACCATAGTTAAAGGCCAGCGTGTTGAACGGACCATCGATGAACCGCCCCGCAATGCGCATGTCGCCGCGCACGCCCAGCACGCCCGTGCTGGCACCCGACTGCGCCGCACCGTCGTCGACCGCTTCATAAACAAAGGTCACGCCAGACAACTCGTTCCAGCGATCAAACGCGTCAACGAAAATGGAGAACCAGGGACGCTGCGTCAGGTCGCTGCCGCCGGGACCAGCTCCTAAAATGCCGTCCAGGAAACTGACCAGGTTGCTGTTCTGCGCCTGCGCGTCGTCGATGAATGTGCCGTCGGGAACGATACTCCACGTTAACGTCAGACCATCTCCCTGAGACAACGGCCCCGCGTCCGTCGCGCTACTCGCCCACGTACCGCCAAGTTGATAGCCCGAGGCACCGTCCGGAATCGGACTGATCATGTCCTCGAACTGGTCCATGTATTCCTGCGTCGTGCCCGGCGCGTAGTGCGCGTGAAGGCTCGCGAGTAATTGACGCTGCTCAAGATGCTCGACCGACCGCGGGCGTTTTGCTAGTAATTGAATGGACTTTCGCCGGTCTTTGCGTCTGCGGGGAGTTCTTCGGGTGGTCATCGACCAGGCCTTACATTAGAGAATGACAATCCACACGAGATTTGTGGCATACCAACTCTCCGCGCGGGATTTCCTCCCCCTGTTTCTTTAGGAGGAAAAAACAGAGGCGCGCAAGCCAGCGGAATCGAGCCACGGATTAATCTCGAAATGGCGGTAAACCTTGATAACACTTTCACTTAATGCGAATTCTCGCGATTATAATTGGAAAACCGGTTATTGCAAATAAAACGGGGGGAATGTTTCGCAAACTTTGCATTCGCCCAAAACGTCGCATTTATCGCACATTACCTATACGCGCGCAGCACCCAGCGGGACTCGTGCAACGCGAGTTAACTAGTTAGTGTATCTGGGATTAGAAAAGTTCCCCAGGATTGCTTCGGTAGCCCTCGACGCCCTCACAGGCAGTCGGGAAAACGAGCCGGAACGCCGTGGAGGGAAGCGAACCTCGCTCCACCCGCGTTAAAACAGCATAACATTTATGATGTTTTGTTCAGATTGCGTTCCTGCCGTGACGGTATCGAACTGCCAGAATGGAAACCTGATGCCCATCATTCCCGTTTCGAATTTGCAGGATTCCCGACTGGATCCCTACCGCAGTGTCCGCGCGGCAAACCTGACTTGCTTCTCGGGCCGTTTCATCGTGGAGGGGCGGTTGCTGCTGGAGCGGCTCCTGGCCAGCGACTTCGCGGTCGAGAGCTTGTTAGTCGACGAGAACCGGTTGGACGTGGTGCGGCAGTATGAGATTGGCGACATCCCCACGCTTGTCCTGCCTGGCGATGCGTTGAAGGACCTGGTTGGCTTTCCCTTTCATCGCGGGATCATGGCCTGTGGACTTCGGAAAGAAAATCCCGCGCTTGGCGACGTTCTCCCGCCTTACCCGCAGCCGGCCAGTGCCGTTGTCTGCATAAGTATCCGGAACCCCGAAAACATGGGCGGCATTTTGCGCAACTGCGCCGCCTTTGGTGTCGATGCCGTGATCCTGGGTCCGGGTTGCTGCGATCCCCTTTCGCGGCGTGTATCGCGTGTGTCGATGGGTGCCGCATGGCAACTTGCTGTAATCCAGCCGGCGGATTGCGATGCGGTGTTTCACGAGCTCTCGCGCACCTTTAGAATGCAAACGTTTGCGACGGTCTTGGATAGCAGCGCCGAATCGCTCTATGGCCTGAGAGCGCCCCATCGTTTTGCTCTGGTCTTCGGCAGCGAGGGTTTTGGGTTGGAAGCCACTTGGATTGAGCGTTGCCATCGTCAGCTGACGCTACCGATGCAAAGGCAGACCGATTCCTTGAATGTCGCGGTCGCGTCGGGGATTTTCCTGTTCGCGATGAAGCAACCGAATTCACCTGATTTGCCGCCGTAAGGAGAAACGATGCGATCTTGGACACTGATGGCCGCCGTCCTGTTTGGGAACCTGAATCTCTGGGGTGGTCCGGCGTGCGGCGCGACCGCGGGCAAGGCGGGAACTGGCGAGTTGACGATTGCGACTGGCGGCAAGTGCAAAGCCACGGTGGTCGTATCGTCGACGGCGGGCGAATTCGAAAAGCGTGCCGCGACGGATCTCGCGAAGTACATCGGGATCATGTGCGGCGCCGCGCCCGCCATCGCGGACTCGCCGGAGGCGATCGGCGCGGCGTTCTCGTCGCAGCGGCCGTTGTTGATTGTGGGACAGGCGGCGTTGCAGGAACAGCCCAAGCTGCGTGATGACTTGCAGGGCGTGCTCATTCGAAAACCGCGTTTGCGCACCGACGGCATCGCGTTGCGACGCGTCAAGAACCGCGTCTTCGTTGCTGGCAACAACGACCGCAGCCATTATTTTGCCGTAGCCGAACTGCTGCGCCAGTGGGGTTGCCGCTGGTACTTGCCGACCGAGTTCGGAGAATGCATTCCCGACGAACCGGAACTCCGCATCGGTGAACTCGACTTCGTTTATTCCTCTCCGTTTGAAATCCGGTCGTACTGGATCTCGTGGGTCGGTGATACGACGGGCGCGGAAGAATTCCAGTTGCGCAACATGCTGAGTGGCCGGGGCGACATGCCCACCACGGGTCATGCGTTGGGAAAATACACCAAGGGACTTGGCAAAGGAATGTTCGACTTCCCCATCACGGCTCCGGCGACTGCCGACCACGTCGCACAGCAGGTCGAACCATTGTTCGCAGCCGGCAAGTCTTTTTCGCTCGGCATGGAAGACGGTTCGTACAACTCGGACTACGAGAACGACCAGAAGTTGATGAAGCTGCAGTACGACAAGTATTTTCTCCGCTGGTCCGTCACGGACGCCATGCTGGAACTGTACAATAACGTCGCGCGGCGTTTGCAGGCCAAGTACCCGAAGAGCACCAGCAAGATCGGCTTCCTGGCCTACGCCAACATGACCTTGCCTCCGGTCCGTCCGATGACCGCGGAAAGAACATTGTTCTGCGAACTGGCTCCGATTGATATCGATCCGATCCACGGCATGGACGACCCGCAGTCGCCGCCGCGGCAGGAATACAAACAGATGCTTCACAAGTGGGCCAAGGTCATGCAGGGACGGCTCTGCATCTACGACTACGATCAAGGCATGCTGGTCTGGCGGGACCTGCCCAATCCATCGCACCAGGCGTTTCGCCAGGACGTGCAGCATTACCGGCAGGCCGGCATCCTGGGAGTGAATACGGAGAGTCGCAACGCGATTGCCACGACCTTCTTGAACTTGCACCTGCGGGCACGGTTGCTGTGGAATCCGGACATCGACGTCGACGCCCTGCTGGAGGATTTCTATCCGCGTTTTTACGGTCCGGCGGCCGAACCGATGCGCGACTACTGGTCGGCAATCTATCAGGCCTGGCAAGACACGATCGTCACCGAGCACGAATACTTTGTCGCTCCGGCGATCTATACGCCGGAGCTGCTGGCGATCTTGAAGGCCAAGATGGCGGAAGCGGAGCGCCAAGTCGCCGGGCTCAAAGTGGCCGGCAAAAAGCTCGATCGGCTGGAACGCCAGTATCTGGAACGCGTCCAGTTCACGCGACTGAGTCATGACATCATCCAGGGCTACCTGGCCATGGTGCACGCCGCTGCGACCGAAGGCGACTACGCAAAAGCCGTGGCCATCGGCGAAAAGACACTCGCCGTTCGTGAGAAGCTCACGGATCTCAACGGTACCTTCACCACGTATCGCGGCTACAACGTGGAAAAGAACGGTTATGCGTGGTGGCCCGGAGAAGTGAAACAGTACCGCGAATTGGTGCCTCTGGTAGATGGCACGAAAGGAAAGCTGATCACCCGGCTACCGTTAGAATGGTCGTTCCGTCGCGAAAAGAACGATGAAGCCAGTGTCAGAACCTTCACTGTCGAACCCGTGGATCTGACTTATTGGCGCGCCAATCGTGATAAACTAACGCTCGATACTCGCAAGGATTATCCCGCCGAATGGGAAGTAATTCGCTGCGACCTTTACGCGCAGGCTCAGGGCATTCGCGAACCGGACCGGCAGAGCTACACGGGCAACCTCTGGTACCGCACAGACCTTGAACTGACGGCCTCGCAAATCGCCGGCGCGACTCACTTGCGTTTCCCGGGGCTGTTCAATACCTGCTGGTTGTATGTCAACGGAGAGCAGGTCGCCCATCGCGAACAGGGAAAGATGTGGTGGCTGAACGACTATCGCTTTGAATGGGACGTGGACCTGACCGGCAAATTAAAGCCCGGCACCAACACGATCGCTTTACGCGCGAAATGCGAACATCATTTCGGCGGCCTGTTTCGCCGGCCGTTCCTGTATCGCCTGGTCATGCCGTAACGGCGGCGCGTCGATCGGAAACGGCGGGGCGCTGGCTGGTAGAAGATGCCCAGCGGGATTACCGCGAGCTACCTACTTGTCGTCCAGTACCGGCAGCAGCGTTTGGATATCGACACCTGCGAGCGCGGCTTCTTCCCACCAGGTTCGTACTTCCTTGATGTCCTCGGCGTCGGCTTGCGGGTGCGTGAACTGGTAGGCGCCTTTGAACACAAGCGTGGCCGGATCGCTCTGATCGAACCAGAGGTCGGCAATCGCCAGTGCCAGTCCGCGCGGGAGACGACTGACCTCGAAGGGCCGATTGCGACCTTGGACGCGGAGAACTAGTTTCTCGTGATCTCCCTCGACAAACCCGACTTCAGTACTCGTTCCTACCTTGATCGTTTCCCCGGCCTCGAGACCGTCGATGGCCGAATTCAGCGCGTCGCGGAACTCCTTAACGTAATACGCCAATTGCTTCGCCCGCGCGACCATCGCTTTCTCTTCGTCGGTACCTGCCAGCGACTCCGCTTTGGCAACTTCTGCCTCGGCTACGCTAAAGTTCTGTTCGCCCAGCGCCACGCGGGCGGTGGCCAATGCCTGCTGTAGCGCGGCGGCGTTCGCGGGATTAGCCACAGGCGACGGAGCGGGGGCCGGAACGGTTTCCGGGGGCGTGGGCGGAATCGGGTCGGTAGCTGCCGGAACCGTATCCGCACTCGGATCGGCAACCATGGGTGGCGGGCCCGGAGAAACGCTCGCGCTTGGATCCCCAACAGGACTCGGCGAAACACTCGGGTCCGCCACAACGGGCGTATCGAGCGACACGGCGGGAACATCGACGACCGGTTCCGTGTTCACGGTCGGCGTTTCGACCACGACGGCCGGATCATCGACCGGCATGACGATTTCCGTATTGTCCGGTGCCTCGGAAGACTGGCCTTCCGATGAATCGGAGTTGTGCGAATCGTTGCCCGTATCGTCTACCTCCGTTTCAGGATGGCCGGCACTCGCCGGGTCGCTAGCTGGATCACCAGCCGCAACCGTTTGATCGTCGGTCGCGTCACCACCAAAATGCGTGGCCGCGAAAACGACGATCGACACCAACAACAGCAGCAGGCTGCCACCCACAGCGAGACGCAGCGGCTTCGACATCCCTTCCGCTTCCTCCCCTGCCGCGACTCGAGAATTCGAAACCGCCCCCGACTGGGGAACCGCGACCGGTGACCAGGCAACGGCCTTTTCGCCGGTACCCGCATCGGACGCTTGGGTCGTCTGCAGCTCGACATGCGGCGCCCCAGCGGCAATGCCGACAGGGATCGTACCGACGGGGATAGCCGGCTGCCTGGCAGCCGGATACGAAGGTAACTGCGGCGTCGATCCCGCAGCGTCTCCCTGCGGCAGGCTGTCCTGACTCGTTGCGTTGTGGAAGGTGAACGGACTATCCGTACCTTGCAGCGGCGCCATCGGATTGGAGGCCGACGACGACTCGGTTCCAGAAGCCGCGGAAAGTGGAGGGGACGGGATTGCCGGGTAAACCTGATTCCATGTTGCACCCGCAGGTCCCTGCTGGGGAGACTGCGGCACGTGCTGTGGGCTGGCAGGCTGTACGGTGCTCGGGCCAGGCGTTGCGTTCGCGGGAGGGCGCCAGGGAATCGCCATGGGTGCCGCTGGCCCCGGTTGTGCCGGAGTCGTCGCCGGACCGCTGTTGGCTGGCAGCGAAGGGGATGTCGGCATCCCGGAAGATCCCGACTGACCGGCCGGCGAAACGGCCGACGTTTGCTGAACGGGAGTCTGATCGGCAGCCGGCATCGGCACCGTCGGTATTGTGGGAACCTGATATCCAGGACTCGCTGTCGAATCCGTCCCCGCGGGTCGTGAGCCAGCCTGATCTGGAAGCGAGTTCGCGTCGTGACGCGATTCCCCGTGACTGGTCGGCGCCGCCGGCGCGACGTACGGGCTTGCCACCGGTGCCGGCGCTGCGGGCCCGCCCGGCGAAGGCGGCACCTGCGCGATTGGCGCGGCGGCGCCGTCTTGGTGATGCGACCGGTTTTCAGTCCGCAGTGGGGTCTCATTCGGTGAAGGCGAAGGTACGGGCGTCTCGTCATTCGTGCTCGTCGACGGCGCTACATCACCCGAGTCTGACTCGCCCTTCAAGCGTGCATCGTAAGCCGCCTTCGCTTCCGGGTTTGTGAGCGTCTTCTTCGCTTCGCCCAACTGATCCAGTAATTCCGCCCAACGTCGGGCATGTTGGCCGGGACGGCAGCTGCGCACGCGTGCCAGTGCCCGTTCAGCCGCTTGCGCAATTCGCGTCACATCGGTCTCGAACCTTGCAATCCCTAGCAACTGATAAAAGTCGGGGTCCGAGATGGCATCGCCTAAACCGAGCCAAGTTTGATATGGATTGAATGAGTCGTCCACAATTTCCCCTACTGTTTTGCTGCAAATCGAAAATCACGGGCAGACAGGGCAGCTTGACACTCCTCCATGATAAGCGGAAACCTCTTTCCAGACAAGCATTTACGGAATCCGGACGCGCATGCGACGATACCCTGGAACCGCCAGCCGTATCGATGCCCGACACCCGACCGAAACACAGGCAGAATCTACTTACTAGATTTGACAAAGCTTCGTATCATGAAAAGATTCAGGCGAATTCCGCCACCGAAACTATTTGCGAATTCGTCGGGCATCATAACTTTCATACCGTATCCGCAAGGAGTAACGAACATGCAACCCGATTGTACTCAACGACGACCCCACGTCTGGTGGCCAGCTGCGGCGCTGTCAGCCGTACTTTGCATCCTGCTGCCGCTGTGCGGCTGCGACAAGGCCAGCGAAGTCATTGATGAAGCGCAGCAGAAACTGGATGAGGAGGGAATCACCAGCAGCGGCGAAAGCGACAATAGCACGAATACGGCTGCGACTGAGGACACTACGAATTCCGAATCCACAACAACAAACACCAACACGCAACCGCCGGAAGTTCCCACCAAATCTCCACAGCAAATCACGGACGAATGGAACGCAACCGCCCCGGAGAACCGCACCGACCAACAGTTGGGAGAACTAGCCAGTCTGGACGCGGATCTGGTCGCCGGTGTGGAGCTGATCGATCTTTCGGGCAGCCTGATCACCGACGCCGGTATGGCGCACCTGGCGAAGTTCACCAATCTGACGGCGTTGAATCTGACCGACGTCGGCGGAGTGACCGATAGCGGTTTTGCTGCTTTGGCTGGGTTGACGCAAATGCGTTATTTGATGCTGACCAACGTCCCCGTGGGGGACGAGGGAGTTGCCAACCTGGCAAACATGACGCAATTGCAGGACTTGCGTCTGGATGGAACGAAGGTCACCGATGCGGGTATCGCCCAACTCAATGGCTTGAATGAACTGCAAAAGCTCGTCGTGAAGAAGAATCACATGCTCGATGGCTCCGGGTTTGCGTGGTTGAAGCTGCATCCCATGCTCACCACCCTGGACGTTACTGAAACCGAATTCGGACGGCAGGGGTTCGAGCACCTGGAAAACAACCGGGTCATTACCGAATTCCTGGCTCGGGATTGCAAGGCCACGAACGACGCGGTCGCGCACCTCAAGAATTGCAAGGCGTTGGTGAAGTTGGATCTGGGTGGAAACGCCGACCTGAGCGACGAGGCGGTCAGCCACATCAGTACGCTCGGGAATCTCGAGGAGTTGCACCTGGATGTTGGCGCGGGACTGACGCCGAATTGCCTCCGGGACATGATCAAGCTCAGAAAACTCAAGCTCCTGGACCTTAGCAACATCACCAACATTTCGAAGTCACTGCTGCTGGAACTGGACAAGCGACTGGGTGGTGACCGCGTCACCGTGCTGGCTCTGGGCGAGAAGCTGTGACCGACCGCATCGCGCCGTCACCAGTAACGACTTCGAAAAGGACGTCCGCTACGACCGCTCGCTGACGCCTTCCAGCACGCCGCAATGAATCAAGGTGGGCGTGGTCGTTCCAGGACGCAGGCCCGCTTCGCGCAGCCAGCCATGGTATTCCGCGGCACTGTACGCGCGGCCTTCGGTAAGGGTGAAGAGCGCAGCGGAGTAAAGGGCAATCGGCAACGGTCCGTCCAAGGGATCGTTCAGGAAGACGTCGTGGATGAACAGCCGACCGCCTGCGACAAGCGAATCCGCACAGCGTGCCACCAGTCGCTTGCCTTCGGGAATATCCCAGTCGTGCAGGATGTTGGACAGCAGCACGGCGTCCACATCCCGTGGCAGCGGATCCGTGAACATGTCCGCGGGTTGTAGATCGAGCCGATCCTGGACACCGTATTCTTTGGCCATTTCCGCGGCGACTTTCAGAACTTCCGGCCGGTCCAGGACGACCGCCCGCAACTGCGGATTGGCTTGCAACAGCGCGATACTGTAGATGCCGGTCCCGCCGCCAACGTCGACCAAACGCTTCGCCCTGGATAGATCGAGGCGTTCGGCCAGTACCGGAGCGACGTTCTTGGCGCGACCGGCCAGCGCCAGGGTGAAGTGACGCGCCAGTTTCTCTTCTTCCATTGCCGAGTCGACCCCTTCGCGAAAGATGAATGCCGCTCCGGCTTCGTCCGGTTCCAGCCCGGCTGGTCGATTGCTTGTGAGGCGTTCGATCATTTCCTTCACGCCCGGGCTGTCCGCAGCCAAACCGACATAGCCCGCCACGCTGAAGTAGGCGTCGTCAACCAGGTGCTCCGCCGCGAGTGGCGTGAGCCGCAACTGCTCGTCGACTTCTTCGATCAATCCGAAAGCCTTCAGGGCCGTCACCAGGACGTTCATTGGCCGTGGTTGTAATGCCAACTCGTTTCGCAACGCTTCGAATGTAAGGTGACTCGTGGCCAGCCGTTCAAAGATACGAAAGTGCGCGACGGCGGCAGTCAGGAGTTCCGACCCATAACTGCCGCGAAAGATCTCGAAAATCGCCGTCGGGTCCAGGTTCGGTCGCGTTATCGCCGATTGTGGCATAGTACCGTCATTCCAACAGTGGGTTTCGATATGAGTTCCATTCAGTCGCCGATCAAGCGACCAAAGGCATTGTACCGGTTGGCATCGCGGTATCGTCGTTCCGCGACTCCGTTCGCGGAATCCCGCGGGCGGCCAGATTGTAGGTCCGCGACTCCGTTCACGGAATCCAGCGGGCGGCCTGATTGTAGGTCCGCGACTCCGTTCGCGGAAGCCAGCGGGCGGCCTGATTGTAGGTCCGCGACTCCGTTCGCGGAA
>CALBSZ010000684.1 GCA_937967665.1 uncultured Planctomycetaceae bacterium
TGGGATTGCACTACCGAACGCGCGGAAAATCGAACCAATGACACTCGGCGCGCCGTCCTCGGCGGGCGCCGCATCCTCAGCGGGCGGAACCGCAGGATTCGCATTGTTATCCGCCGGCGCGCCAAAGGGATCGGCGTCAGCGGCCGGGGGCGCGCCGAACGGATCATCGGTCGTATCGGCCGGTGGGGCACCGAAGGGATCCGTTGTTTCCGCGGGCGGAGCGCCGAACGGATCGTTATTCGTGTCCGCGGGCGGGGCGCCGAAAGGATCGTTATTCGTATCGGCCGGTGGAGTACCGAAGGGATCATCTGTCTCGGCGGGCGGGGCGCCGAACGGATCGGCTGCGGGAGTGTTCTTTCCTGGTTCCGGCGCGGTGGGTGGCGTATCAGTCACCGCCGGAGCCGCTGGAGGAGGTGCGTTGTCATTGAACGGATCGGCCGCATTCGGCACATCCAGGTCCTCTGGAAGCGCCGGCGGTTCTACCGGGCCGCGATCGGGATCCTCCAGCACGCGACTCTCATCCGCCTCCAGTTTCTCGTAGCGCAACTCTTCGATTCGATTTTCGTTCCTGCGAATCGTCAATCGTGCCTCTTGTCGAATGTCTTCGATTTCCAGACGCGCGAAACCTTGGATGCGCTGCAGGGCCTGCGAGACGGCATCCTTGCTGCCATTGCGTGCTTCCAGTTCCGCGCCCTGTTTGAATTGAGCCAAGGCGTCGGCGTCGTTGCCGGTCTTCTGGTAGGTCAATCCGAGGAAGTAATGGCAGCGGGCATCCTGACTTCCTTGACTCAACGCATCCTTGAAATTCTGTTCGGCCTTGTCGTATTGTTCGGCGAAATAGGCGTGGACACCGCGACCGTACAACTCACTGACAAGGTAGTCCTGGGCGCCGGCCTGCGACGTGTAGACGGCGGACAACACGAGAACGATCACGAACCAAGCTTGCCTGGACATCGTACGAGGCTCCAAGAATAAACGACAAAAAGGAACGAACCCAGCGGCAACAACAACCATTGGATTCGTAAGATGTTACGCTAATTATTCCATCCTAATCGGTAGCTCCCTTTCAAGCAAGTTTTTGCTTGACCAAATGTCCGTTTCACACTGGAATCCAGGCTGCTTGCGTTGGCCAAATTACTTAATCCTGATCGCAATTAGGTTCTTTAATCGAGATCATTGTCCTTTCCTCGAAATCAGGCTTGCTCCCGTTGGCGGCGGACCGCGTTTTCAGGCGCGTCGGTCGTTGCACTCCGTGCGTCGTGGAGCCTAACATGGCGGGAAAAGCAGGACTTGCACCCCGCATTTCGAAAGGATCGATGGCTCCGTTACCCCGCTACGACCCGACTCAATCCTATGACTGGAATTACAGGAACGCCCCGGAACCGCGCGCTGTCACAGCGCGTCCGATTCCGGGCCCATGGCAGTTTTGCGGGCTGGCGGTCGACTCTCCGCTGGGCGTCGCCGCGGGTCCTCTGCTAAACGGCAAGTGGTGTCTTTACTACGCCGGCCTCGGCTACGACGTGGTGACCTACAAGACGGTCCGCAGCAGCGCGCGTCCGTGCTATGACCTCCCCAATCTGCAACCGGTCGTCTGCGAACAACTGCGAGGCGGCGAAGGGGACTTGCCGACGTCGCCAGAGATGCGAGGCAGTTGGGCCGTGTCTTTTGGCATGCCTTCGCAGCCACCAGCTACGTGGCGCGACGACGTGGAGCAGACACGAAAGAGCTTGAATCCCCGCAAGCGACTCGTCGTCTCCGTGGTGGGAACAGCTCAGGAAGAATGGACTATTGACGATCTGGCGAACGACTATGCGCAGTGCGCCCGTTGGGCGGCAGACAGCGGAGCCGATGCGGTGGAGTGCAATTTTTCGTGCCCCAACGTGACGACCTGCGACGGACAGCTTTTTCAGAACCCCCATGCGGCCGCGGCGGTCGCGGCGGTCGTTCGCGCGGCCGTTCCCGATATCCCGTTGATCATCAAGATTGGTCACGTCCGCGAGGAGATGGACGCGGCCTTGCTGTTGGAGGCGATTGCTCCCTACGTCGACGCGTTGGCCATGACGAACAGCATTGCCGCCACAGTCATGGCGGCTGACGGAACGCAGCTATTCGCTGGCCAGCAGCGGGGCATTTGTGGCGACGCCATTCGCGATGCTTCGCTTGCGCAGGTGCGGATGTTCACGGACCTCATTCGGCGCCGTGGACTCGGCGTCCAGATCGTCGGCGTCGGCGGTGTGGCCGAGGCACAACACGTGCTCGACTACCTTGATGCCGGAGCGCACGCGATCCACCTGGCTTCCGCGGTCATGACCGAACCGGACATCGCCATCAGGCTGCGAGAAGAACTCGGCAACTTGCTTTCGAAGTCATAGAAACGCTACGGCAAGCAGCGTAGCCGAACCCGGACAGCGCCACGTTGCCGGCTTCGCAAGGGTTCACGATCCCAACGAAATCAACAGCGGCGCGAAGATCGTGACCAGGATCAGGGCGAGCGGATAGACTGTGGCATAGCTGGTTGCCGGCAGACTGGAATCGGTCTTAGCCATGGCGGCGCCGAGTCCGGGGGTGGAAGTCATGGCGCCGCAGATGCCGCCGAACGCCTCCAGCGACCTCAATCGCAAAACAAACCGAGCCGCCAGCAGTCCTGTAATCAGGGGCACAAGCAGAATGGCGACCGAGGCCAAACACAGCTTCACTCCGTGTTCTCGGACAACCTGCAGGAAGGTATCCCCTGCCTGCGACCCGGCCTGTGCCAGAAACAACGCCAGGCCGATCTCGGAGAGCAGCAGCCGAGCAGCGCGCGGCATGCTTCGAACAAACGACACCGAGCGGCCCAGATGTCCCTGGATCAGCCCAATCAACAGCGGGCCGCCGGCCATCCCCAAGGCCATCGTCCGACCATTCAATCCCAGCTCCAGACTGCCCAGCAGAACGCCCAATACCAGGCCGAAGGTCAGCCCGATCAGATCGGTTTCGTCCAAAGTTCGTTCGCGATGTCCCGCGAACTCGGTAAAACGCTCCAGGCCCTCCGATTCCCCTACGGCGGTGAGTGCATCGCCGAAGTGAATTCGTTCCTGGGGCCCCGGTACGAAGACGATGTCTTGTCGCATGATGCGCGAAATAGTGACGCCAAAACGGGAACGCAGATGCAGTTTTTCCAGCTTCTGATCGACAACGTTCTTGGAAGTCGCCACGATTCGCCGCCGCTGTTGTTCGGAGTCCAACAGGCAAGACTGATCGTCGCACCTCTCGCCCAGCATATCGACGACGTCCTGCAGACGCGGGCTTGCCCCAACTGCCAGCACGCGTTGCCCAATTTCCAGGCGAAAGTCGCCCGGAATCGGTTGCAGCTTGCCGTCGACAAGCCGTCTGGAAATCTGGCAGTTGGAACGTGAAATGATCGCCACCTCGCGGAGGCTTTTTCCGGCGACATTGGGATTGCCGATCTGAATGAGTACCCGCGTGATGGGGTCGTCGTCTCCCGAGTCCCCCTTGTCTTTACCATCGGACGCGGCCGGGAAAAGCTTCTGGCCCAGCTGCACGAACAGGATAACGCCGACCACGCCGAAGGGATAAGCGATCCCGAATCCGACCGCGACTTCGGAACCCGGCGCCAGCCGTTCGGACGCGGCCGCCAGCGCGGGCGTGCTGGTCAGCGCTCCGGCGAACAGACCCGCCAGCAAGTCCGGACTCAAGTCAAACGCCCAGGAAACGATCCATGCAGCGGCTCCCGCCGCGGCGATCATGATCGCCGCCAGCACGGCCAGTGACTTGCCCTGGCGCATGAACATCCGCAAGAAGCTTGGCCCGGCCCCAATCCCCAGGCAGTAGACAAACAGCACCACACCGGCCACGCCGACGATTTTCGGTACTTGAAATCCGAAATGTCCCGCGGCCAGCGCCACGAACACAACTCCTGACGTACTGAGCGACACGCCTTTCCACTGAAGTCGCCCCAGGGCCAAACCGATACCAATAACCGCACATAACGCGACGATCGCTTCCGCAGTCTCGTTCATGCTCGCCTTTCGTTTTCACTCCCTTGATACCCGTCTCCGTCCGGCACCCGTTTCCGCCCAGTACCATTTGCAACCATTTGCAAATACCGCGCCCGTTCGCCGCATGGCGTTCTTGATACCGACGCATTGAGCTCTTGATACCACAGCCAGGCGCGTGTCTCCCGAAAACAGTCATGCTTCAGACTGTTCGTCTTCTCGGAAGCGGACAAGCTGCATGAGCCATTCGTTGTAGCGGTCGAGGTTCATTTCTTCGACGTGTACCTGATCCTCCGTGCCCGCCAGCGAACGCGGTTCCTGACGCTCGACCAGAATGTGTCGTGTACGCGGACTGACGATCGCCTGCTTACTGCTGTCGACGATCCGTTGTAGCACCATGAGGTATCTTTCGTAGGGCCGATAGGACGCTGCGTCGGTCAGGATGCGGTTGTAGTGGAGTTCGTGGGCGGGGAGTCGGAAATGGGCGAACCCTCCGACGGCCGTCAGCGCGACGATGTCGGTGACGCTGATTCGTTTACTGCTGCGTTCGATCTCGGTTTCCGTCACATACGCGGCTTCGCCGGTCGGTCGTCCCGTCCCGCGCGAAGGCCGTTCGCGGCGTTTCTCGACCAATTCGCGTGTCTCCGCGGCGCTGATGACAAACACGTTGAGCCACGGAATACTGACGCTGCGATGCAGGTCCCACGGAATGTCAAAATGATCTTCGAAGAATTCCAATCGCCTGACGGTACGCGGCTTGTCCAGTTTCACCAAATCCTTTGCCGGCACCGGACGCACTCGATAATCGTGGTGGTTCAATTCAGCGGCCACCTGCTGGGCTTGTCGCATCGTGAATCGTTCCCATAACACGCCCTGCGCTTTACGTGCCAGACGTGTGGCGTCGATGCGGTTGAGTCCGCCGTGATCGACCATCACCTGGCGCAGCACTTCCGGGTCGATCTGCTCGAATCGTTCTTGAACAATGGCGTACTCAGTCATCAAACCTAACTCAGGCGGTGAAAGCCGCACGCGAACTACGGCGCTAGCATGTCGAGCGCGTCTTGCAGCTCATTCTGAAATCGCTTCGTCAGCGCGGGAATCCAGTTGTCCGCAACGCCGGGAAAGCGAGCCAATTTGCCGGCTGCCGTCTTACGGCCGCGTTCAGCATAGATCGCTCGCAGGAACTCCCGGTCCGAGATTTGAGCCAAACCGCGGTTGTCGGCGCTGAGTGATTTCGCGGCAACGACAATGACATCGGTATTGGGACCATGCTGCACGGCAGTGGACCATACGGCATCACGAAACGCGGCGGACCGCTGGTTGACGTCCAGCATCAAATCACGAGCCAGTTTCTTGACCTGCGGATCGTAGTGCGTCTGCTTGATGAACCGGTGTTCGTTTTGCCGCAATCCCGCGGGATCGGCCGCCGCCAGTGCTTTCCACTTTCGCGTGAACTCGGGGGTGCCGCCGTGGAGTCCCTTGAATTCCTGAGGATAGTACTTGCGGACGAACTGGTCGGCACGACCGAATTTCGAGGCCAGTTGATAGGTACCGTACGAAACCCCTCCAGGATCACCGACCCCGTTGGACACGGTCGCCGGCCCGCGACCACTCGATTCGTATTTTTCCGACAGCGCTCCCAGGCTCCGCGGCTCGTCCGCACGAGCTGTTCCTGCCATCCCAAGCAGCAACAGGTACCACATTCGTATCGCCACGATAGAAAACTTTCTGCTCATGGAATCATTCCGGCGCGACATCCGTTGCTGTCGGAGGACAAGCTGCTGCGAAGATTGCGTGCGGCTCAGGTCTGAAATCGTAAGTCGTGACCGCACAGGAGGTTTCCGCCGTATTGTACTCGCGCAACAGCGGTTGGCAACGTCGGGAACGTTGCGGTGGCGTCCCTGCTGGGCGCCACACAACAAGGATGGTGGCACCGGTCTGAATGCCTTTGCTGCCACGAGGCTTTGTCGCCTCAGGCAGCACCGTCGCGGGAAACGGGAGTGGCCCCGAACGAGACCGGGTGCCGACGCCTTCCGCATCGACGGGAAACGGAATTCGAGTCGACGTTTTGCCGTCAGAGGAAGGAGTCGAACTACGCTAGAAAAGACGATCCAGAATAGATTAAGTTTCACGAGAACAAAAAATTTTCCTCAAATTTGACCTCGTCTAATTTACCGATTATCCTTGTACCAAGCCTACCAAATCCTAATCCAACCTGAGGAGAACATCCGTGAAGAAGTTATTATCTGTGCCTTTTGCTCTGCTAATTGCAGTGGTCGCGTTAAACACGGCAGACGCTCGCCCCCAATACAAGTCGATTATTCGCGACCTGGAGGCGACGACCGACGCGGAAAAAGACGTGCAGACCAAGGTCGGTATGCCTTCGTCAAAAGGAGGCAGTTGCAACTATTGTCACGACAAGAAGGATAAGAAGATCCGTACCGAATACGGCATGACACTGCACAAAGCTTTAGGCGGTGGCAAGACTGAAGGCTACGAATACGTCAAAGACTTCTGGGCCAAGGATGACGACGGCAATTACAGCGAAGCCGCCATCAAGAAGCTGGTCGACGCGATCAACGCCAAGCCAAGCGAATAGTGCCGGCAAGGTCACCGACATTTACCCAACAAGAGGCGTTGAGAAGACTCAACGCCTCTTTCTTTGCGCCTGCTTCAACTTTCTGGCAACGCTTGCCCCATGCCAGGGGAGCGGTAAGTTCGATTTGACATCCGCCAGTCGTGACCTACGTTTCTAATGGAGCGGATTCCCGCTCAGCGATCCCTTCCTGCAACAAAATCGCTCGGAACGAATGTCCTGCGTTGCATTCGCGCCGCCGGGCTTCGGCTGTATCGGTTCGAAACACTGCCCGCGGAAGTCGTGAGGACACCCGCGCGCCGATCCGAATATTCGGTCACCTTTGCTCTGGAACATTGAGGTCCATCATGAAAAAACACGCTCTCTTCGCCACCTCGTTAGTCGTTGTCACATGTGTTACGCTTCCATCGTACGGTCAGGTTCCGAGCACCGGTCCCGGTGGTGGTCTCGGAGTCGGTGGGAACATGGCGCCGGGCGGCGGCGTTGCTGGTCTGCCGAGCAACAGCGGTCCGGCGGGCTTGGGAGGCGGTTCGCAGTTTAGTGCGCGCGGTCCGAGTGCCAGCATGCCCGGCGGGGCCATGCCCAGTATCAGTGGCATGACGGTCGATACGAACTTGCCGGGATTGGACGGCGGCCTGCCGAAAGGCAGTTCTACGCTGGGCACAGGTATCCTGAGCGGCCCGGACCTGGAAGAACTCAGCAAAGCGGGTTTCAACGTTTCCAATGATCAGATTCTCAGCGAGATGGGCAAGGTAACCGTTTTCGGCGGCCAGAAAGGGATCAGCAGCCTGAAAAAAAATCTGGCCAAGCAAAAGAACCTGCAGGCCAGGCAGCGGCGTTACGAAGCCATCCTGAAATCACGCGAACAACAGGCGGCGCGACGGCAAGCGCAACGAGCGTCGTCTGTGACGGTCGACCACCGCGAACTGGCCCAACAGGCACACAGCGAATTAGCCGCAAAAGCCGCGTCGATTTCCGGTACGCGGCACCGACATGAGAACGCCGCGATCGCGGCGGCAAATCACGAAGCCCAAAACAATCGCTCGACTTTGCGTCGCGTTCTGACCGCCAAATCAGCGGCCCGGTAGTCGGCTGTGCTATATTGCGTCGACGCCGTCACTTCAGCGGTATTTCCGCATCATGATTCAACCGCCGCAACTTCGGCGTGCCGGGCCCATGCTGCGAATCTCCCGGCTCTAAGGATTCGGCAAGTTCAGGAGTTTCGAAATACGCTTGCCGGTTGTATTCGGCAAAGGCCTTGTATTCCTCGTCGTCTTCGTCGACCAGAGGCAATTCGATACGACTGCCCGCAAACTGCACGCCGTCATAAATCGTGCCCCGCTGGATCGGTCCCGCGCCCAGCAACCACAAATCGCGCGCGCCGCTGGTGGCCACCGAAGTACCGGACTGCCAGACCGGGCGTCCCGATTCGCGGTGGTACGCGAACACAGCCACTTTCGCCGCGCCCAGTTGGTCATTGCGTTTCGCCAGAGCCAGTTCAGGCAGCGCGGGCAAGTTCGGAGCGTTGGGCAGCAGCGTTGTCGCCGTTGTCATCAGGTTGCTGGCCGGCAGCCCGTAAGTCACTTCGTGTCCATCCGTGCCGATGGCGCCGACACGGGCTTCCGCCACGTAATCGGCATCGTCCATCGAGTCGGCCAACAGGCACCCCGACGTAATCATCTGCTGGCGCAAAGCGCTGATAATGTAGTCCGCGTTGACGAAGCCGGAGCCCTTGATGAAGCGAATGTATTGGGTATCCAGGAACACGCGCTGACCGGCCAGGCTGCTGAAGTCGATTCCCGACACGCTGCGATCCACAGCGTCGGACATCAGCAACTGCTCTGTCGCCACGTTCGACTTCGTCGTCCCGCAGCCCGCGCACACCACCAGCGCCAATGCCATCAGCCACTCAACAGAAACCGTGCGTTGCTGCGATAAGGTCATTTGTTCGATCTGGCAGGAACAGGGCCAACGCGGCGAAGTCCAGGAAGAGGCGGCGGAGTATAGCGGAAGACGACTCTCAGCCAAATGCGGATCGCGGCCGCATGCTAGCACCCACGTGTCAAAGCCGCTGGCACTTCCACGACTCAGCGTCGAAACACATCTACAGATCGCTCATGTCAATCGCGACGCCGTCGCTGCGGTGTCCCAGATTCAGATGGACCTGGGCGTTGATGTCGTACGAGATCGGTCGCACGGAGCCGTCGCAGAGCGCCATCTGGACGGCGGACGGATGGGGGCCGCCAAACCGCAAGGGGGTGCTGAAACCAGGTGTATCGCGGAGCGGCTTATTCGTGGTCCAGCGGCTGACATCGCCATTGTCGCCGATGTACAGGTTCTCGTTGTCCCCCGAGTCGCGGCCGGTTTCGTACATATCCCGATTCAGATACTTTTCCCCGCCGATGTACGTGTTGGTGGTGCCGTCCAGCATGTCACTCAGCCGCACTTCGCTGATGGCGTGCACGACGCCACTGGCGCCGTAGTTGATCATCATCTGCCGTTTCTGTTGCAGTTCCTTCCGCGTCGGGATGTTCGACTTCCGCGGACCGCAGTCCCCGTTCCCGCAGTGCTGCGGCCAGATGCCAACCGCACCGGGATGCGTATGAAGATGGCCGCCATTCGAGGCGTAATCTGAACGGGCAGCGATTCCCGGGTCGGTATAATTGATGGGAATGCCGCCCGTACCGCCGTTGTTGTAGCTCTTATATGGATACGGCTTCGAGCGACGTCGTGAGGGGCAATTGAAAGTTTCAATGGCGATGGTCGCGCGGTCGCCAAAGGCGTCTTCCTTGGCCTTTCCGGTCAAACCGGCCCCCATCGAATATTCGCTCTGCTGTTCGACAAAAGGCAGGATGTTGTAGATCCATCCGCCTGGCTGTTCTTCAGAAAAGCCGCGGTCCGGATCTCCCACCCAACCCCAGCCCCAACCACCCGTCGGATAATGCTTGTGGATATCTTCGTGCTCGATGAAACCGAGCGCGATTTGCTTGAGATGATTGGTGCACTCGACGCGCCGCGCGGCTTCGCGCGCGGACTGCACGGCGGGCAGGAGCAACGCCACGAGGATTCCAATAATCGCAATCACCACCAGCAATTCGACCAGGGTGAATCCGCGACGCAGTTTAATCGTTGGCATCTTGTTTGTAATGAGAATAATGAGAAAAGAAGATACGAGAATAGAATGGACTTATAGCCTCATCGCGATATCGACCATCTTACCAGAAAAAACGGCCGGGCAAAGCAAAACTTACGCAAGAAAACAGACCGTTTTTATTCGACCTCGGTCGCTTCGTCGACTTGACGCACCACGATGCGGTTTCCGCTGACTTTGACGACACGTACCTGACTCCCTTTGTCCACAAAGCCGCCCTCGGTAACGACGTCAAAATAATCGTTTCCAAACATTACCTTTCCGGCCGGACGCAGCGGCGAATCGGCGATCGCCCAATCCCCTTCCTGGATCCTGGGTTTCTGTTCCGGACGGGCAAATTTTTCAACCTTCCCTGGGTCGTCCTTGTCGACACCCGGCTGCAGCGCCAGCCGATGCAAGATCGGAATGCGACCGAACCGCCGCGTGATCAGCACGGCGGCCACCAACAAGAAAACGGCCGTCCCCAGAAAGATCCAGACCGAGGACATCAGCCGCGCCGCTTGTTCGCGATTATGAGGGACGATGAAGTCATGCCGGGCCAGCACCAGGCTGACCAGCATCAACAGAAGTCCAGCAATACCCGGCACGCCGAAACCGGGGATCACAAAGATCTCGACGATCAGGAAGACACAGCCCGCCGCAAACAGAATCACCTCCAGCCAGCCCGCGGTGCCTCCCATGAAGGTGCTCCAGAAGAACAGCGCGAAACACAGTCCGGAAATCAGTCCGCCGATGGTAATGCCCGGCGCGCTCAATTCGAAATACAGCGACACGCCGCCGACCAGCAACAGCAGTGCCACGACGAGCCACGAGTTCAGGAGGGCCACGGTTTTATCGAGCGGCGTGGCTTCCAGGACCAACAGTTCGTCAACCTGGTAGAGTTTCGCCAGTTCGAGTCGATTGTCGGCGAGGCCGCTGGCCAGTCCCAATTCCACCGCGCGTGGGCCATTCACTTCCAGGAACCGTTCTTTCCTCGATTCCAAAACCAGCTTTCCTTTTTCCCAATCGCCGGGGTGATCCGCGGTTTCGATTTCGAGTTCCGACATGAAAAACACGTCACCCGTGGGTTTGTGCGTCACGTAGAAGACCTCCAGATCCATATCGACCAAGGCCTCGGCCAGCGCCGGCGACCGTCCTTTCACCGCGGCCAGGTCCCTCACCGTGCGTGCCAGGGCAGTCCGCGCCTTTTCGGGAGCGTAGTGGAACGCCCCGCCCTCGGCAAAGATCACGCCGGCGTCTCCCCAGCGCGCGTTCCGTCCCATCACGATGTCGTCGCAACCCAGCGAAATGATCGAGGCCCCGCTAATCGCCTCGGCCGGCACGAATGCGACCGTATGGGCCCAGTCGATATCGCGCAGCCGATGGGCGATGTCCTCGGTTGTGTCGACGTACCCGCCCGGACTGTCAATCTCCATTATCAGCAGATCCGCGCCGTAATTCCGGGCAATGGCCAGCTTGCGATCCAGGTAGCGTTCGGACGCGGGATCGATTTCGCCTGCAAATCGTATCAACACCGGTCGGGCGAAACGCGTTGGAGTGTCATCCGCCCGGCAGGGATGACAGCAAACCGCGACGATCGCGAACAACAAGAAGATACGCAGGGACATGATTTTCTCAGCTTACAAATCCGCCGATCCGCAAAGCCCTATTGTACCAGAATCCGAAAACCGGGCTCCCTCAACGGCTTCCGATCGCCCGGCATTTGCGCTTGGAGTTCTCTCTCGAAACAGCTATCATTGGCCGCATTCGGCACAACCGCCTGCGGCCAGCAGGCGGTGAATACATCGGTACTTGAGAAGCGAAAGCAGGAGAAGATGAGCGAGTTTCGGGTGGAACGCGATTCCATGGGCGAAGTGCAGGTTCCGGCGATGGCGTATTATGGTGCCCAGACCCAGCGTGCCGTCGAGAACTTCCCGATTTCCGGCTGGACCTTGAACCCCACGCTGGTGCACGCCATGGGGCTGGTGAAGTTGGCCTGTGCGACCGCGAATCGCGACCTGGGAAAGCTCACTGGAACCGGCAAGAATCCGCTCAACGACGAACAAGTCGGCGCGCTCCTCGCAGCCTGCCGGGAGGTGGCCGACGGCAAACTGGATGCTGAATTTCCGATCGACGTGTTTCAAACCGGTTCGGGCACGTCCAGCAACATGAACGTCAACGAGGTGATTTCGAATCGCGCCATCGAAATCCTCGGCGGTGACCGCTTCAGCACGGCGAAGCCGGTTCATCCCAACGATCATGTCAATATGGGACAGAGCACCAATGACACCTTCCCCACGGCGATTCACGTGGCGGTCGGCATCGACGTCAAGAACGACTTGATTCCCGCACTGCAGCGATTACAAGAAGTGTTGCAGCAAAAGGCCAAGGAATGGGATCAGGTCATCAAGATCGGACGGACCCATCTGATGGACGCGACACCCCTGCGGCTCGGCCAGGAGATTGGCGGCTTCGCGCGGCAGATGGAACTATCGATCGAGCGGGCATTACAGGCGATCGCCGCCGTCAGCGAATTGCCGGTGGGCGGCACCGCGGTGGGAACCGGAATCAACACGCATCCCGAATTCGGCCGGCGCGTCAGCGAAACCCTGGCTGAGGAAACGGGCCTGGAGTTCGTGGAAGCGGTCAATCCCTTCGAGGGGAACGCGCAGCGTGACGGCATGGTCTCGGCGCACGGCCACCTCAAGACGATTGCGAGCACGCTGTTTAACGTCGCGAACAACATTCGCTGGCTGGGTTCCGGCCCGCGCTGCGGCTTTTTTGAGTTGCAGCTGCCAAGCCGCCAGCCCGGCAGTTCCATCATGCCCGGCAAGGTGAACCCGGTGATGTGCGAAAGCATGATGCAAGTCACGGCACGCGTCATGGGCAACGATCAGACGGTGACGGTCAGCGGCGCGGCGGGCGGGCAGTTTCAACTGAACATCATGATGCCGGTCATGGGCCAGACGACTTTGGAAAGCATCGCGCTGCTGGCGTCCTGCACACGCGCCTTTGTCGACTTCTGCGCCGAAGGAATGGAAGCCAATGTCGAAGCTTGCGAAGCGGCCGTCGAACAGAGCCTGTCGATGGTCACCAGTTTGAACCCGCACATCGGCTACGAACATGCCTCGAAGCTGGCCAAAGAGGCCTTTGCGACAGGCAAGACGATTCGAGAATTATGCCGCGAGAAGGGGGTCTTGCCCGAAGGAACCCTGCGCGAGGCGCTCGATCCAATGAGCATGACCGAACCGCAGGAGTAGCCGTTCATCCGGACACACCAGTATTCAGTAAGCACGATCAAGGCGGACCACAACAGGCTCTGCCACTAGCACAGAAAAGGGAACCAATAATGCCCCATCGCAACTCGTGGACATTACCTGCCGCATTGACTTTACTGACGATCCTTTCGGCGCCTGCGTGGTCCCAGGAAAACCCGCTGCGTCTGACTCCACCACGGGAAGCCAGCCCTGTGCCCCGGCAGCCAACGGACGCGCAAGACGTCCCCGCCACCGCCTTGCAGGAGGGGCCGCGGGAAGCCAAACCGATCGATTTACCGGCACTCGATACTCCGGAACAACAAAAAGAATTTGTCACCTCCGTTTTCGCCATGACCAAGACTGCCAGCGCTCGCGAGGATTATGAGCAGCTCATTACGCTCTGCGAACACGGCATGCAGGCCAACATGAGCGACGCTTACGCCGAGTACCTGACGAAGCTGGCAGGCTGGTCGTACAATCGTCGGGGCGAATCGAAAGCCGAACAGGCGACCGTCCTGGCCAGGCAAGGGAAAGTCGACGAGGCCTCAAAATGGGATGCCCAGGCACTGGCGGATTTCGAAACGGCCGTGAAGCTCGATCCCACACGGTGGAAGTCGGTGCACAACCGAGGTGTCAGCCTGGCGCTCGTGGGCGAATACGAACAGGCGCTGCGCGATTTCAGCAAGACGATTGAACTGCAGCCCGGCTATAGTAACGCCTGGTTTAATCGCGCTGAGATTCGTTATGAGCTAGAAC
>CALBSZ010000685.1 GCA_937967665.1 uncultured Planctomycetaceae bacterium
CGTTGCTGCTGGGTCGATGCAACTCGTAGCTTTCACTTTTTTTCACAAAGGAATCCAAAATGACTCGACGCCATTGGACCGCAGTCCTCGTGCTGCTGATTGCCGGTTGCGCGCAGGGCACGGATACTCAGACGAGTACCTCCGAAACTGCCGTCGGCAATGTAGCCGGACTATCTGAACTTGTTTCGACTTCAAATACCGTCCGGTTTACCATTCCGGGCATGACGTGAGGCGGCTGCCGCGCCACGGTCAACCAGACCTTGGCTTCGTTACCGGGAGTAACGAATGTCGAAATCAACGCCAACGACTACACCGCCACCTGCACCGTCGCCAGCGAGATTTTCAAGGCAGAAGACGCGTTGAAGGCGCTGGCCAACGTCAAGTTTCCCGCTGAAAAAGTGGATAATCCATCGACCTAACGTCGAGTCACGTCGATAAACCGCGCGGCCGCCGGGAAGGGAATTCCGGGCGGCCGTTTTTTTTACCCAAATGCTTAAATCGGCAGGCCCATATTCGGTCGTCATACAAGCTCGATGCGCAAGCGAGTGGGTCACTTAGGTCCAAACACACTTGCTGGCGCTGCGTGCTTGTAGTTTTGCGGTCATCCGCAAAGGTGGCCATCTCCAGCTGACCCTGAAGCATGTTTCTCGCCAAAAAAGACCCCGCGCGCCACCCTTTTTCTCTTTAACCCATAGTCAAAGTTCGATACGATAAGGGGCGAGGCTCGAAATAAGGGATCGACATGGCACGAATCGGTTGCGCGGAATTTCGTCGACAGCTGCAGTGGGATCGGCGCGGCATGCTGCGGTTGGGCATGTTGGGTGCTGGCGGACTGTCGCTCGCTCAGATGTTGCGGCACGAAGCGGCGGCGAGCCCGTTGGCCAAGAAAGACAATTCAGTAATCATCCTGTGGATGCGTGGCGGTCCGTCGCAGCACGAGACCTGGGATCCGAAACCGGAGGCACCGGTGGAATTCCGCGGCGCGTTCGGCTCGGCCGCTTCGGATGTCGCGGGCATCCAGATCTGCGATCTCCTGCCGCGATGCGCGAAGATCATGGACAAGTGGTCGATCATTCGCAGCTTGCATCACGGGAACGCAGGT
Organism: uncultured Planctomycetaceae bacterium; assembly: GCA_937967665.1. Taxonomy (GTDB): domain Bacteria; phylum Planctomycetota; class Planctomycetia; order Pirellulales; family Pirellulaceae; genus CALBSZ01. Next base: position 1,103 of record CALBSZ010000685.1, read on the forward strand.
CATTCCGCCGGCGATCAGATTCTGTTTACGGGTCATCCCCCAGGACCCAGTCCCGATGTGAACATTCACCCCAGCTGCGGTTCCATTGTTTCGGAACAGCTGGGCCATCTAACCCCCGAGCTGCCGCCGTATGTGATGATTCCCCGCCAGGTGCCGGGCACCGACGCGGCGTATCTCGGTCCCGCCCACAAGCCTCTGGAAACCATTGCCGACCCGGCCAACCGAGGCCCGTTTAAGGTGGGCAACTTTTCTCTGCTGGCCGAGCAATCGCATTTCCTGTCTCGCCAGAAGCTGTTGAGCAAATTTGATCGCCTCCGCTCCGACTGGGACAACTCGGGCGAATTGGCAGCAGCCGACAAGTTCCAGCAGCAGGCGTATGGGATCCTGAGCAGCGACAAGGCGCGTGAAGCGTTTGACCTGGATGCGGAGCCGCCCGCTGTTCGCGAGCGCTACGGCTACGTCGATACCTACAACCCCCAGGATCCACGGCGCTGCAGTGCCAGCGCGTTCAATCAGCGGATCCTGCTGGCACGCCGCCTGGTCGAGGCGGGTATCCGCCTGGTTACGGTCGACTGTCGCTGGTGGGACACGCACGTGGAAGGGATCGATTCCATGCAGAACGGCTTCTTGCCACGCTGGGATCAGGCCTATTCCGCCTTGATCGAAGACCTGCATCGCAGCGGGTTAATAGAAAGTACCTTGGTCGTAGCCTGGGGCGAATTCGGGCGCACTCCGAAAGTCAACAAGGACAACGGGCGCGATCACTATCCCAATGTCTTCAGTGCCGCGATTGCCGGCGGTCCCGTGCAAGGGGGACGCGTCGTGGGCAGCAGCGATGCGAAAGGGGCCTTCCCGCGCGACAATCCCAAGTCGCCCCAGGATGTGCTGGCCACGATCTACGAGCATCTCGGTATCGACGTTCACAAGCACTACCTCGACCACTCCGGTCGTCCCATCCGCACGCTCCCCTTCGGCGAGCCGATCCGCGAGCTCTTTGCCTGAAACAGAGCTCCGGACGCGAGCATTCGGGATAGCGCCCCCGTAACCGTCGCAAGTTGCCTATTCGGCATCTT
>CALBSZ010000686.1 GCA_937967665.1 uncultured Planctomycetaceae bacterium
CTGTTGGGCAACGGGGCAATCGCTCTCCGCTCACAGAACGCCACGTAAGCCGCTGTAAGCTCGTTGGAGTAGATTCGAGCCTTGGGGGTCTCATCGGTCACAACGTGCGTTTCAATGAAGTCTGAGAGAACTTGACGGGGGTCTGTGATTGTCTCACCTACGGCAACGGCTACCGCTGCGTTCTCCAACAGTTCCTTGATTTTGTAGTATGACAGCCCGTCGCCCGCTTCGGTCTTCAATCCCTCTTTTTTGGCACGCTTCCAGATTGCCGTAAGGCTCATCCCCTGCGAACGCCACTTGGCCAACGTCTTGGTTGTATCCCCGTCAACGTGCTTCGTGGTCACCTTGGCAGACTTCGCAGCACTCACGCGGTTGCTGATTACGGTAATGAACGCGATAAGCTCAGAGATAAAGAAGTTACCCTAGCGGAAAGAAGAGCAATCAAGCCGTCCTCGTGCCGGCTCCCGCAAACGAACACCCGTACCTTTGAATCAGGGCGACGAGACGCTGGGAGAACTTCTTGCGCGCGGATAAATGGACATCTTCGACCTTGGCAGGCCATTCGCTGCATGACGACGGGGCATATTCATGAATGCTTCTGCAGATAACGTGTTGAGCGGTGATCCGGAATACCTGATTCGATCCATGTTCCTCGGCGTCTTGGCGAGTGCCTTTATGCTTCGCAGGTGCGTTGGTTTGTGCGGCTGGTGGTTTCGCCGCCATCCCCATCTCGCGCGCCAGGAAACGGTCAGCGCGGAATTGGAAACGGGGTCAAACGGGGTCGGGTCTCATTTCGGTCGCGCCTGCGAGACGGAGCTGAGAAGCTGCATGCACAGGCCATTGAAGCCGCAGTGGATGATTGGATTGAACGTCATGCCGATCGTCGCGACGACAACCGCCATCTGCAAGGTGTCAGCAACGACGGCTACCCAAACGCGAAAGGACCACGGGCATCGGCGCCGTGGAGGTACACCAACCGCGATTTCACGATCGCGGTCAGGCAGATAGCGTGAAGAAGGGTACGTACTTTCCTCGACAAGTCGGAACTTACCTTGTCCGACTTTCGTCTGTATTTACGTTGCCACTACGTCCGTTGGCAGTGAACCTGTCACACGACAAGACACTGAAGTATTCCTTGCTCGTGCCACACATGATTGAACGGTATGGATTTCACGAAGGTCACGGCACTCCTTATAGAGTCGAACCCGAGGCAGTTGCCCAAGTTCTTGAATGGACGGGCGAAAAGCAGGTTTGCGCTGCTTGCGGACAAGTCAATCTATTGGACGAACGTGAGCCACATTGGCCAAAAAGGAGCAAACTCGATGAAGATTTTTACCACCACTGCAATGAACACCACTAGGGCCGTCCTGATTGGCACCCTGTTTCTCTTGCTCGCGAGCGGCGTTGGAAGTGCTGACGATCCCGCCCCGGCGGTGGAAGTGCCTTTTGCTGCCAGCGCCGGTGAAACGTCATCCACAGACTGGATTGGGTTCGCGTCACTGCAGGGAAACGGCAACGACCCCGCGGGCGAGGACCCGACCGCCGAGCGATTGAACAAACTTGCGGTCGACGAGGAATCGCTCCGCTTGCAACTGAGTTACGTTTGGACTTCGAGAAAACTACCCCCGCCCCACGAACTCTTTTTGACCGCCGCTTTCATGGAGATCACGGCTGCGGACGATTCGTTTCTGCACGCCCAGCTAGCGCGTGGCGCTGAACGAATCAAGCTCATCAAGGGCCTGGCCCAACACGGCTTTCTGCGTAACGCGAAAGCAGGCGAAGCGAAATTGGACGGCGATTTGGGCTACGTGTTGCGGGTGTCGAACAGGGCATACGCGCAGTACGAGGTCCTTGGCCAGGGCGCGGCGATGCGCGACAAGTTGACGACACTTCGCAAACTGCTCTCCGGAGATGCTGCCAAGGCGATGGATCGGTTGTTGGGGCAAGTGGCCCTAGCGGAAGCAGACGCTGATCAAGCCGCAGTCGTGGACGCAGCCAATGAACAGAACAATCCGAGGGGCAGCGATGCCGTGCGAGTGCACTTCCGTGGCAAGATTAGCGTCTCCCCGGAGGAATATCCCAACCGAATACAACAAGTCATCCGCAATGAACTTGGCCTGGCGAAATTGCTGAAGGAAAAAGACGCCAAGCAGGCCATTGCACGAGCGACCAAAGCCCTCGATGTGAAAATGATCGACTTTGATCGCCAGATGGTCATCGCGGTCAGCGCCGGCCCGATCCGGCCAAGAGGCGGTTGGCCACTACGTCTGGATGTGACGACTTTGCAAGAACGCAATGGCGAGTTGCACGTGCAATGGGCCATCACTCGGATGCTGGAACACGTGGACGACCCGCTGGTGCACCCGGTTCGATTGATTCTTGCCAAGAAGTATCCGGGCAAGGTTGTCTTTGATTCACCGCAGGAAGCAGTCCGATAAGAATGTTTCGGAAAAGGAAATTTGCCTGTTGGGCTATAAAAAGCCAAGCCCTTCTACCTGGTCATTTAACTTTGGTGAGTGGGAATGGCGCCCGCTCGCATTGTCGCTCCCGATCGTGCCTTTAACGCCGGGTGCCACCGTCAGCGTGCCGTGTCTCGTGGCGACCTCGCGAGACAGTTTGACGGCCGAGCAAAAGCGCCGCTACCTCACCAACAACGGACCCGGTGTAGCCCCCTTCCGCAACGTGAAGAACAAGTCAGAATCTGTCCGCTTGCCGGCAGGAGTCTATCGCGTGCGCGCGGCGACCCGGGGTTTCCGCGGCAGCGATGGCAACGATCGCAATGCAACTCTTGAGACCAACACGATCGAGGTGCGAATCATTGATCGCCGCTAATCGGGTACGGTGCAATCATCGTTATGAATTTGCATTTGTTCCAACAACTCCCGAACAAGGGGCCGCTGAATAGGGTTAGCAAGGGTGTCATCGCAATTGATACCGAAATGGAAAAGCTGGTAACACGCAGCAACTACCGGGTAAGTAAATAACGACAGTCCGGCTACTTAACGCTTGGCAAAGGCATCGCAAGCGACCAATCCCACGATCAGGTCCCGCAGGCGATAGTCGTTCTGCTTCGCTGTGTCTGACAGGCCTTTGAGTTGCTCATGATCGAGGTAGCGGACTTCACGGCCGATCGCATAGCTGAACAGTTTCTCGACCAGACTGCGCATCACCTTGTCTCTGTTGGCCAGCAGGTGTTGTTTCAGCCCCGCGACGCCGTGCATGGGCTCGCCATCCGGCGTTTCCGCTCGGGAGTCGACCACGTCCTTTTCGACAAGCTCGAACCGCTTTCCTTCGCTGTCCAACGCCGGGTAAACGTAGTTCGACCGCCACTTGCCGAGCAGGTCGTAATTCTCCAGAGCAAGACCGAGATGGTCAAACTTGACATGACACACGTAGCAACTGCGATCCTCTTTGTGTCGCTTGAGAATCTCGCGAGGTTTCGAGACGTTTTCCAGCGTCACCTCGATTGCCGGGACCGTGTCGGGCGGATCGATTTCCATGCCCAGCAAGTGCCGCGCAATCCAAGCGCCACGGAGGACCGGGCGTTGGTTCTCTCCGTCGGAGGTCATGCACAAGACAGACGCCATGGTTAACAGGCCGCCACGAGTCATGGCTTCCGTGTCGGTCTCCGACAAGTGCAGCGGGCGGAAGATTTCGTTCGGAATCGGCTCCTCGCCGCGCGCCGGTTTGGGGAACCTGGCGCGAGAGTGCTGGTAGTGTTTGAGCAAGGGGTCGTTCCAGACCACAAAGTTCGAATGGATGAAATTGGTCGCGCCGAGGTTGTTCCGCAGCAGGTGGTCAAAGAACGCCTTTGGCTCGGCCGTTAGGTCTGTCCGAAGTTTCGTGAACGTCTCCGGTTTCATGTAAGCGCTGTTGGGAGCGATTTGGCTTAAGGTTTCCAGGCCGAGCCATTGGTGCACGAAACTGTCTACGAATCGCCCTGATCGCTCTCGGTCTTCAAGCAATCTCAAGGCTTGCTCGCGGCGGACACGGGGATCTTTCAGCCGGCCCTTGGCAGCGAGATCCAGGAGCATTTCGTCCGGAGTGCTGTCCCAGAGAAAATAGGACAAACGCGACGCGATCATGTAGTCATCAAGCTCAGGGCCGCTGCCTTGGTGCTTGAACAGGAATCGGGGCGAGCAGAGCATGGCGTTCAGTGCCATCTTGACCGCGCCATAGGCATTGCCGCCGTTCCGCTCGTATTCCTTTCCCGCGATGTCGTAGTATTCCGTGACGATCCCGCCATCCGCCGGTCGTCGAAACAGCCGCGAAGCGAGACGATCGATCGTCTTCCGTACTTGCGGCATCCCGTCCTCGCGCAGCAGGTTGCCGAGGATCAATTCATGAGTCGGCGGTTCCTTCTTGTGTAACGGGCCGCGAAAGGTCGCGCCGGTGACGGTCAGCCACATCTCCTTGGATTGCCGCCATTCGCGAAGGATGGTGTTCCTCATCTCACGTTTGGCGATTTCCTTTTCCTCTTTGGGCAAGTCCGCCTTACCAATCTCGCGCAAGCGATTCTCGACTTCATCTCCGGAGAAACGAATGTAATGCGTCCAACCTTTAAACTCGTTGCCTGGACCGTTGAAATGGAGAAACTCCTCGCTTGAATCCAGCCTGACACGTAGCGGTTGATCCAGTCGGAACAGGCTTCCTCGCTTCTCGCCGACGGCATTTAGAGCTGACAGCGCGGCACTGCCACTCGACACAACCGGTGTCACGAGCGGCTCCGCCCGTTCGAAGCGATCGTAGTGAAATAGAGCTTCCCAGGCGCCCGGCGGCTGAAACGTCTTGCGGTTGTTGTCTTTGTGGATGAATTCGTTCCAGTAGTTGACGTCGTTCGCTTTCACGCGGATGCCGTCGTCAGGTTCCGGATACCACTCGGCGAACTTGCCATCGGTCAGATTCTGCGCGGCCCACAGCTTTCGTGATTCTCTGGAATCCGAAGCGGTCACCTGCTTGCCCAGCGCCAGATTGCGGCCCTTGGCGTCGAGCACTTGGAGTTCGGCCAGCGCGAAGGCGTATTGACCGCCGACATCCGGCAGTTTCATCACCGAGACGCGGACGTATCGACCTTGCTTGCTCGCCCGGTCTGCGACTTGATAGGGGGTCATTCCGGGGTTTGGGAAATCTTCTTCCGTCTGATTTGCGATGCGTTCCCATTGCTGCCCGTCGGCGGAAACGTCGATCGCGAACCGCACCGGAAACCCGTAGCCCGCGCCGATTCTTGGATAAGGTTGATGGCAGGGCCGCAACACAACCTTGCTGACGTCAGTTGTGCTGCCCAGATCGACCTGCACCCATTTTACCGCCTCGCTGGAGGCGGCCGGCGCTCCGACGAAGTAGCCGTCAACCAGATTCATTTTGGTCCAGCGAACTGGCGCTTCGATCGAATCGAGCGCCGTGACTGTCGCGCCTGCCGCCGCGTTTTCACCTGTGGGTGTGAAAACCTTCAATTCCGCCAGCGCAAAAATGAAAGCATTCACGCGGTGGGCCAGTTTCGTGGCCGTAAAGCGAACGTAGCGGGCTCGCGGCGGCGCGGACTCGCCGCCGTTGCCGACCTTCACGATCTGTGGCTCGACACCGGGGTTCGGCATGTCGGCCTTCGTATGATCGAGGACCAAGGTCACGTCCTTGTTGAACTCGCGATCGTCGGACACCTCGATCTTGTAGCGGACCGGAAACCCGAATCCCGCGCCGATCCCGCCCCATTCGTCGTGGCAGCCGACGTAAACGATTTGCTCGATCGGCGTGGGTTTGCCGAGATCGACCTGTACCCATTTGGTCACATCTTGCCGCGCGTCTTTCTGGCTGTGGTAGCCATACTCCGGCAGCAATGGCGGCGTTGGCTCAGTCGTTCTCGAACCGAGGATGTGGTAGCCAAAGGTGTCGGCGCGCTTCAGGCCGAGTTGCGGCGGCAGGTAAAAGCAATGCCAATCGAAGTTGATTTCGTATTCGCCTTCCAGCGCGAAGCTGGTCGCTGGATTCCTGAAGTCGATGTTGAAACTGCGATTGCGATGATACTTGTCCCAATCGCCCGCCATGGCTGCGGCGGGAGTAAAACTCTTCGTCCCGAAAACGTCACGGGTGTCGGCGGTGGTATAGCGTGTGGTGAGCGGTTTCGACGCCTCGACCAAAATGACGCGATCCAGATAGCGACGCGAGATCTCGAAGTATTTGTCAACCGCGTAGCTGGTGATGACTTGCCGCTCGCCAATCTTCTTGATCTCGCCCTCAGCATCGACCGGCAGATCTTGAGGGTTGTCCAGCGGTTCGCCAAACAGGTCCAGCAGCGTGTGGTTGTATTCGGCGGCCGTCAGTTTCTGATACGTGCCAGGGGCGGTTACTTCGCCGAGTTCAACCAGGCGGCCCGACAAGATCTTCAGCAGTTTCGTTCTATCCACATCCGGCAACGCGAGCTTGGCGTCCTTCGGCGGCATCTCTCCGGCGTCGATTCTTTGCGCGATCACGTTCAGCAGCCCTTGGTCTCCCCAACGGCGCTCGCCAAATGCTTCCAGGTTCAACTCGCCTTCGTGCCTGGCGTCACTATGGCACGAAATACAGTACTCGTTGAAGAGCAACCGAAGCGAGGTTTCCGTGACCAGGGAAGGCTCCGCGGCAACGACAGATGCCGATGTTGTCAGAGCAAGAAAGAGCGAAGCGGTCGTTGTCGTGTAGCGTGCCATTGTACCTGCTAATCTGAATGCTGTTTGACCCTCACGAAGTAGTACTACAGCGCAGGATCGCGAGAAAAGGGGACTGGCACCATCGATCCACCGGGTTTTCCGGGACGAACCAAACACAACGATGGAGCCAGTCCCCTTTTCGCTACCGTCAACCCTGCGCTGTAGTAGTAGTCTTTGTCCCAAAACACCGAAACGAGGCGATTACAAGCACGACGTGCACGCGAGTGTGCGGGAATTCACGCGAATTCACTTGCTCGCGCTGCGTCCTTGTACGAGTTTTGAGACAAAGCCTCGCGTAAAACTATAGCCTCTTGCTCCTGAGCTTCGCAGTCTCCATCGTGAGCGTTTGGTCCGTGTCGCCGAACGCCGCTGCTTCGATCCCCATCTGCTCGAGAATCGTCAGGTACAACTTGCTCAAGCTTTGCTGCTGCGCGAACTGCGTGTAGCGACCATGATGCTTAAGTCGTCCTCCGGCAAGAATTGCCGGTACGTTGTCGCCTTTGTGCGAATCGGCGCTGCCCAGTGAGGAAGTCCACACGAATAACGTCTCGTCCAACAGGTTTCCGCCGCCGGGCATCTGCGTGTTCTTCATTTCCGAAAGCATGGAAGCAATGGCTTCGACCGTGCGGGTATTGACGGCGGTCAAATATCGCTGGGCGACGCTGCTGCCCTGGTGCGTCGTGCCATGGTGTCGTCCCGGCTCCCACAGACAGGCCACCCGCGTCAAGTCGAATCGGAACGCGAGTTCCACGAATCGCAGCAGTCCGCGGAGGTAGGGAAAGTAGACGTCGTCGTTGTCGAACGTAACCGCAACGGGTGGAAACTCTTCCTTGGCAACACCGGGATTCACGGCGGGCTCGTGCAAAAAACGCGTTTCCTTTTCGACCATCAGCTCTGTCTCGCGGATCGAGTTGAAGTAGTCGTCGAGCCGGCGGCGGTCGCCCGCGGACACCTCTTGTTCCAGGGATTTCGCCTCGCTACGAACGAGGTCCAGCACGCTGGCTTTCTGCTTTAGTGCGAGGTCGCGTGCCGCGACGTTCCCTTTGGTGAACAGCACATCGAAGATCTGGTCCGGTTTCGACAGCATGGAGACCTGCACGCCGTCGCGATACGAGATGCCGGTTGATTTCAATCGCGTCGTGAGCCGCAACGAATCGAGCGGTGTATGGCGCGAAAGGTCGCGGGCCACACGCTGGTCAATCGAATCACCGAAACGATTCGAACTCGGTGGCCCCGCGGCCACGAAACCAGCGTTACCATGCCCGTGCAGATGGCCGAGCCCGCCCAGCAACGACACTTCCGCGCGCAGGGGCTCGAGCGGTTCGATGATGCTGTTGGTGGGGTAATTCTCGCCAGACTTCTCGGGATAGAAACTCGGAGTATGAAAGCCGTATCCGTCGGCCATCAAAAACAGCCGCTTCACTTGGTGGGCATTTTCGAGATCCTTTGCCGCACCAAGACTCTCCAGTGCCGGCAGCGTCAGCGCCACGCCAGCCGCTTTCAGAAAACTTCGTCTTCGAATGCCAGTCTGCATGGTGCGCAACTTCTTTCAGAATCGGGATCGCTGCTGGTTGACTCGATCAACGATCATGATAATTGATATCGTCCGCCTCTGCGAGTGACAAAGTGCCTTCCAGGACAAAGCCGGCTCGCCCACAAACACTTTCGCGCGCGTCGAGCATGTATTCGTGGTCATGGCAGGCGGAACGCACTTCCGTGTCATTGGCGAGATCCCCTGCCTCGATAGTAACCCGTTGTCACGCGTCTGCAGGAACTTCGGCGTCAGTAGAAACCAAATGACTTCCCGCCAAACACAACGTCGGCCGCTCGTGCTCGCAGCGATTTCGGCCGCATATGCCTCCGCGGCTCATCTGCCGCGGAGCCGCCGCTACCAGTCAGTCTCAACGAACTCTTCACTGAACTCGATCAGGCGAAGACGCTGGCCGCCATGGCAGACTTGTTTCACGCGGAACCCGGCCGCGGGCGCATCCCAGGACAGCGAGGCGAAAGCCATCAGGCAGTCAGCGGCCGCGTTGGCAGTCGATTGGCCTGCAGCGTTTGGTTCGTCATCGGTCACCGTCAATCCACCTCCGTGCTCAAACTGCTCCAAGCGGCTCAGTCCTGCCGCGAAATCCGCCTGGTACCGTCAACCCTGTGCTGTAGTACTAATATGTCGCCTGACAGTTCTCGTGCGGACAAACAGCGAACGCGTGTCTGTCTACTTCGCATGAGACTTCGTGCTCGTTCTGCGGTACACTGTAGAACGATGCGGCAAGTTCGATTTCACCGCAAGCGCCGGAATTCATCACGGGAGTGAAGACAAATGACAAGCGTCAGCAGTAACATTTTCGAGGATGCGATTCAACGCCTGGACCGTGCGTTTCAATTCGCCGACATCGATGAAGAGGCCGTGGTGCGGCTGAAACATCCCAAGCAGATCTTGAGCGTTTCCGTTCCCGTCCGCATGGACGACGGCTCCCTGCGTGTGTTTCAAGGTTACCGCGTCCGGCACGACGATACGCGCGGACCGACAAAAGGCGGCATCCGCTACCATCCAGACGTCGATCTTTCGGAAGTCAAGGCGTTGGCGTTCTGGATGACTTTCAAATGCGCCGTCGTGGGCATTCCGTATGGCGGGGGCAAGGGGGGCGTGATCGTGAACCCCAAGGAACTCTCGCGAATGGAACTGGAACGGCTCACGCGCGGCTATGTCCAGCAAGTCGCGGACTTCATTGGACCGGAAACGGATGTACCGGCCCCCGATGTGTACACCAACGCCATGATCATGGGCTGGATGATGGACGAGTACTCGAAGATCCACCGTCAACGCACGCCTGCCGTGATTACCGGAAAACCCATTCCCTTGGGTGGCAGCCTCGGGCGCGATGATGCAACCGGTCGCGGCGCCTACTACTGCATCAAGGAGTTGGAACGCAAACGCGGCTGGAAGCCCGATGAAATTCGTGTCGCCGTGCAAGGTTTCGGCAACGCCGGACAGCATGTAGCTCAATTGCTCCATGCCGATGGCTACCGCATCGTCGCGGTCAGTGACTCGCGAGGCGGCATCTTTAAGGCGGATGGCTTCGACGTTCCCAGCCTGATGCATATCAAGAACAAGTCGAGACAACTCAAAGCCGTGTACTGCGAAGGCTCCGTCTGCGCGGCGGTGGATTGCGACACTTTGACCAACGCGCAGTTGCTGGAGTTGGATGTGGACGTGTTGATTCCCGCGGCGTTGGAAAATCAGATCACCAGTGAAAACGCTGATCGCATTCAAGCTCCCGTGATCGTCGAAGTCGCCAACGGGCCGATTACTGGTGATGCTGACAGTGTGTTGAACGACAAAGGAATGCTGGTTGTCCCGGACATCCTGGCTAATGCGGGCGGTGTCACGGTCAGCTATTTTGAATGGGTGCAGAACAAGGCTGGCTACTACTGGGAACTCGAGAAAGTCCAGACGCGCCTGCATGAAATCATGTCCCGCGAGTTCAGCGCCGTCTACGACCTCATGGAACTCAAGCACACCGACATGCGCACCGCCGCCTACGCGCTGGCGCTCAACCGCATCGGCCAGGCCATCGCCTCGCAAGGCACCGCCCGCTATTTCGCGGGCGAAGAGTCCTAATCCGACAGCGATACGTTCCGTCGCCATACAAACTCGAAGCACAAGCCAGTGCGTAACTTACGACCGGAAAGACTTGCTCGCGCTGCGTGATTGTATTTTCGCGGATCGCCGCAAACTCGGCGAGTTTGCTCGCCAAACACACCGGCGTCCGCCCATTACACGCAATACCGTTCAATTTTCACGTGGGACGGGCACTCCTGACCGTCGCTCATACGGCATCTTGTACGAGCGTGAAAACGCCAGCACAAGATGTGACGGGCAAGCGTGCCC
>CALBSZ010000687.1 GCA_937967665.1 uncultured Planctomycetaceae bacterium
GTGATGAGTGATGAGTGATGAGTGATGAGTGATGAGTGATGAGTGATGAGTGATGGCTCAGGACCTTCAGGAGCGAACAAAACAGTTCGCGTTGCGTGTCATTCGGCTGGTCGAGAGCCTGCCTGACACCCACGTTGCGCGACGGATTGGGGACCAGTTGTTGCGTGCCGGGATGTCCGTAGGGGCGAATTACCGCGCGGCGTGCCGAGGACGATCACCGGCCGAGTTTCGGGCGAAACTCGGAATTGTCGTTGAAGAGGGAGATGAAACAATATACTGGATGGAATTGCTCGTAGAGGGCGGTTTCATTATAGAAGCGAGGATTCGTGACCTGATGTCGGAAGCACATGAAATCGTGGCCATGACCGTAGCATCGATTAAGACTTCAACTCGCAAGAGCGATCCCGCGAAGTCGAACCGATCCGGCAATCCATAGTCTGCATTGTTTATTCTGCATTCATCATTCTCCACTCATCACTGCCAAAGGATTGGCTATGTATAAGTTTTTGCTTTCGTGGCGGTATCTCCGCACGCGATATATCGCGTTGGCGTCGATCATCAGCGTGACGCTCGGCGTGGCCACGTTGGTTGTGGTGAATGCCGTGATGAACGGTTTCACGACCGAGATGCATCATCGCTTGCACGGCATTCTTTCCGACCTGGTTTTCGAAAGTCATGGGATGGGTGGTTTTCCCGATCCCGACTGGCACGTGCACGAAATCCGCAAAGTCTTGGGGGACGATCTGGAAGGGATCACCGCGACCGTGCACGTTCCGGCGATGCTGAACTTTCAGGTCCGGGGACAATGGGTCACTCGGCAAGTGAACCTGATCGGGATCGATGAACAGACGTACGGCAACGTCAGCGATTTCGGCCAGTACCTGCTGCACCCGAGTAACCGCGATCACCTGCAGTTCCTGCTGCGCGAAGAAGGCTATGCCCCGGGGCGCGATGATTTTCCCGAAGCGGGTTGGACGTACCGGCGGCAGCGGGCAGCGTGGGAAAACAGTTTGCACGAAGCCAGCCAGTTGGAACAGGCCGCGCAGGGATCGGCGGCCCCGTTGCCGCAGGACCCATTTGCCACGGCTTCGTCCGATCCGACCGCCGCCAACGGGGCGCCGAATGTCTTCGACCCTGCCAAGGAACAGCACACCGGCGTGGTACTCGGTATCGCCATCGCCAGTTTGCGGCACCGGAACCCCGACGGGAAAGTCCAGGACTATTACCTTTGTCGCCCGGGGGACGATGTCAAGATTTCCTTCCCCAAAGCGGTCGATCCGTCCGAGGCGCGGACGAACGAATTGATTGTCAGTGATAACTTTACGATTGTTGACCTGTATGAAAGCCGGATGAGCGAATACGATTCGAGCTTCGCGTTCGTGCCGCTGGACAAGATGCAGGAAATGCGCGGCATGATCGATCCGCTCAGCGGCGTGCCGAGTGTCACGTCGATTCAGATCAAGTTGGCACCGGGCGTGAACCTGGTCGAGGCGCGGGACCGCCTGCAGGCGCGTTTTCCCGTCGAGGATTATGGCTATCGCATTCAAACCTGGCGGGACTTGCAGGGTCCGCTGCTGGCGGCGGTCCAGATGGAAACGACGCTGCTGAACATCTTGCTATTCTTGATCATTGCTGTCGCCGGCTTCGGCATCCTGGCCACGTTTTTCATGATCGTCGTCGAGAAAACTCGCGACATCGGCATCTTGAAAGCGCTGGGCGCGCCGAGCAGCGGTGTGATGAGCATCTTTTTGAGCTATGGATTTTCGCTGGGCATTGTCGGGTCCGGTGTGGGCATGGCCTTGGGACTCCTGTTCGTGGCCTATATCAACGAGATCGCTCGAGGACTGGAAACGATCACGGGGCGCGAGGTCTTCGATCCGACGGTCTATTATTTTCAGGAAATCCCAACCATCAATGAACCAATGTCGGTACTCGGTGTCGTCCTGGGTGCCGTGATGATCGCCGTCCTGGCCAGCGTGCTCCCCGCGCTCCGTGCCGCTCGGCTACACCCGGTGGAGGCTTTGCGCTATGAGTAATTTCTTTGGACTTGCCGCCGGTGCGGCGACCGCGCCGGTATCCCCAACGCTCGCCCCGCGGCCGCAGCATCCTGCAGCGAATTCGTTCCGAGCGCCGGAAGCGGCGATCTTGAAATCGACCGGGCTGGTGAAGAGCTACCGGAAAGGAAGCATCTCCGTGCCGGTACTGCGGGGTGTCGATTTGGAGATCCGGGAAGGACAATTTGCCGCGGTGGTGGGGCAGAGCGGCTGCGGCAAGAGCACCCTGTTGCATTTGCTCGGCACACTGGACAAACCGGACGAAGGAGAGATTTTTTTCGAGGGAAATCGCATCGACAACCTCCCCTCCGCCGCCCGCGATGTCCTGCGTAATCGCTATTTCGGGATGATCTTCCAGTTCTATCATCTGCTGCCGGAACTGACGACCTTGGAGAACGTGTTATCGCCCGCGATGATTACGGATGGCGTCTGGAGCTACTGGCGCAACAAACGCAAGCATGTCGAACGCGCTCAATATCTACTGGAACTGGTGGGACTTTCGCATCGCCTGAACCATAAACCGCGCGAACTGTCCGGCGGTGAAATGCAGCGTACCGCGATCGCGCGGGCACTCATTTCAAATCCCCTTCTTCTGTTGGCGGACGAACCGACGGGAAACCTGGACGAGCAGACCGGCCGCGAGATCATCGAACTGCTCCGCACGTTGAACTCGGAACAGAACCTGACTATAGTCATGGTGACGCACGACAACACGCTGGCCAGCGAGGCGGATTGTACCGTACGGCTGGTCGAAGGTTTGGTACAATAAGCGGTTGCGTTAGCCGTCGCGCGGCTTCCGGGGGGCGTCCCCTGGCTCCCACCGTGTCCCGCGACTTTGGACGCCTCCCTGAAATCCGAGTGCCCGCATGTCCCTTAAAGTTTTTATCAACGGCAAACAGTACGACAAGGAAGACGCCAAAATCAGCGTCTACGATCACGGCTTGCTTTACGGCGACGGGGTCTTCGAGGGCATGCGCAGCTACGGCGGCAAGGTCTTCAAACTGCGCGAACATCTGGACCGACTCTGGGATTCAGCCAAGGCGATCTGGCTGGAGATCCCCATGTCGAAGGACGAGGTCGGCGCGGCCTGCCACGAAATGCTGAAAGTCAACGGTATCGAAGACGGCTATATTCGCCTGGTCGTCACGCGGGGAGCCGGATCGCTGGGACTCGATCCGAACCGGACAAGCGACCCGCAGGTCATTGTGATTGCCGACAGGATTACGTTGTACCCGCAAGAGTTCTATGACAACGGACTGGAGATCGTCACTGTCAGCACCTTGCGCAATCATCCCGCCGCGCTCAGTCCGCGCATCAAGTCGCTCAACTACCTGAACAACATCATGGCCAAGCTCGAAGGGTTGCAGGCAGGTTGTGTCGAGGCCCTGATGTTGAACCACAAAGGCGAAATCGCTGAATGCACCGGGGACAACATCTTCCTGGTGCGGGACGGCGTTCTGTCGACTCCTTCGGTCGAATCCGGAATCCTGGAAGGCATCACGCGCGGGGTCGTGATCGATCTGGCCAGGAACGCCGGGATCACGGTGCGGGAGGTCCCACTTACCAAGCACGACGTCTACATTGCGCACGAGTGCTTCCTGACGGGGAGTGCCGCCGAGGTCGTGCCGGTGGTTAAAGTGGATAAACGCATCATCGGTTCTGGGGAGCCCGGCCCCATGACGCGTGAACTCAATGCCCGCTTCCGCGAACTGACGCGCGCCTGATTGCGGCGAAATTCCACGTAGCGGCGTTCCCGCGGCGAAAAATTTCCGAATCCCACCGTAAATCGCCCGAATCGCCGATCGCCGCAAGCGATTCGCGTTATAATCGAAGGGCTTGGCGAATCTAACCCGAGGTATTGATATGAAGTCTGTCGTGCTGGCAATGCTATTGATCGTTTCCGGAGGCTTGCAGGTTCTTGGCCAGGAAGATGCGGAACAAGCACCGCCTCCGTTACGAGAGTATAAGGGCCGCCGTATCGCGCAGACGATGAGCTACCTCGGGGCGCCCTGGTTGATTCGCGCCAGCCGCGAAAAAGAAGAACGCTGCTCGCTGATGCTCACCAACCTCGGCATCAAGCCCGGAATGACTGTGTGCGACATGGGCTGCGGGAATGGATTCTACACGTTGGAAATGGCCAAGATGGTCGGCCCGCGGGGCAAGGTGTTGGCCGTGGACATTCAAAAAGAGATGCTGGAACTGTTGCAGGAGCGGGCGAAGGAAGCGGAGATTTCGAACATCGTGCCGGTCTTAGGAAAGATCCACGACCCGCGGCTGCCGGCCGGCGAAGTCGACTTGATCCTGCTGGTCGATGTCTATCACGAGTTCTCGCACCCGGAACATATGCTTGCCGCGATGCGGAAATCGCTTTCTCCCGACGGAGTTATTGTCTTGGTGGAATTCCGCGCCGAAGATCCCAACGTGCCGATCAAGCCGCTTCACAAGATGAGCAAAGCGCAGATCATGAAAGAAGTGCCGCCGAATGGATACAAGCTGGTCAAGGAATTTGACAAGCTCCCCTGGCAGCACATGATGTTCTTCGGCCGCGACGATTCGTAATTTGGACAGCGCCAAATTTGCGGCAATCCGCGAAAATACAAGCACGCAGCGCGAGCAAGTGTGTTCAGATGTCAGCACCCGATTCGCTTGCGTGTTTTTAAAATTGCTTCTTAGCCGCGGAGCGGTGACATGTAATAGCCAGTGGCGCCAACTCCAGAAGAGCGAGTGTGGGCACGCGAAGATTGGCAGATCGCTACATTTTCCAGAGCAACAAGACGCTGTAGTCGATGTCGTTGGCCTTTCGGCCGTTGGGCGTGCTGTCGTAGCGGTCGATGAGGCCCAGTTTCAGGCTGAAGTGGGATTCGTCGTCAAACGCCAGTTCCCAGCCGGCGTCGGTAACCATGCGGTAGTTGACAAAATCTCCCCATTCGGGAAAGTAGTCCACCTTGATTCGCAGTTTCTGGCGTTTGGTGATTTGCTTTTCGTAGTCCATCCCAAACAACGCTTCCGGGACGTAGCGATCATCCGGTCCGCCGATCTCGCGCGAAATACCGGCACCGAATCGCCCGGTCAGATTACAGTCGTCACCCTTGATCACGTCGTAAGCGAAACCGGCGTTGACCACCCAGCGCAGGTCAAACGCTTTGAACTCGTCATATTCCAGGGCGTATTTGCCAAAGGCCTTAAAAGGCGAATCGCCCAGGTCCCAGTCGGAGTTGATGTTCATCAGGGCGTTGTGTTGTTGTTCCGTATCGCCCGCCGCGCTTTTGGCGTACCGCGCGTCCATTTTCAGTGTGTTCCAGTCCGACGTGCGCTTCACACTGCCGCCTGTTCGCATCGTAAAGCTTTGCGCGTTTCCCTCGGCCCCATTGACGCCGACTTCAAAGGTCGATTCCCAGCAGCAGTCCGTAGTCCAGGCGGCCGGCGTCCAGCGTCCCAAGTCATACCAGGGCGGCGACGTATCGTAGGATTCGAATGTCGGCGGCAGCATGTTCTGGTATTCGTTCGACGGCGGCAGCGG
Source organism: uncultured Planctomycetaceae bacterium (assembly GCA_937967665.1). GTDB lineage: Bacteria > Planctomycetota > Planctomycetia > Pirellulales > Pirellulaceae > CALBSZ01. The sequence continues at coordinate 5,575 of CALBSZ010000687.1, forward strand.
CGGAAGCATCCGCAGTTCCGGCGCTGCGATTTGCGCAGGTAGTTTGCTGGTGATGGCCAACAGTAGCAGTGGAAGAGCAAGGATTCGCATGGTCGGACGGCGCCGCAAAGGAGACGGAAACGTTGCGAGCACTGCCTCCAAGGGCAATGACGCGGGGAGACTTATACAAGAACCCGATTCGCAAAACAACACGGAATCGGTGGCAGAACCAAGCCCAGAGCGAATCGAATCAGCTCAATTGCCACAGCACCACGCGGCCGTGCGCGGCGGCGTAGATTTGAGCCTGGTTTTCATCGAGTTCCACGTGATGCACATGCGCCGGAGCCTTTTCTTCGCGCAGTGCCTTGCCCGATTGCGGGTCCAGGAAGATCAGGAACCCGCCATTATCGCCCCCCGCCGCTAGCAACCACGCGCCGTCGCGCCGCCAGGCCAGCGATTCGACAAGACCCTTGAACTTGTCGCTTTCAAACAAGTGTTGCTGTTCGCCGGATTGCCAATCGTAGATTTCCACGCGGGCCTTGCCACCCAGGTGATCGATATTGCCGACCTGGCCCATGCCCCCGATCGCAAGCTGCCTTCCGTCCGGCGAAAAAGCCAGCGAGCGAATGCCGCCGATGGAATGAATTCGTGCTCGCGGATCCCAGGTATAGAAACCCGGCGCTTCTATAGTTGCCAGCGATTCACCCGATTCGATATTCCAGATCACCACATGGCCGACTCGGTCCCCCGTGGCCACCAGCTTGCTGTCTGCCGACACGGCGCAGGCGTAGAGCATGGAGGGGAAGTGATTGGGAGTCACCGGTTCATGGCCCTTGAGTTCCCGCTGCAGCTTGCCGCTTCCGGCGTCCCAAATTCGACAAATCATGTCGTCGGCGACGCTGACGACGCGCTGGCCGTCGGGGGATGCGGCGACACCGCGAATCCATCGTTGGTGCGCGTCCACGCTGCGCAACTGCTCGTGCGTTTCCGCGTGCCACCAAACGAGCTTCCCGTCGTAGCTGCCGGAAACCAGTGCAGTGCCGGTCAGGGCGAGTCCGGTGACGTAGCTGGAATGTCCTTCTAGAGAAACCGGTTCCGGCTTTTCGGCGCTGGCATCCATTGCGTAGACGTGGGCGTCCGAACTGCCGACAAACAGTTGATTCGTCCCTGGGGGATGGGCGGCGCAGAGCAGCACATCGCTGCGTTTGATTTCTCGCGTCAGTTTCAGTTTGTCAATATCCATAATCTTTCCCATTCGGCTCGTTTCATTGAGAGCTGTCAGGCACGCAGGAAATCAATACTCAGGTAATAACCCCGTCCGACTTCAAGGCGGCTTGCGGTATCAAACCTAGGCCAGTACTTCAGTAACCGGACGCGTGCCGGGGTCGGTCAACGGCACCGGCCTGGCACCAATGTGGTATTCCTTCTGCGGGTCGATACCGACTGCTTGAAATATCGTGGCGAACAACTCTGCCGCGCCGATTTCACCGTCGGCGACCGTTTGGCCGTCGTCGTCGGTCTTGCCGTAGACGGCCCCGCCCTGAATCCCGCAGCCCGATAACGAGGCGCTCCAGGCTCGAGCGAAGTGGTCGCGGCCGAGGCTGGCATTGATATTCGGAGTACGGCCGAATTCGCCCAGCGTGATCACCAGCGTGTCTTCCAGCAGACCACGTTCTTCCAGGTCGTCCAGCAGGGTCGACATGACGTGGTCCAGTTCGGTTACGAGTTCCAGATGCGTTTCGAAATTCTGACCGTGACTGTCCCACCAGGCGCGCGACACCTTTACGAACGGCGTGCCGGCTTCCACCAGGCGCCGGGCAGCGAGTACCTGCTCGGCAAACAGCGTCTTGCCATAGCGGTCGCGAACGCTTTGCGGCTCCTGTGAAATGTCGAACAACTGCTGGCTGGACATGAGCCCCCGGACGCGTGCATAGGCCTCCTGATGGCTGGCCAGCGCGGCGGACTGACGCCCCGCGGCGAAGCGCCGGTTCAACAGCGTCTGCAAGTCCGCGCGTTCCCGGTGGTCCAGTTCGCTGACCGATTCCAGGCGGTCGAGGTTGGGCGGCACGTTGCTTTCCGTCAACTGCATCGGGTTGTAACGCGCGCCGAGAAACCCGGATCGGCCGATGGCGATTCCGCGGGCTCGCGTGGCGGCGCGGGACGGGACGGAGTAGCGAAGGGGCGGCACCGCGTGCCGTAGGAGC
>CALBSZ010000688.1 GCA_937967665.1 uncultured Planctomycetaceae bacterium
GGTCAGCACGTCGTCGATCGCGATCCGCTGCTCAACCTCTTTTTCGACAAACCCGAGTTCCCGGACCGGTCTCTTCACGGTCCGTTGCTCCGGCACGAGTTCGCGGCGGACTATGGGAGTTTGGGTAGTCTGGACCCGTGCTTCCCACCGCGTATGTGGACGCAAGTGGTACGCGACGTAGGCGGGCGCGAGTGGATTCCACCAGTTGTGAACGCGCGGTTCCCAGGCATACTCCGTCACCGGAGTGTAGACCACCTGCTGCGATTCCAGGATCTCTGTCGAGTACTGCTCCGCGTAAACCGTTTGTTGCTCCTCGCGCATTTGCACGTCGGTATACGGCTGCCGAACAATCCGCCGGGTAACGGCATAGCGGTTTCCCTGCGCGTCCGTCTCGTAGCGCACCTCCTGCGCCGGCAGCAGGCTTGCTAGCAGGCCGATGCCAAGGAGAGAGAAAAACGGGAAGGCGCGAGATCGCATGCTTGATTGCTCCATCAATCGTCAAGGCGACAACTGTTGGTTTGATCGGCAGAAAGCGGCCAGCGACTTCAAGCAAACGGGGATGGTCCAGAGGTAATGGATACAAAAGGACGCGATTTGGCGTTACACTTTCTGACCTGGAGTTCATCATTGTCCTGGATACCACCAACGGATGCCCCCGCTACCGATCGATATTCTTCGATGCCTTTTCACGGGAGAATGCCTGGCCGTGGCTGACGAGGCTTTGTTGGCTTCCTTGAACCAGGGGATTGCGGCGCAGCGTGTTCGGAATCAGGTCGGTGCCCTGGTGGAGACCGTTGTCGAAGCGGTGTTAGTCAACGAGAGCCGCACCGTGGCCTATGCGGTTCGCAAGAACATCCCGGCATTGCTGCGGGACGAAGCCATCCCGCTGGACCAGGTCGACGTTTTCGAAGGGGAAAGCCGATGAACTTCATTGTGACGCCGTCAAAATCCATTCCGCTCCATGCCATTCCGGGAGATCTATCGTGACCATTTTCCAGAAGATCATCGATCGCGAAATTCCAGCGGACATCGTCTATGAAGACGACATCTGCCTGGCATTCCACGACATCAAGCCGCAGGCCCCGACCCACGTGCTCGTGATTCCGAAGAAACCGGTTGCATCCGTCGACGAACTCGAAGACGATGACGGGGCGTTGATAGGCCACCTGTACGTCGTCATCCGCGACCTGGCCAGGAAACTGGGCTTGGAGAACGGTTACCGCGTGGTTGTCAACTGCGGCCGCGACGGCGGTCAGGAAGTGCCTCACCTGCACTTTCACCTGTTGGGCGGTCGACCGTTGAAATGGCCTCCCGGTTAACGCGTGTGGACGGCCCCGCGTGGGCTCGCCCGACCTGCGGTGAATTTTCACTGGACCACTGAACGGCTGGAGATGAATGGTGAAGTTTGGGTACTTGCTGCCGATCGTCCTGATACCGCTGAGTCCATATCTTTTGGGTTGTGACCGTAATCCGAAAACGGTCCCGGTCTCGGGGCGCGTTGTGTTCAATGGCGTGCCGCTGACATTTGGCAGCGTGATGTTCCAACCGAACGCCGGGCCCGTGGCGACGGGCGTCATTCAGGCGGATGGTACGTTTTCGCTGTCCGCGTTCGAGCCGGGCGATGGGGCGCTTCCCGGAAAACATCGTGTCAGTGTCCGGTGTTTCGCTTCACAACGCACGGACGCCACAGCGCCGGACGCCAATCGCGAAGCGGCTCCGGGGGATTCGCTGATTCCCGAAAGGTACGCGCACGTCGATACCAGCGGACTTGTCGTTGAAATTGCGGCTCCGGGCGCCGACGATATTGAATTGCAGCTCGTGGACTGAATCGCCGCGACTGTTCCGCAGCCCCAAAGGACCCGCGGCGGGCTCCTGGCCACTCACCCGCAACGCGCAACTGTGTTATAATCCGTCGATCGATTGAGGAACGGAAATGGCGGATACGCGAAAGCTGAAAAACCCCTTCTATATTGTGTTGATGCTCGTCGGCATCGTGTTCGCTTTGACAGCCTGCGCCTTCGGCGTGATGACAGTGAAGCAATTGGATCCCTTCGCCGATCGAGCCGGGCAGGATGCCGCCTTTATCGAGTTCGTCGACAAGTATGGCTTTCGCGCGCTGATGATTGAACTCGGCGCGCTGGCTGTTTGCACGGTTGCCGCGATTTGCACGGACGGTTACTGGATGCGCCGCGCCGCGGCAGCCGAAACCAGGATCTCGGACCTGCAGCCTCACCGCCATGACTAGTGTTCAGCGTGAAATCGACGAATTGCGGCAGGTCATTCGCTACCACGACCGCAAGTACTACGTGGAAGCCGCGCCCGAGATCACGGACCTGCAATACGACAAGCTCATGGACCAGTTGAAGGCGCTGGAACGCGAGCATCCGGAGTTGGTGACGCCGGACAGTCCGACACAAAGGGTAGGCGAACAGCCTGTCGCGCATCTGAGGACGGTCGAGCATCGGGTGAAGATGCTATCGATCGAGAATACGTACAGCGAGCAAGAGTTGCGCGACTTTGCCGTGCGAACGGCGAAGCTGCTGCCCGACGAACAAATCGAGTGGGTGGTTGAGTTGAAGATTGACGGCGCGGCCGCGTCCCTGATTTACGAAGACGGCTTGCTGGTTCAAGCGGTGACCCGCGGAAACGGGGTCGCCGGCGACGAAATCACGCACAACGCCAGGACCATGGTCGATGTTCCTCTACGGCTGCGCGGCGGCTCGCCGCCCGCGGTGCTCGAAGTGCGCGGCGAAGTCTACATCACGAATTCTGATCTGGCTGGAATCAACCAGCAGCAGGTGAAGAAGGGGGGGCCGCCGTTCGCCAATTCCCGCAATTTGGCGGCGGGCACCTTGCGAATGCTGGATCCGCGGGTCGCGGCACAACGGCGTTTGCGGTTCTTCTGCCATGGCCTGGGCTATTGCACCGGCTTGCGGGCGACCAATCACGTCGATTTCCTGGCCGAGATCGCCGATCTTGACATCCCGCCGACGCCGTTTGTGCAGAGCTTTTCGTCATTCGACGCCGTGGTCGATCATTGCGACTCGCTGATCGAACGGATTCCTGAACTCGATTTTGAAGTCGACGGAATCGTGGTCAAGGTGAATCGGTTCGATCAGCGCGAACGCTTGGGGACAACGTCCAAGAGTCCGCGCTGGTTGATCGCTTACAAGTGGGAACGCTACGAGGCCGTGACACGCGTGAACCAGATCCGTGTGCAGGTCGGCAAGACCGGCGCGATCACACCCGTTGCCGAACTAGAACCAGTCCAGTTGGCCGGCACCACGGTCAGCCGCGCGAGCTTGCACAACGCGGAAGAGATTGAACGCAAGGACGTCCGTGTGGGCGACGTCGTGGTCGTCGAAAAGGCCGGCAAGATCATCCCACACATTGTGCGCGTCGAGAAACATGAGCGCCGCGTCGACCTGCCTCGTTTTCCCTTCCCGACCCACTGTCCCGAGTGCCATGCGGAAGTTGTCAAAGATGCTGGAGGGGTTTATATCCGCTGCCCGAATCCGGGCTGCCGGGCGCAATTGAAAGAACGCATTCGCTATTTCGCCAGCCGCAATGCCATGGATATCGAGGGGCTGGGAGACAAACTGGTCGAACAACTCGTCGGTGCGGGGTTGGTCCGTTGCTACGGAGACCTCTATCGCTTGAAGCAGCGGCAGGAGGAGTTGTTGCAACTCGAGCGATTCGGTCCCAAGTCAATGGAAAACCTGTTGGCGGGAATCGAAGCGAGCAAGTCGCGCGGGCTCGCCCGGTTGCTGAACGCACTGTCACTCAGACATGTCGGCGCTCGCGTGGCGACCGTGCTGGCAGACGCTTTCGGCTCCATGGACGCCTTGCAGGCCGCGGATCAGCAGCAGTTGAGCGAGACGCGCGAAATCGGTCCCATCATTGCCGAAAGTGTCTACAATTACCTGCACGGCGAACACGGCCAGAAAACGGTGGAAGACTTGCGAAGCTGCGGAGTCGTCATGGCCGCTGGCGAGCGAGCTGCCGCGCCCTCCGCGGGACCGCTCGCCGGGAAGACCGTCGTCGTTACCGGGAAACTGCAGAAGTTCACCCGCGATCAGATACACAGCCTCATCGAAAGTCAGGGAGGCCGGCCCACGTCCAGCATCTCCAAGAGCACTGACTTTCTGGTGGCCGGCGAAAAGGCGGGAAGCAAACTGGCGAAGGCGGAGAGCCTGGGCGTGCGTGTACTTTCCGAAGAGGAATTCGACCAGTTGGTGTCGTCGTCGTTATAGGCCGAATTGTGGAACGCTGCCCGCGCGCCGCGTGCGGGTCGTGCATCCGGGTAAGGGGAATGAAATGAAGTTTGCTGAAATTATGAAACACCTTAAGTCCGTTGGCACGGCGCAAAACGTGAAAGTTTATAAGCGGCATGGCGCGGGCGTGAACGTTTACGGTGTCAGCTTCGCCGAATTGACGAAGCTGAAAGAAGGATGACGCGGCAAAAGTCTCGACGCGAGGATCGGAGAGC
>CALBSZ010000689.1 GCA_937967665.1 uncultured Planctomycetaceae bacterium
GCGTCATTGGACGCTGCGTCATCCGATGTCGTGGCTGGTGTTTCTTGCGGATCGGTGGTTGTGGCTGGTGTGTTACCTGCCTCAGGAAGTGCCGTTTCCGCTGCGGGCGTGCTTTCGTCAGCCGGATCGGTTTCGGCGGGGGGAAGTGTGATATCGGGAACGGCGGACAGCCGGTCGATGCTTTCGGGCTATTCCAGGTTGGCTGCGGGTCCGGTGGGAGGTGGAATGATGTCGCCGACTGGTTTCGGTTCGTGGCTCAGAAACTCGGCGTACCAGCCTTCCGACGACGGTTCGGCCAGCCGGTCGTAACTGCGGGCGGCCACGCGTGCCAGGGTGGGATCATGATTCTGCCCTTTGACCTGGGCGTAGAACTTCTTGGCCTTGTCCAATTCGCCGAGCGACTCGTGAGTTTGAGCCAGGCCGAAGCGTGCGCGGTTGCGTAGCGTCGGGTATGCCGACGCGCCAGCTTCGACAGCGTTATAAAGCTTTTCGGCGTCGGACAGTGTTTCTTTTGCTTCTTCGCGATTGGTGTACATGAGGTCGATACCGTTGGACAATTCGATATCGGCGGCGGCGACCTTGGCCCACAGGCCGGCGGCCGTGCCGGCGTGGTCTTCGGAAACTTGCTCCAAGGCTTTGGGATCGCGCGAGGCCACTGCGGTGATGTAAGCCTGCGAAGCGGCCCCGGATTCGGCTTTACGGCGCCCCACGTTGTACCACAACGCGACGGCAATCACGGCGACCAGGGCCACGACGAGCGTCAGGCCCTTCAGGTAAGGCTGAATGGCCTGAACGTTCTTCCCCAACCAGTCCGCGACGACGTTCGTTTGCAATTCGTGACGTTTTTCCGCCTTCATGTGCTTGATCCGTAAATGTTGAAAATTGTGAAGGCGTGGCAAGGGAACCGTTGGGCCTTCGGGACGCTTTCAATCGCGCAAGTATATTGCCAGACAGAGGATTACGTCAAGGCGGAGAGCTTCTTTCCCCAATTGACACGGCGATCTACAGCGCCGGAGACGCTACACGCCCGTGCGACTCGCACTAGGTTCTGTTTTAAAACCGGAGAAGGGTGGCTGTGGTGGAGCGAAGCGACCCCACAGAACCTTGGATTCCGGGGGCTCGCTTCACTCGACCCCGGCCACCCATGACAACAACGCGAGTTTTAAAACAAAGACTACTGCTACAGCGCATGGACAGACAAAAGGGGACTGGCTCGGTGATACAAACGGTTACCAGCTCGACAATCACGTCGCGTCCGCCGTGCCTGTCCCCTTTTTTCGCAGGCCCAGGGTGATACTGGTCCGCGAAAGGGGGACAGGCACCATCGATCCACCGGGTTTTCCGGGACGAACCAAACACAACGATGGAGCCAGTCCCGCTACCGTCAACCCTGCGCTGTAGTACTTAGTGATGGTCGTGCGGGATTTCTTCCAGATTGACGTAGGTTTCGAGGAAGCGGGCCAGGCGATGGAAGTCGCAGCCTTTTTCGATGTAGCGCACCTTGGTGACCAGGGTTTCCTGGTTGACCAGTTCCTCGAAGTCAACAAAATGCAGATCCAACTGGCCGCTGATGGAGACCATCACGCCGTTGAGTCCCTTTTCAACCAAGGCGCGGTACGCCCCGACGCCGAGTTGGCTGCCGAGCATGACGTCGAAGGCGTGCGGTTTCGCGCAGCGGGCTTCGTAGCCCAGTTGCAGGCCAGTGGTTTTGCGCTCCCGCCCGGTCCGTTTGTGATAGGCCTCGGCCACTCGCTTCGCCAGCATTTTGCCGAGGTCGATTTGGGAGATGGCGATATGTCCGTGATCGTCGCGAGGAATACCGGCCAGGTAATCCTGTGGAAGGAATTCGGCCAGGCCCTCGGCGACCACGATCACGCCGAAGTTCTTTCCCTCATTTTCGCGTGCGATCATGATATCGACGATCCGTTTCAGAACCTTGTCCATCACCATGACGGGACGCGTCACCATTTCGCCTTCATGCTCGTACTGTTCCTCGGTCCGGTATTCGTCGGTAATGTCTTCCACGCTCAAGACCAGGCTCGCTTCCCCGGCAATGGCCGCTCCGTACGCCAGCCATCCCGCGCTGCGCCCCATCGACTCCGCGATAAAGTACGCCCGTCCGGCCTCGGCATCGTACCGCAGGTTGCGGATCTCGGTAGCCAGGCCCGCGTCCGCCGTGAAGAAACCGAAAGTGAAGTCGATCCCGAAATAGTCGTTGTCGATGGTCTTCGGCAGGTGAATGACGGGAATGCGTTTGGCCTCGGCGGGGAGGCGATCCTGGAACATCTTGAACTTGTTGGCGGTCTTGAGTGTGTCGTCGCCGCCGATCGAGATCAGGGCGTCGACATCCAGCGAACACAAACCCTCGTAGGTTCTGCGGAGCGGGTCCGTGCGTGTTTCGTCATTCAGGTGGTCGGGATGGGACACGTTGCGTCCCGGATTGGTCCGCGCCGTACCGATAAGGATGCCTTGGGAATTCCGCGTGCGTTTGAGGCTCTTGTGGTCCAGGACGATGTAGTCCTGCCCTTCCTCCAGCGGCTTCGCAGCATCGTAGCCGTCCAGGCCGGAATAGCCGTGTTTCATCCCGATTACGGACACCCCATTGCGGAGGAACGAGACGGCGGCGGTTGAAATGACGGCATTGGCGGAAGGCGCTGGGCCACCGGCGAACAAAATGGCCACCTTCTTGATCTTACTTTTCTTCTCAGTCATCAATCAATTCCTCAATGCTCTACGCTTTCCGGGCGTTCCGCCGGCTTGTTCTTCAGCCAACCCAGTATATTGGCTCGGCTTGAGCCAGCCAAGGTGCCGCGCCGACGCGACCGGCTGGCCTGCTTCGCGCGTCGTGATCCGCGGATTGCTGCGAGCCGCGATTTCTCGCCGAATTGCGATCTTAGGTGTTCCCATACAGATGAACCTATGCGCACGGGGCCGCTCTGTCTAGAATGCATGGCTTTCCTCGACCAGGCGATCATTTCGACAGACCAATACCGGAGCTAACTTTGTACCGAACACATACTTGCGGCCAATTGCGCGCGTAGCAAATTGGGGAGGAAGTCACGCTGTGTGGCTGGGTGGACACGTATCGCGACCACGGGGGCGGCGTGTTTATCGACCTCAGGGACCGGTACGGCTTGACGCAGGTCGTGGTCGCCTCGCCCGACAGCAACGAAACGCTGATCGAGGACGCCAAGCGACTGCGAAGTGAAGATGTCGTGAAAATGATCGGCAAGGTCGCCGGGCGGCCGGAGGGGCAGGAGAACCCCAAACTCAGCACGGGCCAGATCGAGGTCCGTTGTACGGCGCTGGAGGTCTTGAACAAGAGCGCGCAGCCGCCGTTCACTCCCGGCCAGCACGAGATGCCGAACGAAGACTTGCGGTTGAAGTACCGGTACATCGACCTCCGCCGCCGTCGCATGCAGGAAACCCTGGTGCTGCGCAGCAAGATTGTCAAAGGGATGCGGGACTATTTCGACGAGCACGATTTCATCGACGTGGAAACGCCCATCCTGGGTCGCAGTACTCCCGAGGGAGCTCGCGATTATCTGGTTCCCAGCCGCGTTCATCACAGTAATTTCTACGCGCTGCCGCAGTCCCCGCAACTCTACAAGCAGATCCTGATGATTGCGGGTTACGACCGCTATGTGCAGGTGGCTCGTTGTTTCCGGGACGAGGACTTGCGGGCGGATCGTCAACCGGAATTCACTCAGCTGGACCTGGAAATGTCGTTTGTTGACGGCAACGATATCATGGCCATGATCGACGGCCTGGTCGCGCGACTTGCCAAGGACCTGCTGAACATCGATGTGCCGTTGCCGTTGCCTCGCATGACCTACGACGAAGCCATGGCGCGATTTGGCCACGACGCCCCCGATTTGAGATTCGGGATGGAGATCGTGGACTGCACCGACTTGGCGAAGGAGTCGGAGTTTCGCGTTTTTCGAGGCGTCGCGGATGCCGGGAACTTTGTTCGCGGAATCAACGGTAAGGGAGCCGGCAAGAAGTATTCCCGCAAGGATATTGATCTGCTGACGGCGTTCGTGCAGCAGGACTTTGGCGCGAAGGGCCTGGCGTGGTTCCGTGTGGAAGACGACGGCAAGCTGTGGTCTCCCATTTCGAAAAACTTTGACGACGCCCTGCTCGCAAAATTCTCCGAGCGGCTCAGCGCGGAACCGGGTGACTTGTTGCTGTTCATCGCGGATACCTGGGAGGTCAGCTGCAAGTCGCTCTATGCCTTGCGCAAACGATTGGGCGCGGAACTCAACCTCTACGATCCCAAACAGATGCACTTCTCGTGGGTCGTGGAGTTTCCGATGTTCGAATTCGACGACGAGGAAAAACGCTGGGTGGCCATGCATCATCCCTTCACGGCACCTCGGCCCCAGGATCTGGACTTGTTGGATTCCGATGCCGGGAAAGCCCGCGCGCAAGCCTACGACCTGGTCATCAACGGATCAGAAGCGGGTGGCGGGACCGTCCGAATTCACGATAATAAGGTACAGCAGAAAGTATTCAGCCTACTGGGTATGGACGCCGCTTCCGCGCGCGACCGCTTCGGCTTCCTGCTCGACGCCCTGCAGTTCGGCGCTCCGCCGCACGCGGGAATCGCGCTCGGTATCGACCGCTTTGTCATGCTGTTCGGCGGTTTGGATAGTATCCGCGACTGCATCGCGTTCCCCAAGACGCAGAAGGCGACCGACCTGATGACCGAAGCGCCGGGAGCGGTGGATCCAAAACAGCTCGGAGAGTTGCACGTCCGAGTCGTTCCCTTGAGCGAACAGTAACGCGTCAGGCTGGTCCAGCGTACGGCAGTGTCGCAGTTCCGTCGCTGAATGATTCGTGATCATGAAACCGATGTCCGCACTCGTAATCCTATTCGCATTCGCCGCAATCGGAGCCGACGAGCACACGACGCAGCGAGGTCCGGTTACCGCCAGTGTGGCCATCGAGCCGTTGGAACCGATCATCGGCGATACACTGACACTGACGCTGAAGGTCGAGGCGGAGGCAGGGGTGGAACTGCTGATGCCGGAGTTTGGGGAGGCGTTGGAACGTTTTCGCATCCTGGATTTCGTTCCGCGAGAAGAGATTGGCGAGGACGGCAAGACGATTGCCACGCAGACCTACCGGCTGGAATCGCCGCTTTCCGGTCAGCAGGTCATTCCGCCGATCTTGATCGAGTTTGTCGATCGGCGACCGGGCCAGCGCGAAGCGCCCGAGGATCAAGACGCCTACGAGCTGCTGACGGAACGCCTTGAGTTTGAGGTCCAGTCCGTCGTGCCCGAAAATGCCGCGGGAGAGTTGAAGCCGCCGCCTGGCCGCCTGGAACCGCTGCCCGACGAACTGCCGGCCGCCGTTGCCTGGTCGGCTAGTGGTCTGGTTCTCCTGGTCATCGCGGCCGCCGTGGCGGCGTTCGTCTGGTGGAAGACGCATCAAGTCGTGCGTCGTCGGAGTGCCTATGAAGTGGCCGCCGAGAAACTTGCCAGGTTGATGGGCGAACCGCTCCCCGCTGGCGACGCGGTCGGGTTGTTCTATGTGAAGCTTTCCGGGATCGTACGGCAGTACTTGGAAGACCGCTTTGACATCCGCGCTCCGGAACTGACGACGGAAGAATTCCTGGCGTCCGTCGCGGATTCGCCCGACCTCTCTCGCGCGCACCAGGGGCTCTTGAACGCATTCCTGCGGCAGGCGGACCTGGTCAAGTTCGCCGGTCTGCAGCCGTCGAACGACGATATCGAGGCATCTATCTCTGCCGCGCGGCGTTTCCTGGACGAAACACGCGACGATCAGGATGCTCCGCGGCCGCACCAGCAAGCCCGGGAGGCCGCTCATGCTTGACTGGGAATTCCGCCAGCCGTGGTTGCTGCTGTTGGCCTTGCTGGCGCCGGTGGTCTATTACCTGGCGGTTCGTTCGCCAAATCGAGTCAACTTTTCGACCTTGCAGGTATTTCAATCCGTGCCGCGAAGCCTGCGCGGACGGCTGTCCAATGTTCCATCGATCATGTTGAGTGCCGCCGCGGTTTGCCTGGCGGTGGCCCTGGCTGGTCCCCGCACTCCCGATGCGGAAACGAAAGTGAGTCGCGAGGGCATTGCGATCATGATGGTAGTGGACCGCAGTAGTTCGATGAACGCACGCGACATGATTCAGGGGGATGCGAGCGTCGATCGCTTGACGGCGGTCAAGGGTGTGTTCCGGCACTTTGTGCTTGGCGAAGAAGGACGCGGCGGCCGGCCCGACGACCTGATTGGATTGATCGGCTTCGCCCACTATGCCGACAGCTTGTGCCCCCTGACGCTGGACCACGGGAACCTGGCGACCATCGTCGACGATCTGGAAATCGTGACGCAAGAAAGCGAAGACGGCACCGCGATCGGAGACGGTTTGGCGCTGGCCGTCGAACGATTGAGGCGGAACAAGGCCAAGTCGCGCATCGCGATTCTGTTGACCGACGGCGTCAATAATCGCGGCAATATCAGTCCGGACCGCGCTGCCGAGCTGGCAAGTTCCCAGGATGTGAAAGTCTATTGCATCGGTGCCGGCACAAACGGACTGGCTCCCTTTCCCGTGCAGGATTTCTTCGGCCGCACGGTGATGCGGCCCGTGCAAGTCGAGATCGATGAAGCAACGCTGAAACAGATTGCCGAAAAGACGGGAGGGCAGTACTTTCGCGCTACCGACTTGCAATCACTGGCCGCCGTGTACGACGAGATCGATCAGCTGGAACGAACTGAAGTTACGGAATTGCGTTATCTGCAATACACTGAACACTACCACGCTTTCGTCCTGTGTGCCTTCGTGATGCTCAGCGGGTCGCTGATCTGCACGGGCACCGTTTTCCGCCGCTTGCCATGACTGATTTTCGCCTGGCCCAGCTTTCGTGGATTCATCTGATCTGGCTTGTCGCTGGATTGGCGTTGCTGCTGGTCTGGCTGCAACGGCGAGGCGGCAAGGACCTTTCGTCGTTCCTGTCGGCCGTCATGCAGCCGCGGCTGGTGGAGCGGCAGTCTCCGCTGCGCCGCTGGACAGCCTGGACGTGCCTGCTGTTGAGCTGTACGGCCATGGCGTTGGCGCTGGCGCGGCCGCAATGGGGGGTGTCTCATCGAGAAACGCCGCAGGTGGGCGCTCAAATCATGGTCTGCCTGGATGTCAGTAAATCGATGCTGGCCGAAGACACCGCTCCCAATCGGCTGGAGCGGGCGAAAGCGGAACTCGTCGACCTGCTGGGTTACTTGGATGGCGACCAGGTCGGGCTGATCGCCTTCGCTGGAAAGGCAACGGTCCTGTGCCCGCTCACTCCCGACTTCGGATTTTTGCAGTTCATCATCGCGGACGCCGGTCCCCACAGCGTGGGACGGGGCGGAACTCGGCTGGAAGAGCCGTTGCGGAAAGCGACCGAAGGTTTTCGCGGTCAAGCGGATGTGTCCCGCGTCGTGCTGCTGATTACGGATGGTGAAGATCATGATTCGTTTCCACTGGAGGCGGCGAAGGCCGCGGCCGAACGCGGGATCCGGATCATTTGTATCGGCTTCGGCAGTGAAGCCGGCAGCGAAATCTATGTGACGAATCCGCGGACCGGTGCGCGCGAGCCGGTGCGCGATGCCAGTGGGAATCGGGTCGTCAGCCGATTGGACGGCCAGATTCTGCGGGACATTGCCCTGGCCACCGAGGGTGTGTACATCCCTGCCGGCGATGCCGCGCTCGCCTTGGAATCCATCTACAACGTCCACATCGCCCCGCTCGTACGCGGCGAACTCACTGCGGAAACACGTGAAGTGCGCAACGAGATCTTTCAAATCCCCGTGTTCTGCGCGTTCGTCCTGTTGATCCTGGGTGTCGTCGTTGGCAGCGGCCGCGAGGGGCACGCGGTTGTCGATTGGCAACTTTCCCCGTCGGCGGCGGTGGCGATCCTGGTTGTGTTCGGTTGTACGAGCGTGCTCTATGCGCAGGATGCGACCGCGTCGGGCGAACTGCCCGACGATGCCGATCCGCGAGACGTCTATAACCAGGCTCTGGCCAGATTGGACGCGTCGCCAGACGAAGCGGAAGCGCTCTTCACGCGCGCGCGCCGCGAGGCGGGTACGGATGGTGAAGTGCGCTACCGGGCGGTTTACCATCTGGGCTGGGTCGAGATCCAGCGGGCCGATGCCGCGCTGGCGGAACAGCCGGCCGAAGCGCTCGAGCATTTGCGCGCCGCGGCCGATTGGTTTCGCGAAGCGATTCGTTTGCGGCCGGATGCCCAAGACGCGCGGTACAACTTGGAAATCATCTTGCGGCGGGCCATGCAGCTGGCGGATGCGCTGGCGGAAAAGGAGGAGCGTGACCTGACGCGGCGACTAGAAGATCTGATTCAGCGACAACGAACTTTGACGGCGGAAACCCGCCCGCTGGTCGAGCAATTGCGGGACGCCGAGGATCCTCATGCCGCGGAGCGATTTCGGTCCCAATTCCGGCAGCTGGCCGTTCAGCAGCGATTGCTGCTGTCGGATGCCGAAGCCTTTGCGTCGTCGGCCCGTGCGGAAGTAGACGCTACCGCTTCGAAAAACGCCGCCGATACGACTCCAGCGGAACAGCTTCGCCAAACGCAACTGTCGGCCATGCTGCTGCACCTGTACGAGGCCCAGCAGCGGATGGGACAAACTCGCACCCAGTTGCGTCGAGGGCAAGCGGAGCGAAGTTTTCGCCGCAGTGCCAGTTCGCTGGCCGCCCTGAAACGCGCCCGAGACCAGCTGCGCGATCCTGTCGAACTACTTGGCGTGCTCATTGGCGATGCCACGGAGACCGCCCGTCTGACGGCGACATTGGCCGAGGGCACTCGCGTGACCGTTGGCGAAACGGAACCCGCGGCGCCGTCCTGGCTGACCAGCGACTATTGCCGCGAAGAGCAGGCCGATCTCACAGCTCGCACCAGCGAACTGCACGAGAAACTGGATGCCGGAATCCAGCAGCAGAAGCCGCCGGTCGGTCCGGCGGCGCCGGAACAAGATGCAGCCGCGGACGCGCAAGCGGAACTCCTGAATCAGCTGCGTCAAGCAACGTCGTTGGTTGAATATGCGGTGGACGACTTGCGGGGCGCAGAAGCGTCGCTGGCAAACGGCACGGTATACGCCGCGCGGCGGGAGCAGTTGTCGGGCATTCAGAAGTTGCAGGAAGCGAGGGAGTGGTTTCTGGACGTACGCGGTCTGATCGAACAGATTTACAACGACGAGAGTTCCATCCAGCGGGCGCTCTTGAGTGTCGACGAGGAGACGGCGGGACGCCTGCCTGCACTCGCCGCGTTTGCCGTCGACGTGCAACAAAAGAACCTGGATCGCAGCAAACGACTGGCCAGGATGCTGACCGCGGAAAAGCGAAAACTGACCACGGACACACCGGCCGGGCCCCCCGCGCCCGGGCAAGCCGCTCCGTCCCATGAAGCATTGCAGCGGGTTGAATTGGCCGAACAATTGTTGGCGCAGGCGTACGGAAGCATGGATCGCGCACACGAGGCGTTAGAACGGCTGGCCAATCCGGAACCGACTGCGGACGCCAGCGGGTCCGGGCTCCAGCCGGCACGGGAGGAAGTGGGGGCCGCGGTCGAGGCGCTCCAGCAACTGCGGCGATTGTACTTCACGCTTATCGAACACTTGCGCGATACAGCGCAGCGGCAATCACAGCTGAATGATATTACGGAAGAGTTGATTGGTCTTACCAGTCCCGACAACGTGGCGCAGGAGCTGTCGCCGCTGGCGACACGGCAGTCCGCGCTGCAGGCCAACACAAGTGAACTGGCCGAGGCCTTTGAGCAGCAAGCGCAACAGCCGGTGGATGCGGCCAGTGGTCCGACGATGACGGACGAGCAGCAGCAGCAATTGGAAGAATCGCGTCGCCAGTTGGCCGAAGCAGGTGTCTTGGTCGCCGCCGGGAGCACGCTCATGAAGGAGGCGGCGACGCAGTTGCAGGGCCCCGGTTTGGACCCCGGTTCCGCCCGAGAATCGCAGGATCAGGCGCTCGAGAAACTGCTGGAAGCACTCGCCAAACTATCTCCACCCGACTCGCCCCAGCAACAGCGAGGCGGTGAGCAGCCATCGCCCGATCAGCAACAGCAGGGGGCTCAGCAGCAAGAGAAGCAACAGCAGGCAAACGCCGATCCGGCGCGGCTCTTGCAGGCGGTGCGGGACCAGGAAGCGCGGAGGCGGCGCGAAAAGGGACAGCGGCAACCAGACTCCGGCGAACCCGTGGCAAAGGATTGGTGACGATGGACTTCGCGGTCAAGGGAAAAAGTCAGACGGTGCTACGCTTATTGGTCACGCTGCTTGGGTTGAGCGTGGGAACGGAACTGCTTGCGCAGCGCATGGAGATTCGCGTTCCGCGAGGATCGCTGTACGCGGGGGAGCCGATCGCCGTGCAAGTCATTGTGAACGGCTTTGACGAAGAGCCGGAGCCGTCGTGTACGTTCGAGCAGGCCACGCCTGGAATCCAGGTGAAGCTGAGGGCCGTCAATCCGAGTGTCTCGAGTTTCACGCAGAACCTGAACGGCAGGATCACGCAACGGATCCAAGTGGAATTCAACTTCGTCTTCGTCGCCATCGCCAATAAGGCGGGCGAGTACACCATCGGACCTTTCACGGCCCGGCAAGGGAGCAAGAAAGCCGTATCGCAGGCCGTCACGTTGAAGGTCGAAGAGATCGAAAACGATCCAAACATGGACATTGCGATTCAGTTGGAGGCATCGGAAATCTACCCGGGACAGCGAGTGCCCGTTACGATCCAGTGGAGTTACGCCGGCGATGTCTCGGACATCAGTAACGTACGCATTCATTCGGAGCTGTTTGATCAGTTCGAATTCCTGAACGATCCCGTCTCGAATTCAAACCAGGGGTTGCTGGTATCGTCGACGACCGAAGAGGTGCGTCTCACGTATCGCGGCGAGAAAAAGATCGAAAACGGACGGACGATCGTGCAGCTGACAACCACGCGGACGCTGGTTGCGGACCGCCCGGGCAACTACGAATTCCCCGCGCCGGTCACGACCGCGCGGAAGGTGACGCAGTGGCGGAATTCGTTTTTCGGTCGCGAGCCGGCTCGCATCGAACCGTTGCGCGCCGTAGGCGAACCGCTGTCATTGAAAGTCAAACCATTGCCGTCCGCGGGGAAGCCGGCGAGTTTCGCGGGGGCGGTGGGCACCGGTTTCACGCTGGACGCGGCGGCGGATCGGACCGTAGTGCGCGTCGGCGATCCGATTGGGCTGAAAATAACGCTGCGCGGGTCCGGGAACCTCGATACGGCCAGCCTGCCGCTGTTGTCGGATAGCGGACTCTCTCCGGACCGGTTCCGCTTGCCGGATGAACAACCGGCGGGCATTACCATGGACGGTCAAAAGGTGTTTGAAGTCAGCGTTCGCGTCACCGACCCGTCCGTGACACAGATTCCCGAACTGGCCTATTCGTGGTTTAATCCTGTGGCGGCTGCGTACGAAACCGCAACGTCCAAGCCGATTGCGCTAAGCGTTAAAGAGGGGCGGACGGTGACGGCCAGTGACGTGGTGGGTAGTCCGTTGGCAGCTGAAGCCGACGCAGACGCGTCCGCCGCCCCAGCGGAAGACAACAGAACTGTCGCGGCGCTGACTACTGCGGACCTGGCGATCGAAACGCGTCCCGCTCGACTGCTGGCACCGTCGCGCGGCCGGTTCGCCGACTTCCGTTTGCATCTTGCCATCTACGTGATCGGACTGGCAATTGTCATGCTGGCGGTACTCGATCGGCGTCGTCTTGCGGAGGACCCGGCGGAGGTACGCCGACGGAAGGCGATCAAGCGGCTGCACGAACGGCTGCAGCGCGCGGCAACTCTAACGGGGAAAGAAGCTGCCACGGAAATTGCCGCCGCCTTGCGCGAGCTGATCGTGCACAAACCGGACGTTCCGCGAAACGAAATCGACCACCTGCTGGCCGACTGCGAAACGCTGATCTACGCACCGCAGGAGAACGGCAGCCAACGCATCGATGACATGACGCGTCGCGCGGAGAAGATTCTGAGTGAGGTAGCCGGCTCGTGAATGCGCCAACGCGATTTGCTGTTCGATCCGCGGGGATCGCTCGCGTTGCGGCGATTCTGATGCCGTGCGTTCTTGCGGCGCCGGAAAGCCGTGCGGTCTTGGCGGATACCGTATCCGAGGTGGAAACAGCGATTGCCGAGTATCGCGACGCACTCGAAAGCCCGAATCGCGCTGAACGATTGGCCGGATTCGAACGCGCGGCACTGCTGTTCGCCAAGGTCGTCCGCGAATCGCCGGATGCGAATCCGACGTTGCTGGTGAATTGGGGAAACGCGTCGTTGCAGGCCGGCAAGCTGGGCGACGCCGTTTTGGCCTACCGACGCGCCTTGGCCTGCGACCCCAACCATCGTGTGGCGCGGCAGAATCTGGCCGCCACCCGGTTGCAGTGGCCCGACTGGGTGCCACGGCCGGCGGACGACGGGATCTGGCAAGCGTTGTTCGTATGGCGGCGAGCGCTGTCGGTGCCGGAACAGTCGGCCCTGGCCGCGGTCTGTTTTGTCCTGGCCTGCACGCTGCTGGCCATTGCCATTCGCTGGCAGCGGCCAGTTGTGCGGCTGTTGGCGATGCTGCCGCTGCTGGTCTGGGGGATCGTCGGAATTTCGCTTGTGCTGGAACTCTTCGCGGCGACGTCCGAAAATGCCGTGGTGATTTCGGACGAAGTCGTCGCCAGGTCGGCCGATTCGATCCGCGCGGCCGCGCGTTTTTCTCAACCGGTCCCGGGTGGAACGGAGGTCACCATCGAGGAACGCAGCGGCGATTGGTCCTACATTCGCTTCGCCGACGGCCGCCAGGCGTGGCTGCCCACGTCCAGCCTGGCGGCAGTGGAAACGCCGTAGCCAGCCGTTCGTTATGTTGTCAGGCAGCCAGAATGCGCGTCCAGAAGCGGCGGACGTATTCAACCGCGGTCGCGGGGAGCGGGTCGCTGGAAAAAGCGGATTGGCAGTAGAGCGTGGCGAGGTCGCGGGCATCGCGATCCAGCCCGTCTGCGCGAGTGGCGATTTGCGCGGCGAACTCGTGGGGCGTCTGCTCGTGACCTCGCGGGCAATCGTGTTCGCGCCCCCAAGCTTCCAACGCCGCAAAGCTGTATTGAATCAACTCGGGCAGCGAACGCTGGGGACCGCCGGCTTGGAACGGGTTGCGAAACGATGAAAATGGAATCGGCGGCGGTGCCACCATGGCCGCTGTTTGTTCGCTTGACTCGGGCGATGACCCACGCCCCAGCAAGCGTTCCAGCCAGGCCCGCAGGTCCCTGACAAACCTGTGCCAGGCGGAGACGAGTTGGTCTCGGTAACGCCACGCGAAGAAGGCGGCCAGGCCGATAAACAATAGCCAGTAAAGTGCTTTGAGCAGATAGAGCGCTCCGTTGAAGACGGAAGTTGAGATTTGGCGCGGGCGGTCACCACGATGCTCGTCCGGCGGTTTGACTGGCTGAGTCTGGTTGTTCTCTTCCGCGCTGGCGGGATTCTTGTCGGTGGCCTGTGGCGATTGGGATTCATTGGCGCGAGTCGATTGGTCAGAGGGATCCGGTGCGGATTCCGGTTCTCGCGCGGAGTCGCCCTCGCCCTGGTCTCGAGTCTGGGGTGGCTGCTGCGTATTCGAATTTTCTTGCGATTGCCCTGATTCGGAGTCGTTGTCGGAGTTTTCGGAGCCTCCTGATTTCTGCTGCGGCGTGCCCGAGCTCCCGTCGCCGCTGTCGGCCGGCGTTTCTTGCTTTCCAGTGGGGTCGCTGCGCTGACGATCTGCCTGGTCGCGAAGCGGGCCGTCCGTGCCCGGGCCATGCTTGTCCGGTTCGATGTCATCCCGCGGGACGGCTTTGGCCAGCTGCGTGACGCTGAATTCGTCGCGTGGTCGCGGCAACAGCGCGCCGAGTGTCAATAGGGCCACCACCAGCGAAGTGCCGACGATGAGCCAGGTACCGGCCATTTCCAGGGGCATTTCCAGTCGCCGGCTGCGGAGGTAGCGACGCAGGCCCAGGAAACTGGTGGCCAGCAGCAGACCGAAGGCGGCCAGCAGGAAGAACGTAAACTGCCAGAAGACGCTGCGACTCTTGGAAATATCGGCGGCGGGAATAAACCACTGGCCAATGCCGAAGACGGGCAGGCAGGCCAGCGAGACGTACACGACCCAGACGCCGTGCGCGTGCGGTCTGCGACGATGTGCCAGGAAACGCTGCCACAACGACAACGGCGGGGCGTCCGTCGGCGAAGTGGTTGCGGTGTGGTCCGCGGTGTCGTCGTTGGTGCCGTCGAGTCCTGCGGTGTGCAGCAAACCCTGCCCGACTTCGTCGTCGGCTTCGTCCAGGACCGTGCAGTCCCAGGTGAGCTTATCGGCGGCCCACCAGACAATGGCGATCACGCCGATGCACAGCGGCACCTCGCCCGCACTCAGTTCGCCGAACTTCATCACGGCCGCCAATACCGCCAACGCCAGAGGAATGGCGAACAGGACCGAGTACTCACGACCTTCTTGAATGGAAATACGGCCAATCAACACCGCCGAGAAGACAAACAGCGCGAAGACATACTTGAGTCGTGTGGCGTAGTCGCCGCCGTAGAACGCTTCGATCAGAAAGAATTCCAGGCTGCCCAGCAAGATCATGATCAGCGCGGGAGTGATCGCGATCAGCAGGTAGTCGGTCAAGGTGGGCGCAAGTCGTCGGGCCATCGGTCTACCGCAGGATTTGGTTCCGGCACAGCGTCATGATCGATTGTTCGTCTTTCAGCTGGTGCGTGTCAATGCCTTCAGCCAGCAGCAGACCCGCTTGTGCGGCGAATTCGTTCTCGTCATAGACACTCAAAATGGCGGTCACGGCAAAGCCGCGTCGGCGCAAATTGCCGATCGCAATCGCGATGTCCGGTGTCACGGTGGTGAGCATTGCGATGACTGTTGCATCGCGAGGCAAGCGACTCGAGGCTTCCGAAATCAGTTGCGGGAAGGTGAGTCCGTCGGTCAATTCCAGCCGCGCCAGCGTGTCCAGTATCCGCTGGAATTGATCCACGCCGCGCTGCGTCTCGACGACAAGCGGGGCCAGGCGTGTGTTCTGTTCCGCCATGGCTGCGGAGCGCCGCGCCGTGTCGCGTGTGCGCAGATCGTAGTCCCAACCTTCCTGGCGAATGCGATCTGCCGCGTCCCGCCCGTTGGTGACCAGCCCGATTTGCTGTCCCATTTGGTAGACGGCGTTTGCCAGCGAGGCGGCCGCGACGATATTCAGTTCGCTGCGAAACGGTTCGTGGTGCGCGGGATGGGTCGATTGGTGAAAGTCAAGCAGCACGGTTGCCCCAGCAATGGTCGACGGCTCGAACACCTTGCTGTGCAGCGTCCCCGTCGTCGCGGTCGCTTTCCAATGCACGCGACTCAACGGATCCCCCGGCAGGTACTGGCGAACTCCGGCGATACGCGTCGGGTCTTCGTACAACCGGTAGGTCATGCGGACTTCGCCGATGGGACGTTTCGATGCGATCTCGTAACCAGCCAGCGGAACCACCTTGGGGTAGACCATCAGGAATTGCGGTTCACTCAAAACGCGATAACGCCGATGCAGGCCGAACAAATCGCCCGTCTCCAACACCAGCGGCCCGATCTGGTAATAGCCGCGCCGATGACACGTCAGCTGATAGGTGAGTTCTTTTTCGGACTCGCCCCGCAGCATGGCCAGCATCACACGCCGACCACGTACTTGCAGGTTCGGCGGATCGTGGACCAGTGCCCCGCGGGGCAGCAGGTCTTCGACCAGCACCCAGGCGACCGGTAAGCGGCCTGCGTTGCGTACGGTGACGATGACGTTGGCGGTTTCGCCAACTTCGGCGCGGAGTTTGTCGCACCTTCGCGTCGCTGACACGTTGGCCGACCAGACGCGACTCAGCCACCGGCTTCCCAAGGCGATGCCAAACAGGACATAGATCCCGTACGTCAGCAGGCCCATGCGAAAGAGCAAAGACAACAGGAGCACGAGGACGCCGGCGATCACCCAGTTCATGCCTTTGACTGTAGATGCCGGCTCTCAAAAAAGCAACACACTCCGGGGCGGCATCCCGCCGGGGACGCGACGCTGACGTGCGACTCATGGTCTCGTCTGAGTCAAGAACAACTTCGGCATTTCCGCCGATTGTGTCGATCCTTCGCGCCGTGGTGTCCCCCTTCCGCGCGCGGGAGGGTCGGTCGCGGTAGCGGCCGGGGACTTTTCTGCACTATGGAGTCCGGCTTCTGGTCCAAGCCGCATTCCCCTCCCCCGCTCGTTCCTCGCGACCCTCCCGAAGGGAGAATTGCCCCTATGGTGTCACCCTGTCACCCCTTCACCCTGTCACCCCTTCACGCTTCCGCGGATGTACACAAAGCGGCTGGTGCCTTCGCTCAGCACCCGCAGTCGTACCCCGTCAGAAAGGCTCTCCTCCGTCACCAAACGCTCGAAATCATCCAGGTTGCGAACGGCGTTCCCGTTCACGTCCACGATCACGTCGCCTTGCTGGATGCCAGATCGAGCGGCCAGGCCACCGCGGTTCACCGACGTGACCACGACCCCTTGCTGGTTGCTGTTGAGATTCAACTGCTTCGCCAGGTCGGGCGTCAGGGTTTGTACTTGAATGTCGAGCGCTGACGATCTCTGACCCTCGCCGCTGCGGGTGGCGGCAGCAAGGACTTCGTCGTCCAGTCGGCCAATGAGCACTTTCAACTGGGTGAGTTGGCCGTTGCGATGGACGTCGAGCGTCACGGTCGTGTTCGGCGCGGTTGCGGCGACTGCGTTCCGGAGCGCCGTGGCGTTGACCGTCCGGCGGCCGTTGAAACGCACGACAATGTCCCCTGACTTCAGCCCGGCTTTCGCGGCCGGACTGTCATCGACCACGTCGCCAATCAATACTCCATCCGTTGTTTTGAACTTGAACGACTGGGACAGTTCCGGTGTGAGGTCCTGGATCATCGCACCCAGCCAACCGCGAATCACTTCGCCGTCACGCAAGATGGAGGACATCACGTACTGCACCATGTTGCTCGGAATGGCAAAGCCAATTCCCATGTTCCCGCCGCTGCGCGAGGCGATGGCGGTATTGATGCCGATGACTTCGCCCCGAAGATTCACCAGTGGTCCCCCACTATTGCCGGGATTGATGGCCGCGTCGGTTTGCAGGAAGTCTTCGTAGCCCCCCCGCCCCAGAATGCCAACGCGATCTCGCCCTTTCGCACTGATAATGCCCGCCGTCACGGTCTGGTTCAGGCCCATGGGACTGCCGATCGCCAGTACCCATTCGCCAACGCGCGTCCGATCGGAATCGCCCAGCGTGACCGGTGTGAAACCACTGCCCTCGATTTTCAGGATGGCCACGTCGGTTGCTTTGTCCGCCCCGACCACCTCGGCGTCAAATTTGCGGCCATCGGACAATTCCACCGAGATCTCGTCGGCGGAACCGACGACGTGATTGTTGGTAATGATGTGTCCATCGGCCGACACAATCACGCCGCTTCCCAATCCTCGCTGTTCGCCGTCGGGAACCGGCATCTCAAAAAAACGATCGAAATCATCACCGAAAAAACGACGAAATTCATCGGGAATGCCGGGGTTGGCGCCGCGTCGCGCGGCACGAACCTTGGTGACGCTGCTGATGCTGACGACGGACCGGCGGACGCTTTCGGCCGTGTGCTGGAAGGCAGCGGAAAGGTCGGTAGCGACGTCCAGTTGCCGCTGAGCTTCCGCGGGCAGGTTCGTCACATCGGCATAACTGGGGTTGTGCGGTTGGAGTGCCAAATTGGCCATCCAGCCGAGCACCAAAGCCCCACCAAAGATGAGGGTAAAGGGGATGATTGAGTTCCGTTTCAGTACTGACATATCTTGTCTCCTTCTGATAATCAGGCTGATGTCTGATTGGCGATGGCATGTGTCTCACGGGACAGTTGCCGCACGCGGTGTTTTCTTGCACCTTGCCAGATGGTTTTGTTGGACGCGGTGCCCGCCGAGCATATCGTTTCGCGCGTTCTGGGGGCGGTGATGGTCCTCGGCGTCCCGTGTCATGGCTTGATCCCAAGCGCATACACACGACGCCCCATGTTTTACGAGGCGACGCGGGTGCCGGTTCGCCTTCGCGGGTCCGAGTTTCAGCAAAAAAAACGGTCGGCTGAGGCCCGGAACTCGGGAAAGCAAACGCCAACCCGGGTTTGCGGGGCAGAACCGAGTGCTACAGGAAAAGCAGAAAAGGTGCCAGTCACCAAACTTCAAAGTTGCGTCCAGAGCATAATAGTTGCCGATACTCCGACGCCAAGCGGATTCGACCTCACGCGGAGACGCGCGGGACGCAGAGAAATACGCAGAAAAACAGCAGGCAGAAAAAGCGGTGGGGCAGAAAAATGAGAAAAAGAAGAATGGACGGATCATAGGAAACGATTGAAGGACAGTCCATAGTTATCGGCCATAGTTATCGAAGCCGACTGAAGCGAATGAACGTCCACCAGCGTTTGCTCATTCCACAGGGCGTCAGTCATACAGACACATCCACGGTAAAACACTCCCGCACGCGCATGCTGAAATGGTCATGGACTTCTTTACCGCAGAGGTCGCGGGGGCGCGGAAAAAGGTGCGATCGGTTTGCTTTTGCCAACGGTCGAGCGTTGCTTGTACATGTGTTGGCATTTTGTTGCACGTGTTGTTTCAAAAAGCCAACGCGGCCACGCCGGAATGGAGTACGATGGAAGCGGAAACGCACGAACGTGCTTGTTCAAAGTGCCTGCTGCCGTGAAGGGAACGCATCGTCGGGTTTTGATTCAACTCGCTGGCCGCAGGCCGAACGCGAAACGGTTTAAGATTCTGCGCGGTAGCGGTTTCCTGCCTCAAATCAAAATAGAGGAAAGACTCGGCCAGCCCAGAATCGGAACTCGGCGGTATTTTTCCAGGAACCTGTGGGTATTGTCGTCGAGTTCCAAAACTACCCAGACTCAATTTCGCGTCAATCGGGTGCGCACAACAGGTTAGCTGACGATCTGCAGGTTGTCGCCACCGGTGAGGCGGAAATTGCTGTCATGCGATTCCACAACGTGGAAATCGGCGCCCGTGTCGCCGTTGACACCATCGACAACCGCGTCGGTGCCGAG
The DNA here is from genome assembly GCA_937967665.1 of uncultured Planctomycetaceae bacterium. Lineage (GTDB taxonomy): Bacteria > Planctomycetota > Planctomycetia > Pirellulales > Pirellulaceae > CALBSZ01. The sequence continues at coordinate 19,107 of CALBSZ010000689.1, forward strand.
CGTGGTGAACTGGCTGGGGATGGCGACCGGGTTCAGTTGCCAGTCGGCGAGCGCCGATCGCAATGCGCCAGGTGCTTCGTCGTCGTCGGTCGTGCCCGAGATCATCAGATCGTCGCCGGCGTTACCCTGCAGGTTATCACCGCCGGCACTGCCAATCACAATGTCGTTGCCGGTACGAGCAAACAACGTGTCGTTGTCGGCGCCGCCCACCAGGACGTCGTTCCCGCTACCGCCTGACAGCGTATCGTTGCCGCCCTGGCCCAAGATCACATCGTCGCCTGTGCCGCCAGCACCAAGGTCATCTCCCGCACCCAGGCTGAGCGTATCATTGCCATCGCCGCCACCGACTTCATCGTCACCGTCTCCGGCATCAATGCTGTCATCTCCTGCACCACCGTCAACCTGGTCATTACCAGGTCCAGCATCCACAACATCGTCGCCGATTCCGGCCAGGATCGTGTCGTCTCCGCTGCCTGTTGTAATAATGTCCGCGTTATCACCACCGGCTACATAGTCGTCGCCGTTGCCGCTATCAATCGTTGCAGCCCGGTTCACATTGCCGGCCACAACAATATGGTCGGGACCATCCGTACCGATCACAGAAATGCTGCCGTTTTCCGGCAGCGCGAAATCCGCTATCCCGGAATCCATTGTCACACGCACCTGGCCCTGGCTGGCTGCTGACACGATAATCCGGTCGCCGTTGCCCACACCGTGACAGGTGACTGTCGTTCCGCTCAGCCCACACTCGAAGGCGACGTCGGTCACGGTGACCGCAACATCTTGCGTATCGCTCTGAAGACCGTCACTGACGCTGACTTGAACGTCGTAGGTATTGTCGCCGTTGGCGTCGCCGGGATGTTCAAAATCCGGCGCCGCGATGAAGCTCAATTCGCCCGTGGCCGAGTCGATCGTGAACAATGCCTGATCCGCTCCGCCGCTCAGCGAGTACGTCAGCGTATCGTTGTCCGCATCGCTGGCGTCCACGTCCGTCACGGCCGTCGTGTTCTCGTCGACGGCGACCGACGCCGTATCACCACCGCCGTCGCTGGTAATGTTCGGAGCGTTGTTTACGATGTCCACGGTCAACGTAACACTCGTCGATAGGTAGTTGATTTTCAATGAAGCCTGAGAAATCCCGCCAAGATTCGTGACGACAGTGTCCCCGTCGTTATAGTTCGAGAACGTCCCGGTCACGCTTGTCCCGCTGACGATTGCGAAAGGGCCGGCGTTGGCAAGCACTTCGGCCAGCGTGAAGTCCGTGGCCTCGACGCTGAGCGTCCCATCTAGTGTGACGGCACCAGTAGCGGAAAGCTGATCGTGGCCGTCCGTTGCAACGCCGGCCCCGGCATTGCCATCCACTTCAATCGTCGTGCTGGACGACGCATCGACGGACAAATCACCCGCGATACTCAACACACCGGGCGAAGTTCCCGGAGCAATATCACCGATCAGCGTCACCGACGGGGCCGTGATATCCGTGCCCGCCGACACGGTCATTGCACGCCCGGCTGGGGTCGAGTGTGCTTCCGATCTCGCCGGGCCTGAATGGAGCGGGCGCGGGCGGCC
>CALBSZ010000690.1 GCA_937967665.1 uncultured Planctomycetaceae bacterium
TTCCGTCGCTTCGCGACTCGGTGCGTGAATGGCATGTCCACCTCGGACTTGCGTCGGAGGCTTTCTCATGTCACCGCTTCGCGGTTGGGTGGCGCTCAACGCGTTCCGTCGCTTCGCGACTGGGTCCGGGCGTTGTCATGCGAACCTCGGCTTCGCTTCCGAGGCTTTTCCATGCGAATGCTTCGCGGGTGGGCACGTGGTTTACCGTGGCAACGCGACGGCATGGGTGCGGGGCTTGGGCAACGGGTGCGACGCGAATGCGAATACTGGATTCGCCGCCAAAGGGGCGTTGCTGCAATTGCTCGAAACGGATCGGGGCGATCTCCGCTGTGGCGACTTCCTTGAACAGGTCGAGCACAATCGGCGGCGGATTCGGGTTCCGCGATACGGTGATGAGGCGCAGGGCGGTGCCGACGTGCGTGGCGTGGTCGCGGGCGATGGCGATGTCGGCGCCGTCGACCAGGTGGTCGCGGTTGTAGTCGAAAGGGTTCGTAATCATGGCGTTGAGCGTCGGGTTGTCGCGCGGACCGGCACGGTCAAACGCATTCACATATGTCTGCGACGGACTGTCTTTGGAATCGCCGGGAGCGTTTCCGAAATAAAACGTATCGGACTCGGGCAGGCCGGTATGCGGTGTGGCCAGTACCGTCAGCTGCAGCCACGTGTTCTTGATCACCGCGGCCGGCCAGATGAAGGTGATCCGATCGCTTCCAGCAAGTCCTTGGCCGGTACGAACATGAATCGTTGTGGGGCTGGGGGCCGCCGACCACGTTCCTGGCGAATCGGAGTTGCCGACGTGAAAGGCGAAATCGGTCGCGTTGATTGCGTTGGGGTCTGCGGTATTGAGCAGATCCACAAAGATGCCTGTGATACCGGCGGAACTGCTGCTGTAATGCTGGCCGTCCGCGGTTTGCGAAGCGTAGAGTGGTCGATGGCCGATCAGGATGGCGTTGTCGTCGGCCGTGGCGGGACCGGACGTATTGCCGTCGTAGAACGAATCGTTGGCGAACAATTCGCGCCGGCGAACGGCGGTCTGGCTGCCCACGGCACCGGGTGTGCCCAGCGTTTCGCCGCTCGCCAACCAGTTCAGCGGCGACGAATAATCCCCCTCGGTGTCGACCGCCACCAGGGAACTTCCCAGGCCGTCCGCGCGATCGGGCCATAGCAGCGTACGGCTGGCGTCATAGGTAAAGTCGTGCAGGGCGACAGCGTGGGCCGTCAGCTGCACCCGTTCGCCGCCATTGTTGAAGCCGCCTGAATACTCGCCGGCCACATTGATCCCGGTACCGTACCGCTGCTGGAACGCCGGCAGGTCACGGACCACCACGACAATTTCCCCTGGAGCCAGCGACGTGACGCTGCTGCCGGCAAAGCTAAACGTGACTCCGTCGGTAATGTGAACGTCGCTCAGATCGATGGCTTCCGGTCCCGTGTTCTGCAATTCCAGGAATTCGAAATCGTCGTTGTTAGTAAAGCCCGCCGCAAACTCGGTGCTCGTCGGAGCGGGCGGATTAAACATGAGTTCGGTAACTCGCAGGGAATCCAGTACACTTCCTTGCGCCGTGCTGGTAATCGTAATGGCATCCGACCCGACGAGTTGTCCCGCGCGATTGTAGGCTTCCAATTCGAATGCGTTCGCGCCGGAACGGAGCGGCAGCGAGACTCGCCAGGTTTGCTCGTCCAACCAGGTGACGTGCAGGTCCGCCGTGGTTCCACTCAGGCGTATTGCAGCGACGTCGATCCAGCCGCGTCCTTCCAGATCGACCACGCTTTGGTTGGTCGAAAAATCGGTGCCCGCGTTGGTCGTGATTTCGAAGGGGATCGCGGCGGGCAGTTGCGACAAGACGAAGGCCGAGCGGGCATCGACGTAGGACTCGAGGCCCTGCCAGTTCTGATTCGCCACCGTTTCAAAGTGGTCGATCCAGTCGTTCAGGTACGCCGTATTGTATTTGTCTTGGATCAAGTCCAACAGGTTGCCGTAGAACAGTCGTTGATACTGCGGCAGTGAAAAGATCTTGGCGGTATTCGACTGCGCGCCGATTAGCGGTGCCGAAGTACTTTGCGTGAACGAAAAATCCCAATCCCATATGAAAGCCAGGATGCGGCCGTCGGCGGGACGTTCGTAAAACCAGATGTTATGGTGCAGGCCGCTGCGCGTGTAGGTGTCGGCGACGCCGGTCAGTGATTGCAGCGCGAACGTCCGCGACCACTGTTCAACGTCGATTAAGTCTTCAATCACCGTGGCCAGTTGAGCCGCCGGCAGGCTCATCGCCTGAGCGAGATTCACGATCGCGGCGTAATCATCGCGATCGCGGTTGTTGCGTATTTGCAGATGCTGTCGATACGCTTCTTTATCGCTCCCCAGGTCTTCCAGCTCTTTAGACGGGGGGTGGAAATAGGGCGAGGGAAGCTTCGGGCTCTCCGGGTTGCCGTCGGTGGTGTTCAACGGAACGTAGAACAACTCCAGCTTGAACAGGTTGCCCTCGCTGCCGTTGGCGAACTGCGAATCCAGGTAGTCGTTGCTGTAGCGTTCCATCATCAGCAAGGCAGTCCGGCTATGAATCGGATTCGGAGCGATGACGTGAACCAGGTCGTCGTACATCGACGGAATGTCCCCCGAAACGTTCGCCAGGTGCTTGATCAGCAGTTCGTCCTGAGAAAACGGCGCCGTCGCTCCGCGCCCAGAACGATCAAGGACGGCGGACGAATGGACTCCGCGAAACAGTTGCGTCGGATCGAAGGAAATGTAAAAACTGACGTGGTTGTTATCCGAGCGACCGGCATTGGAGCCACGCAAACTCACGCCCACGTCGTAAAAGATTTCGGATTCGTTATAGATCACCGTCGCAGGCAAGGTGGCATTGGACAAGCGGTTGGTCGGCGTGTGCAATAACGCTGTGTCGGCCGGAGTCATCAAGATGCGGAAGTTGTGGATGTCGCGTGTCGCCGCCTGGCCATCCTGGACGCGGATCAAGGCGCGCGACGCGCCGCCCCCGGCAGGGAATGTCGTCGACATCCCCATCCCGTCCTGGGCTTCGACATAGAACTGAATCAAGCGGCCCGCGGACTGTCCCGGGATCGCGGCAGCATAGGTGTCGGCCGAAACATGGGACAGCGACTGCGACTCCCAGACGCCGCCGTCGACGGAATACCAAAGCGTTGCCGAAGAAACCGCATCGGGGTCGGCGATGTCGACGGACACGACCACGTCCTCGGCCGGATCCGGAAGCGGAGGAAACTGCCGCAGATTCTGAAACGTCGGTCCACTGTTGGCGATTTGGCGGGTATTGGGCAGCCCCGGAGTGCCGGTCGCCGCGGGGACGTCCAGCAGCGTCGTGCGCGGCATGCGGTTGAAAAAGAATCGGCTGTGCAGCTGGTTGGAACCCGCGAGCCACTTGGCTCGAAACGACAGTTCGTATTCCATGCCGTTCTGGATGGCGGCGTTGCCGAGGAAGGTCGTTTCCGCGTGGTTAAAGCGATCTTCCGCAGGACCGTCCGCTTCCAGACGCAGGACGTGTTGTAACGGGTTGTCGGGATCGAGGACTACCGTGCCGCGGTGATCGCCATTAATGCGCCAGGAAGCGGGAGTCAGGCCCAGGTTGTCTGTTTCGAAGGTGCCGTTCTGCAGGAGGGGGACGGCACTGCCGTCAGGATCTTCGATCACCGAGATGTCGTCGACCAGGACAATGCCCTGATCCAGCAACCCGAGAATGAATTCGTGATACATTTCGGTTGAGTTATCCGACGTGGCGACGGCGCGATAGGTATACGTATTCCACGTGCCAGCTTCGTCACTCGACTGCCACGATTCGGGGACGTCATTGTCCGCTCGGGAATCGATCAGTTCCAGGCTCGTACCACCGCCGTCGGCCAGTACGGACCAGCGTCCGCTGTCGTAGTAGGTCACTTCGTCGGCCAGGTTGCCGATGTTGTCCAGTAATTGGATCCGTTCGGACCGGTTGCTGAGCATGCCCGCGTAATTGACGGGAACGAAGTCCGTCGCCGGATAGAGTGATTCCGCGCCGACGTAATCATTGGAGACCACCAGGAAGTCGTTTGCGGCGATGACGGTACCGCTGGGGAACGTGAGGCTGATTGCGTCGTCCAGGCGCCAGCCAGCAAGGTCGACCGGCGCGGAACTTCGGTTGACGAGTTCGATGAACTCGATTGCATCTGGTTGCGTGACGGTCGTTCGCGGGTGATACATGATTTCGTTGATCACGATTTCGTCACGAAACGAAAAAACGTTGGCGGCGTTCGGCGTTGCCGTGAGCGGCGTCTGCCAGCGACCGTCGTGCTGGTCACTGCGGCCTTGCAGTGAGTCCTTCAAGGAAACGGCGTCAAGCAGGAGCGATTCATCCGCGTTGAAAAGGAAAATGCGGTCGCCGTCCGTGTCTTGGAAGGGCCAGTCGTTCTGATCGACGGCCAGGTACTGCCCGGGGCCGAGGATTTGCGGCGGAAGTACAAAGCGGCTGCCGGTGGATGAGGCGAGTACGAAGCCGTCGATGGAAACGGGCGCGTCGTCTGGGTTGTGCAATTCGATGAAGAACGACTGGCCGACGGTCCCCGAAACCTCGCTGAGCACGATCGGTGGTGGATCAGGCAGGACTTCGGTCGCGGCGAACGTGGCGCCGAAGACGGCGTCGGGAGGAGCGGGGGCATAGACTTCGATTTCATCAATCGCGGTGGTCGTATTGACGATCCGGATACGCACTCCGGTCACGTTTTCGACTGCCGGGAATTGGTACAGGTGTCGCAGGTGCGGAGTTGGGGTGGCGCCGTCGTAGGTGACCTGGCCGATGGTGGTCCAATTGCCGTCCGGTGTCGCGGCGTCGGGATTCGCGACCGTCGTGTACTGGACGGTATAGGTGTCCAGACTGCGATCGGTACAGACGCCGCCACCGCACGGATCGCCGCCAGTGACGTTGCTGCGCCCCCAGGCAATCCGATCGATCGTCGCGGCGCCGCTCAACGCGACCCCGGCAAAGCCGTTGGCGGAATTGCCGATCCAGCTTTCGCCATTCCCGTAGAGGCCGTTGTTCAAATGGTCGATTTGATGCCGATCACTCGCGCCGTTCTGAAAAACGTCCTTGGCAAACGGGAAGGCACCGGGATCCGTGGCCAGGTTGTCCGGCACGGGAGTGTCGGGTGGACCGACTTGCACGAGTTCAAATGTCGCGGCGGTATTTCGTTGATGTAATTCGATCGCCAGCAGATTACTACCGACCACCAGGGCGTCTGGCGGCAGCAGGATGTCATCGATGGCGGTGGCTGTGCCGATCAGGCTGTTGGCCTGCGTCGCGGCGTTCACGGCGCCGGCGGGCATGTTGAATCGATATACCTCGGTGCCATTGAGATAGAACACCGCACCGTCATCCAGGACGTGACCGAGAGAAAGTTGCGTGGCCGTGGGATCCCCCTGAAAGTCGAACGTGCCACGGACGTAGACCGTCGGCGCGTGCGGATCGATCGCCGTGTTTTTGGGGCCCGGCAAGTCGCTGTCGTCGGCGAACAGCAGGCCGTTGCCGCTGGCCCAGGACGAGTCGTCGAATCCGACGCCGCGCCACGCGGTACCCAGATCGGCACCCGAATCATCAAAACGCCAGGTGGCATCGATCGAGATCAGTTGCGTCGTATCGCCCAGACGCGGACCGTCCGGGAAGTTTTCGGCGCCCGGCGTGCCACCCACCTCCAGGCTTGTGCGCCAATTGGAAGACGAATCGCTGGCGGCGTCCGGATGGTGTTTGGCAAGGCTCGCGCCGCCGCCATCCGCGCCGACCGGCCAGTCTCCATCGTCGCGATAATCGAGCGCGTCCATCAGCCGATCGTGATTCGAAAACAACGCGACCCGTTCGCCGCCGTTGCTCAGGCTGCCCGTCCACGGACCCAGGACGTCAGTCAAGCCTGTGGCGGCGGCCAAGGTCAACGGATCGGCGGCAACAATCCGATAACCACCGGCTCGAATCACGGTCCCGGCCGGGAAGGTGTAGTCGACGCCGGAGTCCAATCGCCAGTTCGACAGGTCCATGTCGATGGCCATCTGATTGTGGAGTTCGAGCCATTCGCCCGGGTTTCCGGGACCTTCCGGATGATACATCACTTCGTTGAAGACGACGGTACTATCCAGGACGTACCGCGACTCCAGCGACTCCAGCCGCAAACGCCGTTTCCTGGCGATTCTCCGATGTTGGGATGCGTGTTTCATGCGGTGGATTCGAAACGTCGCCGCCAGGCGGGGCGTGGAGAGATCGCTTTGTTCGTCGAATTTGATTGTAGGCCAAGCCGCTGCAAGCTTCACGGAAATTGTCGGGAAATGGGCACCCATTCCGTTCGCGCTGCAGCAGCCGGCAGATGCAATTGAGAAAATAAACGGCAAAATAGCATAAAAAGAGTGATTTTCGGTACACGTTTCTTTAAAATCAGGAATGTTGGTAAAAAATGTGCACTTGCGTCCGTTCGATCGAGGGGAATTTTGATGACACAGCGGCGACACGATGCTCGTAGCGGCAGTCGAATCAAGCAGATCCAGAGGCGTCGCCAGCGACGCGCTCGTTTGCTGCATCACGAATCGTTGGAGGATCGGCGCTTGTTGGCGGTAGCGTTCGACGACGCTTACACGACCACCGAGGATTTCATTCTGACGGCGCCGAATCAGGACTACGCAAGTTTAGTGATCGCGGACCAACCGCTCGCCTATTGGCGCCTGGGTGAAGCGGCAGGACCCAGTGCGTTGGACCTTACCGGCAACGGGCATCACGGCGTGGCGGATGCGGGCGTGGCGTTTGGGGAAACTTCGCTGGTACCGGGTGAAACCGATACGGCGGTCCGCACGAGCGGCAACGACCGGATCACGGTGCCGGGGTTTGAAAAGTTCGGCGGGGGATCCACAGGCTATTCGATCGAATACTGGATTACTCCCAACTCGCTCCCCACGGTATTCAGCAGCATTGTCGGCGATGGTGAGAGCGGCGGCGACTTTTACTTCATGAATTATCTCAGCAATACGGGCCGAATTCGTCCGCACTATTCGTTTGCTAATGCGCCGGTCTCCACGGACAGCAACGCGCAATTACTGGCGGGGCAGACATACCACGTCGTGACGACCTGGGACTCCACTACGGGCGAGGCGAATATCTATATCGATGGATCGCTCGACAAGTCGATTACGACAACGACGAACGTGCCGAGCAACACCGACAACCCGGTCTACATCGGTAAGGACAACCGGGAGCCGGGGGGTGATTTCACGCTGGACGACGTGGCGATTTACAACCGGCCGTTGTCGCTAGCCGAAGTACAGGAACATTACGCGGCGCAGACAGCGGGTGTCACAGGGAACGATATGACGCCGCCGGTGGTTGTCACGGGCGTCAATGGAACGTCCGTCGTTGGTGCCCCGGTGTCGACAGCCGCGGGAGCGCTGGTCACCGTGAATGGCGACGGCAGTTTCGTTTATGACCCGAACGGGAAGTTCGACGTCTTGTCACCTGGCGAGGCGGATGTCGACACGTTTACGTATGAAATCGCCGACAGCAGTTTCAACCTGGTTCAGATTGGTCCCGCAACCGCGGCTGCTCCGGCACCCGTGCCCGCCAATCTGGCAACCGCTGATGGTGCGACGGCCTTTGCCAAAGATGTCTTTGCTGGTGGTACCAGTCCATCGCACCAGATTTCGCATCTTAACGACGGTTCTTATGGAAACGCCTTCAGCTGGATCGGGGCGTCTGCGAACACGTTTGCTGGCGTGAATCTGAATGGCACCTTCTTGATTGATCAGATCGCCTTCGGACGCAGTAATGTTACGGGCGGTGATCCGTGCGGTGGCGGCCTGTGTACGGATCGTCACTCGGGCACCATGACGATTCAATATACTTCCGTTACGAATCCGAGCGCCGCGACACTCGACGCCGATTGGACGACGATCGCCACCGTGACCCATCCCGATCCGAATGGGCATCTTCGGCATCTCTACGAATTCACCCCAGTGACTGCGACGGGCGTTCGCATCCTGACGGCCGACAACGGCACGGCGATCGATGAAATTGAAGTTTACGGCGGCTTTCGGCTGGTAGAAGTCGGCCCGGCGACGGCTCCTGCTCCAGCCCCGGTACCCGCCAACCTGGCCACTGGCTCCGGCGCGACGGCCTTCGCCAAAGACGTCTTCGCTGGCGGAGGAAGCCCGTCGCATCAGATTTCGCATCTCAACGACGGTTCTTATGGCAACGCGTTTAGCTGGATTGGCGCGACGGCCAATTCGTTTGCCGGCGTGAATCTGAACGGCAATTTCCTGATTGATCAGATCGCGTTTGGACGCAGCAACGTCACGGGGGGCGATTCCTGCGGCGTCTGTACTGATCGCCATTCGGGCACCATGACCATCCAGTATACTTCCGTCCCGAATCCGAGCGCGGCGACACTCGATGCCGACTGGACGACGATTGCCGGCGTGATCCATCCCGAACCTGACGGACATCTGCGGCATCTTTATGAATTCACTCCCGTTAGCGCCACGGGCGTCCGGATCCTGACGGCCGACAACGGCACGGCCATCGATGAAATCGAAGTTTACGGGGGTTTTCGGCTGGTCGAGGTTGGTCCCGCGACGGATCCTGCGCCAGCACCCGTACCCGCCAACCTGGCCAGCGGCGCCGGCGCGACGGCTTTTGCTAAAGACGTCTTCTCGGGCGGTACGAATCCTTCCCATACGATACCGCACTTGAACGACGGTTCTTACGGCAACGCCTTCAGTTGGATCGGGGCGTCGGCAAACACGTTTGCGGGCGTGAACCTCAACGGAAGCTTCCTGATCGATCAGATCGCCTTCGGACGCAGCAACGTCACGGGCGGAGATCCTTGCGGCGGGGGCATTTGCACCGATCGCCATGCGGGCACTATGACCATTCAGTACACGTCGGTGCCGAATCCGGACGCTTCGACACTTGACGCCGACTGGACGACGATCGCAAACGTCATCCATCCCGATCCGGATGGCCACCTGCGCCATCTTTACGAATTCACTCCCGTCACCGCCACGGGCGTTCGCATCATGGCTTCGGACGGCACAAGCGCCATTGATGAAATCGAAGTGTACGAATTTGATCCCGGGCCGGGAGGTCCGGAAGTCGGGACGGTGACGGTCACGGTTACCGGCGTCAATGATCCGCCCACGGCGGTGACGGATACGTTCACGACGAGTGAGGATCGCGCAATTTCGGAGTATCGGGATCAGGTCTTGGCCGATGGACCGGTGGCTTATTACTCGTTCGACGAAGCGGCCAGCGGTACGGCCACGGTCCTGGACCAGATCGGCAACAATCACGGTTTGATTACCGGCACGGCGACGCGGACCACGGGACTCGTTGGCGCCGGCGCGGTGCAATTCAATGACACGAACGGCGACGGAGTTAGTTTGGGGAGCGGCAACGGTGCTTTTTCCTTTACCAGCGGTATCGCTGTCGAAACGGTGTTTACCACGGACTACAACGGCGCCGACCAGGCGGAATTCTTCCGCAAGGAAGATGGTGGAGATCGGATCCTGCTGTCGTTCCAGTCAGGTGGAAACATTAACAATGCTTTCGGCCAACTTGTCGGTACGGCGGGGGTTCCCGGAATCTCATTTGGCCTGAACGTCGGCGGGTACCAGGAAATGGACGTGGCCCTTGACGGTCTGGCCGGGCGGCCGACTCTTGCTCAAGTTGCGGACGGCCGCGCTCACCATCTGGTCGCCACGTATGATCAGGCAACCGGCACCAAGGCGATGTACTTGGACGGCGTGCTGATCGGCAGCGTCGCGGATTCGGGGCCCGTCGTCAGCGGCGGCGGCGCGGATGCTCGGATTGGCGCGAGCGGCGGGGGCGAACCGTTCGATGGCACCCTGGACGAACTTGCTGTCTACGGCCGCGGTTTGACGGCCGCCGAAGTGGCCGCGCATCACGCCGCGGCGACGCGGCTGACGGACAATGATCTGGACCCCGAAGGAGATGCGTTTGTGGTGACGGCAATCGACACCACGGGAACGCAGGGGCAGGTGACGGTGGGGCCCGGCGGCAGCTTCGTTTACGATCCCAACGGCCAGTTCGATGCACTCGATGCCAATCAATCCGCTACGGATTCCTTTACTTACACGGCTACGGACGAATTTGGACTTTCGAGCACCGGGACTGTCCGGGTAACGATACTCGGCGTGAATGATGGTCCGGTCGCCGACGATGATAACCCGGCCGTCAATGAAGATGATTCGGCAACCGACATCACGGCAAGCCTCTTGTCGAACGATACCGATCCAGAAACGGACGCGCGCCAAGTGGTCGGGGTGGCCGCGTCCCATACGACGGGCAACGTAAACTATAGCGCCGGCAACGTGACATACGACCCGAATGGCCAGTTCGAATCGTTGGCCGTCGGGGAAACGGCGACAGACACGTTTGTCTATCAGGTCGGTCCAACCGTGACCGCCGCGCCGGTGCTCCTGTCGGTCGGCCCGGCGGTGAACCCAGTGGTACCGGTTCCCAATAATCTTGCTCGGAGTGGAGGAGCAACCGCCTTCGCCAGCGGCCAGGCTTTTGCGCCCGGACATCAAATTGTCAAACTGAACGATGGCTTGTACGGCAACCCGAACAGTTGGATTGGTTCGACCGGAACGGCACCGACGTTCGCCGGTATCGATCTCAACGGCACGTTCACCATCGATCAGCTTGCTTTCGGACGCAGCAATGTGACCGGAGGCGATCTTTGCGGGGGCGGGGTGTGCACCGATCGGCACGACGGCAACTTCACGATTCAGTATACCAACGTTCCCAATCCCAACGCAGCGACGCTGGCTGCTGACTGGACGACGCTCGGCGTGGTCACGCATCCCGATCCGAACGGCCACCTGCGGCACCTCTACGCTTTTGATCCGGTCACCGCCACCGGCGTGCGGATCATGGCCTCGAACGGCAGCAGTGCGATTGACGAGATCGAAGTTTACGGCGTTCCTGGCCTGGAGCTCACCGCCGTCGGTCCACCCGTAACACCGGCGACGCCCGTCCCGGCGAATCTGGCCAATGCTCCCGGCGCCGTGGCGTTTGCCAAAGACGTTTTCCAGAACGGCGGCAACGTGAATCACCAAATTGACCACCTGAACGACGGCCTGTATGGGAACCCGAACAGTTGGCTGAACAATTCGGCAAATTCGTTTGCCGGCGTCGACCTGAACGGGGCCTTTATCGTCGAGCAGATTGCCTGGGGACGCAGTAACGTCACCAGCGGTGATCCCTGTGGAGGCGGTATTTGCCCCGACCGCGACATGGGAACGTATACGGTGCAGTACACCACCGTGGCGCAGCCCGATGCTTCCACACCTGACGCGGACTGGACCACGATCGACACGATTACCCAATCCGGTACGGCGCTCGATCACCAACGGCACTTGTACACGTTGAGTTCGCCCGTAGCTGCCACCGGCATCCGCATCGTCACTTCCACGAACGGCGCGGCCATTGACGAACTGGAAGTTTACGAGGGGACTGCCGACAGATTTGGTATCGTCACCGTGACGATCAACGGGGAAAACGACGCTCCGGTCGCGGAGGACGACCGGGGAATCACGGACGAGGATACCGTGTTAAACGTGAGTTCCGTCTTGACGGCTGCGAACTACCAGAACCAGGTACTCGCTTCCGCGCCCGTTTCCTACTGGAATTTCGATGAATCGTCGAGCGGCACGGGGACGGCCTTCGATCAAACGGGCAACAATGACGGTAGCCTCGTCGGCAGTGTGACGCGTACCGGCGGGTTGCGCGGCACCACTGGCGCCGTTCAATTTAATGACGTCAATGGCGATGGAGTCAACGTCGGCAACGGCGGCGGCGACTTCTCGTTCACCTCGGGAATATCGGTAGAAACGGTCTTTACGACGAATTACAACGGCGGGGACCAGGCCGAATTCTTCCGCAAGGAAGATGGTGGCAATCGTATCCTGCTCTCGTTCCAGACAAGTGGTAACATCAACAACGCGTTTGGCCAGTTGGTGGGCGACGGCAACAGCGCTGGCATTTCGTTCGGCTTGAATGTGGGCGGCGGATACAAGGAGCTGGACGTGACATTCGACGGCCAGGGCGGCAGGCCGACCCTGGCCGCGGTGGCCGACGGCAATCCGCATCACCTGCTCGCATCGTATGACCAAACGACGGGCATCAAGGCGATCTATCTGGATGGTGTACTGATTGGCAGTGTGATCGATAGTGGGGCCATCACCAGCGGCGGCGGGGCGCCCGCCTTGATCGGGGCCAGCGGCGGGTCCGAGCCGTTCACGGGTGTGTTGGACGAAGTGGCAATTTACGGACGCGCCTTGACAACTGCGGAAGTGGTGGCGCACGCACTCGCGGCGGGCGTCTTGTCCAACGATAGCGATATCGACGCCAGCGACACCTTGATGGTCGGTTCCGTCGAAGGGAACTCGGCGAATGTCGGCGTTCAAACGACGCTTACGTCGGGGGCGCTGGTGACAATGCAGTCGGATGGCAGCTACTCCTACGACCCCAATGGCGCCTTTGATTCGCTGGCCCCGGGCGATTCGACAACCGACACGTTTACCTATGCGGCGTCTGACGGCACGGCGTCCGAGACGGCCACGGTGACGATCACGATTACTGGCGTCAACGATCCACCGACGCCGGTGGCCGATAGCTACACCACAAACGAAAACTCGCTGCTCACCGTCAACGCCGTCTTCCCGTACACCACCGCCGTGTTGGCCGACGGTCCGGTGTCGTATTGGACCTTTGACGAAGCCTCGTCAGGAACGGCCACGGCCGTCGATTCGGCTGGGTCGAGCAATGGTACGTTCATCGGGAGCGCCACGCGTACGGCGGGGCTGCTGGGACTCGGCGCCGCCCGCATCAACGACACCAACGGGGACGGCGTGAATGTCGGTGCGAGTGGGTTTTCGTTTACTACCGGCATCACTGTCGAAACGCTGTTTACGACCACCTGGAATGGATCCGACCTGCAGGAACTGTTCCGTAAGGAAGATGGCAACAATCGCATCCTGCTGTCGTTCCAACCGGCCGGGTTCATGAACAGTGGCAACACGACCATTGGCACCGGTTCCAATCCGGGAATCTCGTTTGGCATCAACGCTGGTGGCTACAACGAACTGGA
>CALBSZ010000691.1 GCA_937967665.1 uncultured Planctomycetaceae bacterium
TGAGAATAACGCTGAGACGACCCCGGACTCAGGGAAGATCCCAGGTAAACTGCCAACACCAGAACCACGACTACGAGTGACCAGAAACGCAAACGCTGGATTCGATCGGGACTCTTGTAGAAGTCCGTGCGAATGCGTGATGCTCGCCGTCTGCCGGATTCCAATCCGCCTGCCATGAAACCCTACCAGTACTTTAACGCTACGAAAACATGAACGAATAACAGCACGATCAACGCGAATGACAGGGGCAGATGGAGTGCAATCCAGTTATGCAACCACCAATGCATCCGCGCTTGCACGTTGAATTGCCGCCGCTGTTCGCACAACGATTCCAACTCGTCGACCGTTTCGTGAGCCGCCTCGTCGACCGTATTTCGCAAGCTGATGAACCACGCGCTGGCTTTTGCCCGCGTTCCCAGGATGGCAACGGCTGAGGACTGGTTGCCGTCCAGCAAGAACGGATAGATCGTCGTGTCGAAGGCGTCACGCAGGGTTTCCGCATGCCTGATGCTGACAGGAGCTGTTTCCGTTTGCAGGACCCGCCCGCGAAAGGATCCCTGATTGCGAACGGCGCCGATCACCACCGGCCCGAATCGATCGTCATCGCTGTCCGCGGATGCTCCGCCCGCTTCGCTTTGTCGGATACTGCGGGGACGCGGGCACAAGAGGTTGACTTTTCGCCGCGCGTCCTGTGCGAACTGTTCGGCAACTTCGTCGATTTGCGAATAGATGGTTTCCGCCGGCAACTGGTCGAGCATGATGCGCGGCAGGATGTTTTGCATGATCAGCCCGTAAATGCCGCTGACCACCACGACCGCGAAAACAATCGCCAGTATGGTGCTCAGCTGCCCGCCCCACTGAAAACCAGTGTGCAGGACAACCAAGGGAACCGACAGCAAACCCAGCCAAATATGAGCACGCATCCACACCTGCGCGCGGCCGATACGCCAGGCACGCAGTTTCTTGCGCGGCCACAACAGCAGCTCAAACACCATGATCAACGCCGCCGCCGATCCAAAGACCAGGCCCGGAAGGCTACTGCCCCCCAGCAGCGTCCGCTCCCGCAGCGACTCGCTACAATACCATGCAATCGCCGCCAGACAAACGACTCCGCAGAACAAGATCCAGCGAAAGTGCATCGAGAATGTTTTGCGGTCAACTAGCACGAACCGGGTCCAGTGCAGGAATCTTTCCAGAGTCACGCGACACGTTATCGTCACGCTACGTGGTTCCCTTGTAGCACTGCACCAACGTATTGTCAACGTAATCCGCCCATTCGCCGCGTGAATCGTTCACCGCGTCGCCACCCTGCACGCTGTACGGTAGGGCATGCTCCGCATGCCGGAGGCTGTACTGTAGGGCATGCTCCGCATGTCAAAGGCGATCCTGATTAGTTGGGCAGCGCCAACGTTGCGGCAATCCGCAAGAGTACAGGCCCGCGGCGCAAGCAAGTGTATCCGGATGGAAGTGACCCACGCGCTTGCGTTTCGAGCTGATATGTCGACGGAACGTGCGCTGTCGGATTAAAGGCGCGAATGCTGTTGCAGGTACCGCCGCAGTGCGTCACGCACGGCCTGATCGCTTTCCACCGAACCGCCTGTCACCGTCGGCATCAGCAGCCGTTTCACGGATCGGAGTCTTTCATGGGCCTCGCGTTGCCTCGCCGACGGATCATCATCCTTAATACACATGGCAATCAGACCTAAATACAGCTGAGTGGCGGCTTCCCAGCCGCGCGGCTTGTCGGCTTGGCTGTACTCTTCGGCAAGTTGGTAGAGCCTTGCTTCCATATCCGCGGCGGGGGCATCGAAAGAGGCAGCCATTGCATGAACGCGGCCACGAAGTTGTCGTATTGCATCCCTGTCCGGGCGGTCGAATCTCACCATTGCTCGCGTGATGTCGTCCAGGGAGTTGCCCGCATCATGCGGTTCAGGATCCAGTAGTTCGATGAAGGAATACTGCCAGTCGCCCCAGGCGGGCATTGCGGTACGTGGCGAACCCGATCGACGCGATACGTTGCCGCGAATATGTTGGTGGCAGCTGGCACAGTTGTACTCAGCAAACTCCGGCCAGGGCGAATCGTTCGCCTCTGTGTCCGCACGCGACTCCAATAACGACAGCGATGCTTCCATCGTCGCGATTTGACCAGCTCGCCACAACTGCTTCTGGAACGCGGTGTCCGTCACAGGCTCAACGGGACGCCAGTGCTTTGGTAGTCGATTGTGATACCAGGCCATTTCGAAACGCAGCGGCGGATGCCCCGCCGCCAGCAAGTCGTGGTTCACCTGCCGGTGCGCCGAACCAACGTGGCAGTCAGCGCACATCCGTGCTCGCCGCACAAGGTCCTTCAAAGCGAGCATGCCGGCTTGGTGCGACTGCCCGACGCTGCGGTCGCCAAGAAAGTGCGTGCCGATCCAATTATTCGCAGGCCCGTGACAGGACTCGCAGCCGTTGCCGCCGGAAATCAACACCTGGCGATCTCCAGGCAACTCGCCCGCGTGGTGGCACGCGCGGCAGTTTTCGTAACCTCGCTGGTCGACAACGACTCCCGACTTCACGATCTGCAGTTGCTCGAGCATCCGGCGGGACGACTCGCTGTTCAACACCAGCGCCGCGCGTGCGTGAGGATCGTATTCCAGCCAAAGGCCATATTCCGAGCCGCGCGGCACTTGCAGGTCGGCCACGCCGGGACGAGGACCGCCATGACAAGCGACGGCGGAGCAGGACAAGGAGCCACGGAATTCCGTGGACGGACGGTGCAACGGCTCCATTTGCCGAGTCAAATCGGGTGTCGCCGCAACGCGACTCGACGCTACCTTGGTCGACTCACCGGCTCGCGGTTCGGCCATTGCCGGGAGCGAAAGGCAAGCGAAGCAAGTCGCGATTAACAGTTGGCGGGCCATGGAGGAATCGCTAGGGAAACAGTACGGGAAAACAGGCGACCACTTCCATTGTACTCGACACTGCCACGCCTGCACGTTGCCGCCAAGTTTGCTCGCAACTGTCAAGAAACGCGACAATTCCCGACGTTATTCGATTCTGAGCTCGTCAGCAGTTGCGACCTGTCGTACCGTAGCGACAGATTGTCTGACTTCGGTCTGGGGTCGACGAGAAGATCTACAGCCGCAACATTCCCACTTTAGAATCCAGGAGTTACAAGTTCAAGCGACGGAACGAGGCTGATAGCGGCGTTTCGCAGACCACTTTCATTCCATCCCCTCGCTTGATTCTATCCGTTCGGCACACTTTCTGCGGCTTAGTAAGTAAGACCGCGCCAGGTTCCGTCGTCATGTCAGCTCGAAACGCAAGCAAGAGGGTTACTTGCGTCCAGGCACACACACTTGCTTGCGCGGCGTGCTTGTATTCTTGCGGATTGCCGCAACGTTGGCGCTAACCAACGATCCTGGCGAGTTGACTGATTTGGCGACATCTTCATTCTATGCACGTTGCTCGCTTGAGCAGGAGGGCTACTCATGAAATTTGTTTTGATTCTGTCATTCGCTTGGGGAGTGTTATTCTTCGCCGGTTGTCCGCAACATGTCGAAGTTGAGCCGGCAAGGGACAGTCACACCGCCAGTCCTCCACCAGCCGGAGTCGAAGCCAATCCGGCGCAGCCGCAGTCCGCGCGACCCGCCGCGCCATAGTCGGGATCACGATGGTTCGAATGTCCGATGAAAGGGTCTTGGTACTGGGGGTCGGTGCCTGCGCTCTTGCGTCGCGCTCATTCGCTGTCGTGGTTACCCTCTTCGATCGCAGGTCTGTCGCCGGACGGTTCGTCGCCAGGTGATTCCGAGCGTCGTTCTTGGTCCGTAGGTCGCTGGCGGTCAAGCAACCGTTTGCGCAGGATCTTCAGCAACGCGTAGAAGAAGGCCGCGATCATCGGTCCGGCAAAGATGCCCCAGAGTCCGATCAACTTGAGCGCCCCCAGCACGGTAATGAGTACGACGAGCGGATGAAGTTTTGCTTCACCGCCAATCACATAGGCCTTAATCAGATTGTCAGAAAACGAAACGACGCCGACACCGTAGAGCCCCATGAAAATGGCCGACCCGTAGTGACCATCCAGGATCAGCACTATGGTGACCACGATCCAGACCGCCGCGGCTCCCAGAAACGGGATGAAGGAAAAAAAGACAGTCAGTGCCGCCGCCAGCCAAAGCCAGTCGATTCCCACGATGGCGAAACCGATGCCGGCCAGCACGCCTTGCACCACGGCCGATACGACCGTTCCCATCACGACTCCCCGGCAAACTTTGTCGAATTGCTCAAACAGTACATTCTCGTCTTCATCGTCCAACGGCGAGAGCTCTTTGACTTGCTTCCACAGCTTGGGACCATCTGCCAGGAAGTAGTACAGGGACAGCGACATGACAACAAACCCGACGACAAAACCGACCGCGTTGACGATGAACGACTGTGTCTTTTCGTAGATCTCCTTGGTAGCGGCGTCGGCAGCTTGTGAGGCGACTCGTTTAAGCTGCTCTTCCTGGCGCGGCGACAGAGCGGCGCGTTGCTTTAAGAGCCAGCCAAACAATTCGGACTCGCGCAACTGGTCAATGCGACGCCCGATCGAAGCGTCCTCGGGCGATTCAATCCATTCGACGACATCGCGTCCGAATTCGACCAATTGCCCTCCCGCCAAGACCAGCGCTCCGCCGAGCGGCAGCAGGATGATCGTGACGATTACGGCCGTGGTAATTCCCGCGGCGATTCGCCGATGGCCTCGACACAGTTTGATCACGGAAATGTGCGCGGGACGAAACAAGACAGCCAGGACGGCGGCGAAGAGCAGCGAAAACAGCAGCGGCTGAACCACTTGAAAAAACAGCACGCCGATCGCGACCACCGTTCCAACCAGAATCAAAAGTGACAGTCGACGTGACATTGAGAATGGTTCTTCCTTTTCGTCATCATAACCGCTGCTGCTTGTGCGTTTCATGAAATCCCGACGAGCACGCCAGGACGATCGACGCGTCATACGTTCTACGCAAAGCAGGTCGACAACGTGCGTGTCATCATCACTTCACCACGCGTACCGTCGAACGCGGGAACTGCCGAATGTGATCATCGTGCAGCCGCTTCATTCCCGTCGCAAGCCAATCTTAGTCCAGAAACAGCAATTCAACAACGCGGTCGCAGAGGCGCGGTGTGAGAACGTGTCGATCGATCGGCGTTGGGTCGAAAACGCCTGTCGACACCAACGGCAGGGCTGCTGTCGAAGCACCCAACGTGCGGTGATTTCCGGGTATCGGTATGGTTTCCTGCCGCGCGACGCGAGGAGTGGCTCGCTGGTCATTGCGACGGCGGTCCACCGTCAGGGATGCCACCATGGGTACCGGCAGGGCCGCCGGTACTTCGATCAGCTGCGGGGCCGTGACAACGGTGTTCACGTTATCGCGGGCAATGGCCAGGTCCGCGCCGTCCACCCGGCCGTCCCGATTGTAATCAAAGCGATTCGTGATCGCGGCGACTCCCGCATTATCACGGGCACCGGCGAAATCGAATCCGTTGACAAAAGCCTGATTCGCGGGGTCACCCGATTCGCCCATCACGCTGCCGAAGTAGAACGTATCGGGCGCGGCCAGCATGGTCCTGGTCGTTGCCAGGACCTTGACTTCCAGCCATTGGTTGGCGATCGCGCGATCGTCCCAGATGATCGTCACACGATCGGCGCCTCCCTGACCAGCGCCCAGGTTCGTCACGATCGTGCGGGGCGCAGGAGGTGCGATCCAGGACGCGAAGTCGGCATTGCGGCCCACTCGGAAATCGAAGTCGCTGGCCGTCAGCGACTGTGCCGTGGTGCGCGGATTCAAGTCGATGATCAAACCATTAAGACCCCGGCTGTAGCTGATGTAGTTTGCAGACGAAGCCATGTTCCCGGGAAGCAAAGCCTGCTTGCCAGGGGCGATGGCGGCGGCGTCGGCCGCATTCGCGCTGGCATTGTTTCCGTCGTACGTTGATGCGTTGTAGAAAACATTTCGGCCGACAACCGCCACCGGCGGATTGGGGACGAAACCGGGCGAACCGATGTCCAAACCGGTATTGCTGCCGGGCGCTGCCGTAACGTTGCTGTTCCTGGCCCCCGCAGTCCCGACGACGCTGAGTGACCAGGCCGCGCCGTTGTTGTTCGCGCCCAGTGCCAGCGATTCGGTGTCGTCAAAACCCGCGCTCAGAATCGTCCGATTCTGAAATGGGCCGTCATCGTTAATCGCCGCACCGACGCCGGAGAAGCCGCTGGCATAGCTTCCGTCCGTGGCTTCGATTTCAAAGAGCAGGTTCGAACCATTGCCGTCGTAAATGCGCCCGGTCAGTTCATTGCCCACCACATCCAGTTCCAGAACGTAAGCCTGGGTGACGTCCAGACCGGTGGAGACCGTCGTGAGCGAAGCACCGGTGCCGTTGTCAGCGCGGACCAGGTCCAAGTTGCCGGTCAGGAAATCAAACGACAGCAGGTAGGCACTCAAGTCGTCGGGCTGTGCGCGGGCGATCACAAAGACATCGTTGTTGCTGTTGGCCGTGCCGCCGCCGAGCGTCGGTGTCGTGCCGGCGATGTCGGGAGGGAAAACCTGCGAGCGAATGCGCACGTCCGAAAACGAATGGGTGTCGACGATGCCCGCTGCGAACAAATTGAACACGGGCGCGTTCTGGTCGGCCAGCATTTCCAATTCGCCTGTAGACAAATCCAGATTCGTGACGACCGGCGGACTGTTGCCGTCCTCGTCGAAGAATTCCCAGCTGCGATCGAAGCTCCCGCCAAACGATTCATCCCAGTCGCGTTTGGCGTTATTGGGGAGCCAGACGTTCGACAAGTAGATCGAGGACGCACCGTCCGGTACCGGCCAGGGTGCTGAATTGTCGTAGTCAACGCCCGTGCTGACATTGCGATGGTCGGCGTGGTCGCCGTTGTACAATGTGAAAGTCTGCCAGAGTCCGATGCGGTCTCCGCCATTCCCCAGCCGCATCTTGTCGAATCCCGTGACCGGGACCAGGTTGATTCCCGCCCCCCACGCTGCTGTGAAGTTGGCAGCCGAGAGAACGTCGGCGTTGTACAGCACCGCCGTGCCGCGCGCCGCAATCGTGCCACTCGAGATATTCGCGGCGGGATGCGCGTCACTATTGTTGTCGTCAATCACATAGCCAGTCAGGTTGATTGCGGTAGCGCCGCGATTGAAGATCTCGATCCATTCCCAGTTGTCCTCCAGGCTGTTGGGATCGTACATGATCTCGGAAATAACCAGATTGGTGGCCGGGATATCATTGTCATACACCAGCGCAACGACCGGCACGATACTCATGCCCACCGGATAATTCGCGGCATCCGCCGATGCCGTGACGGAGTGCTGGATCGTCGCCGTGTGATTCCCTTCGGTCGCGGCATCGTCAACGGCGCGCACAGTGATTGTCCGCGGCGCCGTGTTGTTGACCGTCAAGGTCTGTGTTGTCGCGAAGTTGATCCCGTCCAGGCTCACCTGCGCCTGCGCGTCGGCCGCGATCCGGATCGTCACGTTGCCTGTGGGCGTCGTATTCAGAGATAGCTCGTAGGTATCGCGGTCGCCTTTCTCGGATACCTTCGTGTCTCCGCTGGATTCGATGACAACCACACCCGGTTGCGTGGGCAGCACGCCGGGGGAACCGACGTCGAAGCCGGTATTCCCGTCGACGCCGCCGGTCGCCGTGCTCTGAAACGCACCTGCCTGGCCGGCGGAACTGGTTACCCAGTTGGTCCCGACATTGTTGTCGGCGGTGAGATTTCTGAGGTAGATCGAAAAACCGCCGCCATTGTCGCTGGGCCAGCCGTTGCTGCCATCTCCGTAATTGACCGTGTCGATCGCGTTGGTATGGGTTTGGTGATTGCCACTGTAGGCTGCGAAGCTGGACCACAAGCTCACCTGGTCCCCGCCGTTTCCCAACGTCAAATTCCCCCAGTTGGTGACCGGCACGGCATTGACTCCGGCGCCCCAAGCGGACCGAAACACCGAACTTGTCGTGGCGGCATTGAACAGCACAGCCGTACCACCCGCCGGAACAGAACCGCTGGCAATATTGGCGGCCGTGTGCGCGTCCGAGTTTTCATCGTCGAGGACGTAGCCGGCCAGGTTGACGCTCGCGGCACCGTTGTTGTAGATCTCCACCCATTCCCAATGGGTGTCCGTGCTGTCGGGATTGTACATGACCTCGGAGATGACCAGGGCCAGGAGCCGACGATCTTCGAGCTGCTGGACGCGGGGACGGAATCGATGCGGACGAAGGGTCTTGTTGTGTCGGTTGAGCACGTTCACTTCTTCTCTAAGCGGGCAGGTCTGTCGGCAAGGCGCGGTCGCGCCCCCTGGTCAGGATAACTTAAGAAGCAGGCTCAACGCAAAGAAATTCGCTAGTAGATACTGCCGTTGAACGACAAAGAAAGGAGAGCCTCGGTGCGAATCAGAAAGTTGGGTTGGTTCTCCGATTCGCCACGCGAGGCTCCCTAGCTGTGGTATCAAAACGGACTGGGGACGCCGAGCGGCAAATCACCCGTCGGCAGATCACCCGTCGGCAGATCACCCGTCGGCAAGTCGCCCGTCGGCAAGTCGCCTGTCGGCAGGTTTTTTACGGGCGGGACACCTGGTTGGGGGCCGATATCTTTCAGGTTGAGCGGATTGTCTGGAACTTCGCGTCCGACTTCAGGGACGCGGATTCCCGACAGCTCCGGCAAGGGCAAGTTGTCAGTGGGCAGCAGGGACGCGTTGGCGGCGCCGCTGGCACTTGCCGCAACCTCTGATTCCAGTTGCAACCGCTGTTGCCTCACCTGGCGAACCTGATCCGCGATGCCGGTCAGACGCTCAATCTGGTCCGCGCCTACCTCGACGAAGTCGTTCGTATTCCCGTTGTCCGCGATCAGCTGGTCGATCGTGTTGCCGAGCGACGATTGCTGCAGGTACTGGAACTGCTGATGTTGCTTCGCGAATGCCAATTGGTCGGCGAGTGTATGTCGGGGTCGATATTCGGGATGTCCGGCGAAGTACTTGTGCCAGCCCTGCACACGGTTCAAGAAATCCGTTTCGCGTCCTTGATAATGAACGAGCAGTGGGTCGTAGCCGTTTCCGCGACCATGGTATTCGAACCACGGAGTTGCCCCTCCGTCATAGTAGTCTCCGAAAACGTAGTCACCTCGCTGCGGCCGGACAAACAAATGAAGCAGTAGTCGCGCGTTGCTGTCGATCACCGCCGTCGGACCGAAGCGGAAGTCGGAGCGTGCATAGGCGTCGTTACGAAAGCGGACGGGCGCGAACAGCTGTCCGCGGCGGTCAAGCCGATAGTCCCAGTAACCTTCGCTAAACACGTAGCCATTGGCAGCGGGTGTGTACCGCGCTGGCACCCACACCCAGTCGCGCTGGTACGGCGCCCAGTATCCAGGTCGCCATTGGAAATCGTTGTTTCGATAGACCCAGCACCCTGGAACGTAGAAGTGGTTTGCCGATGGTCGGCGACTTGACGGTCCTCGTTCCAGACTATTCGGCGGCTTGGGATAGAAGGAGACGTTAGCGGAAGCGCGGACCCACGATCCTGGAACCCAGCGGAAGCCTCCGTCCACTTCATGCCAGTAGCCGGGGACCCATTGCCGTCCAGGTGGAACGTTGCGCCACAACCCGCTAATCCAGATGAAGTCCTTTTCGTTCTGATCGAATGCCCAGTACCCCGGAATCCAAATCACATTGTTTCCGGACGGCTTGTGCTCTGGGAGTAACTCCTTGATGGGTTGCGGAGGCTTTTGTTGAATGACGGGCTGCTCGACGGGATTGTGGCTGGCGGGAGTCGCGAAGGCTTCGTGCACCTGCCCGCGGGTCAGGACGGAATAGTCGGCGTCGGAGCCCGGCGGCGACGGAATTTGCGAATCCTGTGCGTTCGCCAGTGCGAGCGTCCCGCATGCGAATCCAACACCTGCTACCAGGCCCAGAGTACGGCGAAGAATCGTTTCCATGATCTGTTCTCCTCTGTCAGTTCCCTAAAAAATCGCTTCCCAATTCAGGCCAATCGGGACATGCGGAAGCACAGCCGTCGCAGATGGCGTGCCAATGCGAAGAACGCGGCTCAAGGTGGCTAGCATCCCTAGTTGGACAGCGCCACCTCTACGGAAATCCGCGAAAATACAAGCACGCAGCGCGAGCAAGTGTGTCCG
>CALBSZ010000692.1 GCA_937967665.1 uncultured Planctomycetaceae bacterium
CCATTCAAGTTCTCGCAGCATGGTGAAAGCGGCACATGGGTGAGCGAGCTGCTGCCGCACATGTCGAAAGTTGTGGACGACATTTGTGTCATCAAATCGATGCATACCGAAGCGATCAACCATGACCCGGCAGTGACCTTCTTCCAGTCGGGACATCAACAGCCTGGCCGGCCCAGTATCGGGGCGTGGTTCAGTTACGGGTTGGGGAGCGAAAACGAAGACTTGCCCGCCTTTGTGGTGCTATTGACAAAGAATACCTACAGCGCGGCCCAGCCGATTTACGATCGCCTTTGGGGCAGCGGCTTCCTGCCCTCCAGCCACCAGGGTGTCAAATTTCGTTCGCAGGGAGACCCGGTCCTGTACCTGAATGATCCCGCCGGCACGTCGCGCGAACAACGACGCGAATTGCTGGATACCCTCGGGGAACTCAACCAGCAACGCTACAACGAACTGGGCGACCCTGAAATCCTGACGCGCATTCAACAGTACGAAATGGCCTATCGCATGCAGCAGGCCGTGCCGGAACTGGCCGACTTTTCAGACGAGCCGGCGAGTACCTTCGAACTGTATGGCCCCGATGCCAGAACGCCTGGGACACACGCGGCCAATTGCCTGCTGGCTCGACGCCTGGCGGAGCGCGGCGTCCGGTTTATCCAAGTCTTCCATCGCGGCTGGGACCATCACAGCAGCCTGGCGCCAAACCACCCCAAGCTGGCCAAGGAAACCGATCAGGGCTCTGCGGCTTTGATCCAGGATCTAAAGCAACGCGGTATGCTGGACGACACGCTCGTGATCTGGGGTGGTGAATTCGGCCGCACCGTCTACGCGCAGGGGAATCCCAAGTCGTTTGGCCGAGACCATCATCCACGCTGTTTCAGCATCTGGATGGCGGGCGGGGGCATCAAGGGCGGTGTCAGTTACGGCAAGACTGACGACTTCTGCTATAACATTGCCGAAGACCCCGTGCACGTGCACGACTTCCACGCCACGATCCTGCACTGCATGGGCATCGACCACGAGCGCCTGACCTATCGCTTTCAGGGCCGTGATTATCGCCTGACCGATGTGCACGGCAACGTCGTCCGCGACATCCTGGCCTGATCCCGTCTGTTCTGAACAGCGAAATCTGATTCGCGAACGGATGGAGCGAGCCTGTCTTGAGCGGGTTCGGATTTTTCGTGGTTTGCGCGTGAGGCGAGAAGTTCCCTGCCATTGATGTGTTACGCAACGGCACCCACGCGTCGCGAAGTAGGCGGGTCAGAAAAAAACGGAGAAGATGACCACGAAAGGCACGAACGGTGGAATATGGCGAGAAACGGGGTCGGGTCCTATTTATAGATATATTGACACGGAATGAGACCCGCCCCCGTTTCTCATGCCGCTGGAAAAAACGGCATGCCCGGCACAATCGGAACGATTTCGATTCAATTTACCGCCACATAACCGTTTTTCTAAACTTCCCAAATTGACACTTCGGCATTGTCGCATACCCTTTAGTTGCAGGCACACGGTTTCAATCGTGAGCCTCTCAACTTAGGCTTTCTCACCCCCGTGTTGGGCAGGATTCGTCTCTTTTGATGGTCCTGCCCTTTTTTCGTGCGCCGCTGGCGGGCGTCCCCACTTTGGAAGACGTCGCCGGGGGCCGGTGACAGGGGGCGAAGCCCTCAACGCTCGCTGTGGCTAACCGTGAGAAGCGCGGGTCCCCGTTCCCAGCCGATTCCGAAAACGTCTCGCTCAGATGCACGCGCGCCGGGCTGCAGCAGCGGTTCGTAAGTGGACTCGTTGGCCTGGGGAACATCTTTGTGCTGAACGAGCGGGCGGGCGGACAGCCAGAACGGCCGGGCATCGGACCGGGACGCAATACGTTACACTTATGGCATCTCGCGTGGCATTCTCGCGTGGAAAGCAATTCTCTTGCACAATTCCGACGCAAAACCGGGGCGCAGGTTGACAAAAAACACGGCGTAGACTACCTAGATTCGTTCACATTTGGTTGCTTGACCGGACATAGATCTTAGCTTGATTGTATTTGGGGGGAGGTATTCCATGTTAGCGGTGATGGAATCAACGGCAGCATTGCCAACCATGGATGACGATTGGAAGTCCACATGGGAAGTAACGGCCGAGATCTCGGATTTCGACGACGACGACGATTTCGATGATTTCGATGACGATTTCGACGACGACTTCGAAGAAGAAGCGGACGACGAATACGATTTCGGCGAGGAAGATGACATCGACAGCCCGCTGACGGACGACGACGATGAATTCGGCGGAGATCTGGACGACGACATCGTGGGAGACGACGACGACGACGATGATGAGGATGAGGATGACGAGGACGACGAGGAAGTAGATTGATGTTTCAAGCGGCGCCCAACAACGTGAGATTTCCCGAGCTGGAAGAGGCGGTTCTGGCATTTTGGGAGCAGCGTCGGATTTACGAACAGTCGCTGGAGAAGCGTGCCGGGGCGCCGAAGTTCGTCTTCTACGAGGGTCCGCCCACGGCCAACGGCATGCCCCATCCGGGTCACTGCCTGACGCGGGCGATCAAGGACCTGTTTCCGCGTTACAAGACGATGCGGGGGCATCTTTGCGAGCGCAAAGCGGGTTGGGATACGCATGGCCTGCCGGTCGAGGTGGAAGTCTGCAAGGAGATGGGCATCCACTCGAAGGAAGAAATCGAAGCCTTTGGAGTGGAACCGTTCATTCACAAGTGCCAGCAGAGTGTCTGGCGTTACATGAAGGAGTGGGAGCGGTTGACCGAACGGCTCGGCTTCTGGGTCAGCCTGGAAGACGCCTACGTCACGTACCATCAGAGCTACGTGGAAAGTGTCTGGTGGTCGCTGAAGGATTTGTTCGACCGCGGACTGCTTTACCAGGGTCACAAGATCGTCTGGTGGTGGGCCCAAGGCGGCACGGCACTGAGCAGCGGCGAAGTGGGACAGGGCTACCGCGAAGTCGCGGACCCCAGCGTTTACGTGCGTTTCCCCTTGATCGATGCGGACAACACGTCGCTACTGGTCTGGACAACGACACCGTGGACCCTGCCCAGCAATCAGTTTGCCGCGGTTCATCCGGATTTGGATTACGTAACGGCCGCAGATGCCGAAACGGGTGAAAAGCTGATCCTGGCCGCTGCATTGTTGGACACAATCGCTTCCAAGTCCAAACGCGAATTGTCGGTAGTCGCCGCTTGCAAAGGCAGCAATCTGGTCGGCCGGCGCTACCTGCCGCCATTTGACTACTACCATCGCGCCACGGGGGACCGGCAGGGAACCCTGGCCGCCGGAGGCCAGCAGCACCAGGCCTGGCGTGTTGTGCCGGCCGAGTTCGTCACGACGGAAAGCGGCACCGGCATCGTGCATCAGGCGCCGGCTTTTGGTGAAGTCGACTACGACGTACTCGTCGCCGAACAGGCGCGCTTTGTCGACGGCGAAGGCCCGGAACTGATCAACGCGGTCGGACCCGACGGCAAGTTCACAACCGAGGCGGCCGATTACGCGGGGCGCTGGGTGAAGGAAGCCGACAAGGATATCGCGCGTGATCTCAAAAGCCGCCACTTGCTGTTCCATCAGGAGCAATACCTGCACGACTACCCGTTTTGCTGGCGCGCGGAGGAAGATCCACTCATCCAGTATCCGCGGAAGAGCTGGTTTATTCGCACGACCGAGTTCAAGGACCGGTTGCTGGAGAACAACCGCCAGATCAATTGGTTGCCCGAGCACATCCAGGAAGGCCGATTCGGAAACTTCCTGGAATCGAATGTCGATTGGGCGTTGTCGCGCGAGCGTTATTGGGGGACGCCGCTACCGGTCTGGGTTTGCAGCGAAACCGGCAAAGCCGAAGCAATCGCCAGCTACGCCGAATTGCTCGCCAAGCCGGGTGTGCAGGGAACCGAGGTCTGGGAGAAAGCCAAAGCCGCAAATCCGGAACTGCCGGACGACTTGCAAGTCCACAAGCCGTATATCGACGCCGTGACCTACGCATCTCCGTTTGCCGCGGGCGGGCGCATGCAGCGCGTGACCGAAGTGATTGACTGCTGGTACGACAGCGGCGCGATGCCGTTCGCGCAGTGGGGATATCCGCACCAGAACAAAGACCGTTTCGCCGACCAGTTCCCCGCGGACTTTATTAGCGAAGCAATCGACCAGACGCGCGGGTGGTTCTACAGCCAGCTGGCAATCAGCACGATGCTGTTCAGTGACGACGGTGACCAGCGGGAAAAGGAAGCCTATCCGCATCCCTACCGCAACTGCATCGTCCTGGGTCTCATGCTGGGTGAAGACGGACAGAAAATGTCCAAGAGCAAACGCAATTATCTCGCCCCCAACGAGATCTTTGATCGCTACGGCGCCGACGCGTTGCGCTGGTATTTCTTTGCCAACCAGCCGCCCTGGACGTCCATCCGGTACAAGGAACAATCCATCAAGGACAGCATTCCCGAGTTCCTATTGCGATTGTGGAACGTCTACAGTTTCTTCGTGATCTACGCCAACATCGACGAGTTCGACCCGGCGCCGCACATGCCCGGTCCCGTGGGCGAACTGTGTTCGCACGACCTGGCCGTGGGACGCGGCTATCGGTCGAGCCGCGAACGCAGCGAAATCGATCGCTGGATCCTGAGTGAATTGAACGCAACACTGCAAGCGGTGGTGACGCAAATGGACGCCTACGACAACTACGGCGCCTGCTCGTCGATTCATCAGTTCGTGGATGCGCTAAGCAATTGGTATGTGCGGCGGAGCCGGGATCGGTTTTGGAGCAGTGACAAGGAATCGCCGGACAAGCTGGACGCCTACTGGACCTTGTACGAATGCCTGCTGACGTCGGCCAAAATGATCGCGCCGTTCACTCCCTTCCTGGCCGAAACACTGTGGCGGAATCTGGCGGGTGTGTTCGAGGAACGGGCAACGGAAAGCGTGCACCTTTGCGACTACCCCCCCGGCGACGAAGAAGTGATCGACCGGCAGCTTTCCGAACGGATGGCGCAGCTCCGCGAAATCGCCTCCCTGGGCCGGAGCGCGCGGATGGGCAACAAGATGAAAGTACGCCAGCCGCTGGCCAAAGTCGAAGTGATCCTGGCCGACAAGACGCATCAACCGTGGCTCGAACAGCACGACGCCTTACTGCGCGACGAATTGAATGTCAAGGAAATCGAATACACGGAACACGCGGACAAGTATATCTCGTATCAGGTGCAGCCCAACTTCAAGCTGCTCGGGCCGCTGGTCGGCAAGCTCATGCCGCACGTGAAGAAAGCGTTGCAGGAAGCGGACGGCAGCGAGCTGTTGAGCCAGATGAACAAGGGCGGCAAAGTATCTCTGGAAGTCAACGGCGAAACGGTGGAGTTGACGCCGGAGCATATTGAAGTGCGGCTGCAGGCCAAGGACGGTTGGGCCGCCGCGCAGGGTGCGGGTTGCGTCGTGGTCCTGTCGACCGAACTCACGCCCGAATTGATTCGCGAAGGGTACGCGCGAGACATTGTGCGCCTGATTCAAGACCGCCGCAAGACACTCGACTGCGATTTCACCGACCGCATCAAAGTCGGTATCGTCTCCGAATCCGCGGAAGTGCGGGCAGCCATCCTCGAAAACCAGGAGTACATCGCGGGGGAAACGTTAGCCAACGGCATCGACCTGGTCGCCGTCGACGGCGTCGAAGCCGTCGAGAACACGGTCGCGGGGGAAGCGGTTGTGATTTACGTGGTGAGCGTTTGATGAATACGACGCTGCCGATTGCCGTGCTGATTTCGGGCGGAGGAACAACCCTCCGCAATCTCCTGGAGAAGAAGTCGGCGGGACAACTGGATGCCGAGATCCGTTTGGTGATTTCAAGTAACCCGCGGGCCGGCGGCCTGCGCTACGCCGACGAAGCGGGGATCGCCCGGCAGGTGGTGCGCAAGGAAGACCATGCCGATCCGCAGTCTTTCAGCGAAGCCATTTTTGGTCCCTGCCGGGAGGCCGGCATCCGACTGGTGATCATGGGCGGGTTTCTCAAACACGTCCTCATCCCGCCCGACTTCGAAAATCGAGTGATGAACATTCATCCCGGCCTGATCCCGGCCTTCTGCGGCAAGGGCTACTACGGCCAGCGCGTGCATCAGGCCGTGCTGGACTACGGCGCCAAGGTCAGCGGCTGTACGGTGCATTTCGTCGATAACGAATACGACCACGGCCCGATTATCCTGCAGCGGGTGGTCGACGTACTCAGCGACGATACGGCCGAGTCACTCGCCGCGCGCATTTTTGCGGAGGAATGTGCCGCCTATCCCGAGGCCATCAACCTGTACGCGCAGGGCCGCATCACCATGGACGGCCGCCGGGTGGTGGTCCGCTGATCGACTCAGCCCTGCGCACGGCGTCACGGGGTCTCATTTCGCCCGATCCATTGCTGGTATTGGGGCGACTGAACAAAGTCGGCGTAGGCCGGCACTTTGTTGAGGTCCTGCATCTCGATACCGAACTTGTCTTCCAAGGTCGTCAAGACGCGCAGCGTGCTGTCGAAATCGTTTTCCATCAGCGATACGGAACCGAGCGTCCAGTAAGCGTCGATCAGCGAATCGTCTTGCACCACCGCTTCCACCGCGCTGGTTTTGGCCTGCGCCACATCGCCGGCTTCCAGGTAGATCCCGGAACGCATCACCAGCAAATACGGGTCGCCCCCCACAGCCTGATCCAGGCGGTCGACGGCGGCGATGGCTTCGGCAAAGTTACCATTCAGGAAGTGGGCGTCGATGGAGAGCAACAGCGTGCAGGCGTCGTTCGGGTAGGTAGCTTGCAGCGTCGCCAGCGCGGCAGCGTATTGTTCGTCGCTGACGGCCTGCGCGGCGCGGACACGATACATCAGCAGGTTCTTGTCGGACTTCAACTCGTCAGGCAGCGAATCAAACGTGGCCAGCGACTCGGCAGCGTTCCCTTCTTCCAATTGCTTGGCCATTTGCTGGATGGTAGGCAGGTTTTGGGTGTA
>CALBSZ010000693.1 GCA_937967665.1 uncultured Planctomycetaceae bacterium
CGCTTATTCCGTACCAACCAGGGTTTGAGCCGGAACCACAGCTTTTCAAGCTGCGCCTGGGCATAGCGAAACGGCGCTGTTAAGAAACGGACGACCGCATAGCCAATATCGAACAGGCGGTAGCTGAGATAAATGGCAAAACCTTGTAAGTAGAGGTGTCCGACTCGCGGCCGGCGCTGATCATTATTAGCGTGTTGCGTCTTGGGGGTACTCATTATTTAGCTCCTTCATTTAGTTTGATGAGTGGATAGAGTTTATTGGGGTACTTCCGCTCGACGCTCTTGATCCAGCTTTCCAGCTTGCGTTTGCCGCGCTCTTCGTAGCTCCTGGTCTCTACCGGCTTTCCGGAGGCCGTGGCGAAGGCGGTTATTGCGATCACCTTGACACTCTCCTTCGACTCGGCGCGTGTCACTCGGTAGTCGTAGCGCGTGACGGTGTCCTCGGCGGTCTTCTCGGTCGACTTTGTGAACTTCGGCTCCCAAAGCATTCGACTGCGGAACCCCGCCTCGCGAGATGCGATGTCGCGCCAGTGATTTACATCTTCGATAACCAGCGACCCGCTTTGTCCCGGCCGGACGATCCGGTGTCCGGGGATGCTGACCGCCCCCGACCCCTTCACTTCGACGGTGTAGCCCGATTCCACTTCGATGACGGCGGTCCGTTTCGCTTCGCCGATGTACAACGATTCCACGTCGATGACGCCGGGCCGCTCCCCGTACATCAGGGCGGGCGAATCAGAAACCAGCAAGTGGTCGCCGTCGCGGGAGTAGGCGGCGTGATCAGGATGGAACCCAAGTTCACGCTGGGTCATCTTGGTTTCGACCTCTCCTGACTGCAGGTTCCAGATCAACACGGAATCGCTGTTGCTGTCGGTCACGGCGGCACGGCGACCGTCCGGAGAAGCGGCCAGGCTCCGGATGGACAAGCGTCCCCCGTACTGCTGCATTCGACCCGTATTGAGGTCGCACACCGCAAATACCTTGCCGTAATCCATGGGCACAAGCAGCTTCGACTTATCCCGAAAGAGCGCGACCCTGGCTTCCCCACCGCGACCCTGTAGTGAACAGTGAATTGCAATTGATTTCACGTGTCGTCCTTTCCGCAAGTCGAACAGGTGCGCAACGCCCGGCTTCTTCGAGTCGTGGAAGATCTCGCACCAGACAAGCAGTTGACCGTCGTCGGAAACGGCGACATCACCGAGATGACTTCCCTGGGGCAGTTCGAAACCGGGCAGCCGTTTCCCGCTGCGCGAATCGAACAACAGCAGGCCTGTGCGGTTGCGGCCCCCTCGCGTCCCGGCGGCAATCACGCTTCCGTCGGCGGAACAACTCAGCCTGAAGAAACACACGCCCGATTCGGCTTCCATCATATGCAGCCTTTTGCCGGATCGGGCATCCCAGACGGCCATGGTCTCGGAGCCCAGGCCTACCAGTTTTGCACCGCTTTCCACCGGTGCGACGTGTCGGACGCTGTACTCGCTTGCTATGGAGACAGGCTCCCTGGCCCACACCCGGGCGCCTCCGATGGTGGACCCGCTGGCGACGACTGCAAGCATGATGAAGGAGCGGAGTACCTGAAGCGGTTTGGTCGACATGGTTCTTTCCTTTCGAAGTCAGTTTCTGTTGTGGCGCGGGTAGAGTTGTGTTGAAACGCGGTGCCCGGTCAGTCGATCGGGGACAGCGGAATGCCGAAATCGGGGGCAGTGGGCTGGACGCGATATCCGGCTCTGCGATTCAGCTCGGCCTTCTTTTCCTTGATCATCTTCGCCAGGCGGCTCTTGTTGGCGGCTAGCCGCTTCTCCTCTGCAGCTTTGAGTTGCCCGTTGATCTTCTCGGCGTGGGCCTGTTGAAGTCTCTCCAATCCCGCCGCTGCCGCCGGCGGCGGATCGACCTTCTCGCCGATCTCTGCCATCATCCTGACGAGCAGTGACCGCAATTGAGCAACGTTGACGAAGACCGGCGGATTCTCATCCGTCACCCAGTACGGGCTCGTTCCCAGGTAACCCGGTTCGAGATATCGCACGTCGTCGGGATCAAGGCGAACCACGGTGCCGCGTTTGACCAACGTCACTTTGAAGAACTTTTCCCGGACCGAAACGTTTTCGTTATTTGCCGCCGCGAGGGCGAATTCGTCCAGGAAGGCGATAAACTTTCGCGCCTGGTCCGGATACATTGCCATAGCATGCACGGACGACATGGCGGGCTTCGTCAGATAGCTGGGAGTCAATGCGTAGTAATCAATATGCTCACGAGGACCTCGTCCCCCGTCCGCACAGACGAGAATCCTCTGTGGTTTACCGAACGGCCCGGCATCGATTTCCGTGCCACACAGCGACAGATTGATGACGTCACTCGGTTCGCCGTTCCGCGTCTCGTGTCTTATCTTGGCAATCGCTCCTGTTAGGGAGAATCGTGGCATGCCGTAGGTCGTGTCTAGCGTGGCAAGTCTTTCTGCCCCCATGCGAACCTCGGCCCGCTTCCCCTCATCGCTGGTGTGGACCTCGATCGATGGGTTGTTTGGTTTGTGGCCGGGTGATCTGTTCGTCTCCTGGGAACTGGCCGCGCCGCAGCCGACCGAAACGGTCAGCAGCCACGCGACAACGAATTGCCGGTAAATCGATGTGCCGGGCGAGGCTGAATTCGTTCTCTTGTCATTCGGCCGGCCCAGGGAGGCAATTGCGGCGGTCGACAGGGCCTTGCGGTTCATGTTTTCGTCTCCATGCTTAATCTGCGGAGTTCAAGGAAGCGTGTCTTACATCCCTTCAATCACTACAGGGCCCGATGACCCCTCACGGATTTCTGAAAATCTCGACGTTTCTTCCGGATGTCCATTTCCTACGGCGTCACGAAGGCAAACGAAAACAGCCCGTCCTATGACTACACAACGTGTGCCTGGAGGTGGCGTAGGGACACTCGCTGAATTCCTGTGGCCTCGGCAAGCTCGCTCGCCGGAACTCACTCGACACGTTCGAGAGTCGCAACGTCCGTCTCAACGCCCTCCGTCATCACATGTGACCGGCGGTGGGTGTCCGCAAGCCTCTTAACCCGAACGCGCGACTCACACCGCGAACTATCCGAAAGCAACCCCTGGGGGTTGGGAGCGGTGCTGGCGGAGCCAACAGCCGTTAACCCAACCGACGCGAGACAGAGAGACAACGGAGAGTTTGGGCGGAAATCGGGTCGGCCGGGTGACGACGGGGAGGCCAGGGAGTCGCGCGCGACTCGCCGAGATCGCTAGCCAGAGACCTTCCGCGACGCTCGAACCCGTTGTCAGAACTGGCGATAGAACGCGAAAAGGCCAACGTCTCTCGACGCCGGCCTTTCGTATAACCCGACGGTAGTCGGATTTCGCTACCGTCAAAACAAGTGGAGCGGGCCGAATACCGTTCGAAATTGGTGAGAAGGACGGGCAGAGACACGGCGATTGTCGCGCATCGGATAACCCGGGGAGTTGGTTGGAAACGAAACCCACCGGGTTATGTGACACTTGATCGATTCCAGCCTCGAGGACCATCGTGCCCGTCACCTCTGTCCGGCGTGTTTCTCAATTACCTGCATTATGCGAGTCGCGACATCCGCTGCCTTCTCGGGAGTGTCACATTCGTTTGCGTGAATCCGCTCGACGCGGGCGCCCTCATGCTGCAGCAATGTCAGACGAGCGTGCGCATCGGCGGGCGACTCCTGATGAAATGGCTGACCGTCAATTTCAATGACGAGCAGGATGCCCGAATGGAACACTACGAAGTCGGGCTCAATTCTTCGATACGTCTCGCCTCCCCGCAGGAATACCGGCAATGGCGCGAATGACACTCCCATCGACTTGAAGGCCTGATACAAGTGGACTTCCGACATCGATCTGAACAACAGGCCATCAACGACGTACGGGGCCACGTTGTCCGAGCGAACTCTACCCTGGTTCGTAACGCCTTTCCCATCAAGCCACTTCTTGGCCCGCCCACGCCAGGACGCATCCGTTGCGAACTCCGGGGTAATCACAAAGCCTTCCAGCCATGTA
Source organism: uncultured Planctomycetaceae bacterium (assembly GCA_937967665.1). GTDB lineage: Bacteria > Planctomycetota > Planctomycetia > Pirellulales > Pirellulaceae > CALBSZ01. The sequence continues at coordinate 4,015 of CALBSZ010000693.1, forward strand.
TTTGAGTACCGCTTCAGCAGTTGCCCCGCTGCCTCCTGAAGCGTTTGCTCGATCGTCTCGATTCGGTCAGCAACTTGTGCATAAAGCGGAGGCGGCAATTCGACGGTGATGGTATGAATATCCGTTCCGCCGTCCCAATTATCGTATCCAGTGACCTCGCAACGTGTCTTTCCGAGGGCAAGCACCGCAACTTCCGTGCTCGAACCGCGATGTGCAAATAGACGCGCGAGCGCTGCCACAAATCCCTCAACCTCCTGTTGCAATTCGGTCTGGTCGGCCACATCACACTCCCGACTACGTCGTGACGCATTAGCAAACAGCTACTGGCGTGTAGCAATCGAACAAGGATGGATCATCTGGAATGAATCTGTCCCGGCGCCCTTCGTAGCAGTCGCAGGATCGAGATCCATCGTGTAATACTCGTACAGACGGGTTTCGGTGAGTTGTCGACTAGCAAAGGGCATCCAGCATCCATCGCAAAGCTTGTCACCTAGCTTGGGCTGAGAAAACGCCTCAACGAATTTGTCGTAACTGAGGAAGGAGCCGGAGCCACCACACGGCAGATTATCGTAGATTCGATTAATCTTGATGAGCCGCTGACCAAGATCAAAGTACAGCGGCTTCTCGGCAGTCCACCACGTCTTTCGAGGATGCTTCCACCGAAATGTCACGTAGGAACCACGGTCTCGGATAGTCAGATTGAAGTCCGTTGCATTCAGAACCCAGACCATTTCACCGTAGAACGCTTCTCGATCAGCAACTTCGGTGGCGGAAATCGCGCTGGCCTGCAATTCAATAACGCCGCGAGGCGACTTGATGTCGGCACGGTGCGAACCAATGACGCATTCTCGCCATTGTCGTGGAAACCGCTGTTTCCAGGCGCGATGCCATTCGCTTTCGCCCTCGGCCCATGTGTCGCAATCCCACCGCTGTTTGTGGGCCCAATGCCAGGCATTGACCTCGCCGCATCGCGCCCGCACTTGGCGCGTGCACACCGGGCACTCACCTCGGGCGCCGGGTGTCGCTTCAACTCTTTGACCATCCACATTTGCGTATTGCATCGATCATCTCTATTCCATCGGGGTCTAAGCTCACGTGTCACCGGACACCCGCAGTTGTCTCGGCATACATAACCGACAGGTCACTCCCCAAGGAGCCTGTCACATGCCGAAATCGCCATTCACCGATCTGCCGCCGGACCAACGCTTCAAACAAGTTGCCGCCATTCTCGCAAAAGGCGTCATTCGCCACCAGCGGAGCCTTCGGCGTGGCGAGTCGCGTTCCGGTGCAAATCCTCCCGAAACTTCCGCCGCTGGCCTTGAGGTTCCCGGCAAAACGAGGCTCAGTGTGTCTCGTTGTATCGGTGGTTAACGAACCCGAGAACCAGAGAGGTTTGCCATGAAGATTGATATCGACCGCGAAGTGGCGGCGCTGGAGGGGATGTCCACAGGACAGCTCTGCGAGCGCTACGCCGAGTTGTTTGGTCAGCCGGTTCGCACCCGGCACCGAGCGTATCTGATCCGCAAGATCGCATGGCGACTGCAGGCAGTTGCCGAAGGGGACCTGACGGAGCGAGCGCGACGGCGGGCCGAGGAGTTGGCAGACGACGCCGAAGTTCGCGTCATGCCGCCCAAGGCGGCGACGCCGCAGCCTGCCACACTGAAGGTCACGGACGCGGCGGCCGATCCGCGGCTCCCTGCCCCTGGCACCGCGATCGTCCGCAAGTACAAGGGGCGCACGTTGCGGGTGCTGGTCGTTGCGGACGGATTCGAATACGAGGGTAAACGCTTCAAGTCACTTTCGGCCGTCGCCAAGGCAATCACCGGATCGCACTGCAACGGCTTTCGGTTCTTCAATTTGGAGGGCGCGAAATGAGCCGCAAGAAATCAAAGACGCCGTCCAGCCCGGTGGTGCGATGCGCCATCTACACGCGAAAGTCGACCGAGGAGGGGCTCGAGCAGGAATTCAACACGCTCGACGCCCAGCGCGAATCTGGCGAGGCGTACATCGTCAGCCAAAAAAACGAGGGATGGGAATGCCTGCCGGAGCATTACGACGACGGCGGCTTCTCCGGCGGCAACATGGAACGCCCGGCGCTGGCGCGTTTGTTGGCAGACATTGAGGCCGGCAAGGTCGACTGCGTCGTGGTCTACAAAGTTGACCGGCTCAGCCGCTCGCTGTTGGACTTCGCCAAGATCATGGAGGTATTCGATCAGCAAAAGGTCGCCTTCGTTTCCGTGACCCAGCAGTTCAACACGTCCACGCCGATGGGCCGCCTGGTGCTGAACGTCCTACTGTCGTTCGCACAATTCGAGCGCGAGATCATCGGCGAACGCATCCGTGACAAGATCGCCGCCCAGCGCCGCAAGGGAAAGTGGACGGGCGGCTTTCCTGTCCTGGGCTACGACGTGGACCGCAGCGGCGGCAGTCCCAAACTTGTGGTCAACGCGGACGAGGCCCGCCGTGTCCGCGAGATCTTCGAACTGTACCTATCGCTCGGTTCGATGCTGCCGGTCGTCGAGGAACTCGAACGCCGTGGTTGGCTGAACAAGCAATGGACGACGAAGAAGGGCGCGAGCAAAGGCGGTGGCCCGTTTGACCGAGGCAGCCTGTACGCCTTGCTGACTAACCCGCTGTATGTTGGGAAGGTGAAGCACAAAGGCGACGTGTTCGACGGCGAGCACGAAGCGATCATCGCGACCGACGTCTTTCAGAAAGTGCAGACGCTGTTGCAGCGCAACGGCCGCACAGGCGGCGTCGAAGTTCGGAACCGCTACGGTGCGCTTTTGAAGGGGTTGCTGTTTTGCGGCAACTGTAATCACACGATGGTCCACAACTTTACCGGGCGCGGTAAGAAGCGATACCGCTATTACACCTGCACCCACGCCATCAAGAACGGCCGGAAGAAATGCCCATCGGGATCGTTGCCCGCCGCCGAAATTGAACGGGTG
>CALBSZ010000694.1 GCA_937967665.1 uncultured Planctomycetaceae bacterium
GTTCGCGGAAGCCAGCGGGCGGCCTGATTGTAGGTCCGCGACTCCGTTCGCGGAAGCCAGCGGGCGGCCTGATTGTAGGTCCGCGACTCCGTTCGCGGAATCCCGCGGGCGGAGCCGCGGGACTACTCAGCTTACTTCACCACCAGCCCCCAGACGACTCGGGCGGCCGAGGCTAGCACGACAACCAGGCCGACGCAACTTGCCGAAACCATCCACCGCGGAATGGACTGTTTTCCAGGCAAGTCGGAACGGGTCGCCAGGTAAAGCAGCGCCACGGCCAACAAGGGAAAACCAATGACAACCATGGCCTGAGCGAATACAACCAGGCCGACGCGGTCGTCTTGCGACGGCAAGATCAACGCGACCAGCATTCCCATGAGCAACACCAGCGCGGTAAACAGCTTGGTTGGCAAAGCGTCCATACGCCCGCCAAGGCCCAAACCGTCGGATAACATGGCCCCGCCAATCATCGCGTTCACCAGAAAAGAACTCAGCGCCGCCGCCAGGATTCCCAAGCTGAACAACCAGACTGCGGCCGGACCAAACAGCGGTTCGAGTTGCCGGGCAACGTCGGCAGCAGATTGGAGCTCGACGTTCGTACCGTGAAACGAAAGCGCCGCGGTCATCATGATCACCAGCGAAATCACTCCCAGAACAGAAATCGCGGCGACGGAATCCAGTGTTCCTTTACTCAGATCTTTCAGCGTCCAACCCTTTTCGCGCACAAGATACGCCTGATAAAACGCGCCGGCGACCGAAAAGGTCGTCCCGACCAGCGCGATCACGGTCATCACGGGATCCGCCGACTTGGGAGCCGTTTCCAGCACCGCCGGCTCTGCTTGTGGCAAGCCACTCGCGATCAAGTACAAGAAGTTTCCCACAAAGGCGGTAATCATCAGGCCGACCATCAACATCATCAGCTTTTCCAATGCCGCATAGATGCGTTTCAGCCCAAACAGGAAGACGAAAATAGCGGCATTCAAGCCGAGCAAGATGAGATTGCCGCTCTTCCACCACTCGCCGTTGGCCGAATTCTCGTCCAGCCACGGTTCCACCGCGGCGAGCACGCCCAGATTGTTGGCGTATTGAAAGGCGGCGCAGACGCAGAAGATGGTCAGGCCCACCAGCAGTGCAAAGGGCCGCCCGATGCGGAACGCCAGTTCCTCACACAGGGAACGCTCCAGGACAACGCCCAGCCTCGCACCCAGCGCCGTCATGCAGATCATCAGCGTTGCCGCGAGAACAACAACCCATGTCATGCCAAATCCGTACGCCGCGCCGACTTTCGAATTGCTGAGGATGCTGCCGGGACCGAGGACGACCGAGGCGACAATGACGGCGGGACCAAGAGCTTTCAGGAATTCTCGCATCGCTGAAATGTACGGCAGCTTTCCCCGAGTTTCAAGTTGAGCCATAATTGGTGAAACAAAACCGAGGCATCTGTCCATAACCTTCCTGGTTGCTCGGATATACGGTCCACTTACAGGAGAACGTCATGCCGCGTCACTTTCCTCTTGCCACATGTGCGTTTCTCGTTAGCAGTTTTGCTGCCGCCATGCTGGCGGCCGAACCCCACGACAGGCATGAGCACCACGGGCACAAGCGTCCGGTGATCGAGTTCAGCATCCGTTCCGTCCAGGATGGGGCCTGGTCGGATCCGCAAACGTGGCAACCCGCGCGGCTGCCCAAGTCGGGCGACCGCGTGCTGATCAGCCGTGGTACTTCCGTCGTCTACGACGTCGTCAGCGACGACACGGTGCGGCTGGTTCAAGTCGTGGGCACGCTACGCTTTTCGCGACAGCGGGATACCGTGCTGAATGTAGGTGTCTTAAAAGTACAAAACAGCGACGTCTGTTCGGAAAGCGGGTTTGCCTGTGACTTTGAAGGGGTCAACCTGAACGGTGAACCGCAGCAGCCGCTGGGAGGCGTGCTGCCGACCCTGGAGATCGGGACGCGAGCAGACCCGATCCCGGCCGGTGTCCATGCGAAGATTCGGTTGCATCACCTCGAGGGACTCAGCAAAGACGACGCACCCGCAGTGGTCTGCTGTTCGGCTCGGATGGAACTGCATGGCGCCGCGCTCGAACGCACCTGGCTGAAACTCGCCGCTACGGCACTGCCCGAGCAAACATCCGTTACGGTCTCGGCGCCGCCGCAAGGCTGGCGCGTGGGCGACAGCATTATCATTACGGGTTCGGAACAGCAACCGCGCGCCGGTTCTTATCGCCACGACCCGGACGGACTGCACACCGAGGAACGGACGATCTCAAAGATTGACGGCGCCGTCATTCACTTTGACGAACCCTTGAAGCACGAGCACTACGGCGATGGAGAGTTCCGCAGCGAAGTCGCCAACTTGTCGCGTAGTGTCGTGATCGAAAGCGCCACGCCCAAGGGTGTCCGCGGACACACACTGTACCATCGCTGGAGTCAAGGGAGTATCAGCTATGTGCGGTTCGCCCATCTCGGCAAGGAAGGCGTGCTGGGCCGTTACGCCCTGCATTACCATTTGGTCGGCGATACGATGCGCGGCAGCAGCGTAGTCGGCGCCGCCATCGTCGATTCGCATAATCGCTGGATCACGATCCACGGTACGGAATACCTTGTGGTCCGCGACTGTGTGGGCTTTCGCAGCGTCGGGCACGGCTATTTCATGGAGGACGGCACGGAAGTGAACAACCTGCTCGATCGCAACCTCGGCGTACAGGCTTTTCGCGGCAAGCGGTTACCCAACCAGGTACTGCCCTTCGACCCGAATGACGGCGCCGCGTTCTGGTGGTCGAACGGGTTGAATTCGCTGACGCGCAATGTGGCTTGCGAAAATGACGAATACGGTTATCGCTACGACAGCCAGAAACGCAGCAATTTCGACAGCCGCTTGCCGGTCCGTAACGCGGCCGGAGAAAATCCGGTTGTCGACATCCGCACGCTGCCGATCAGCCGTTTTTCGCACAACGAGTCTCACTCGGAAGGCCTCTATTCCATCGCGGTGGCGGGAACGGATGGCGTGGGACCGGATACGAAACACCCGCATCATTTGAGTGACTTGAAGTTGTGGCAGACGCATTATGCGTTACGCGCCGAACTGCCCACGATGCTGATCGAAAACGTTCACATCCATGATGCCGCCTACGGTATCTATCGACCCTGGTTCGAAAACCACGTCTATCGCAACATCGAGATCGCCAGTACCGGCGCGGAACCATTCAATCGCGGACTGGATGACCGCAGCATCCAACACGGGTCGATCACCGTGGACGGCCTCACGTTTGCCGAAATCGGCTACGGCGGGCAGATGCCGCTCATTCAAATCAGCGACGACAACCTCAGCGGCACCGCCGCCTCGCACTTTCGCAACGTCATCGTGCGCGATCGGACGCGAGACGATCGCTGGCCTCTGGTGAATCTCGGCGGCGGCCCGCGGCGCGCACCCGAAACCGAAGCGATCGTGCCGGTGTACATCCACGATTACTACGGTCCGGGACTGCACGCCAAAGTCGTGGGCACCCGCGCCAAGAACGCCACCCGCGATGGCCACCAGTACCGACAGGACCCGCCGCTTACGGGGGACGAATCGGTCGCCGCCAAGGTCAAAGACGTGGAATTCCCCACGCTACTGCAGCCGACAGACGACCTGCCGCCGGCCACGGTGATCCTGGCAGTCGAAACCCATGCGAAAACGATGCGCGTGACGGGCGTCACTCACGACAACGGCGAAGTCGCTCGTGTTCAGGTCAACGATCAGGACGCCGCGCTGGCAGTCGCAACCGACGGCGTTGTCGACTGGCAAATCGAACTGCCCGTGGAGACGACGCAACTTGTTGCCCGTTCCATCGACACCGCGGGCAACCGCGAACAGACACCGCACAAAGTGGTGATCGAACGTCAATAGCTCGCACCAGCGAGTGGAAGGCACTCTGTTTAACCCCCAGCCGCAGGCGCCGGCTCAATAAAGTCGTCTTAAAATCCCCAGTCCTCAACAATCTCTTTGCCTTCACGCGTGATCATCGCAATGAAAATGAAGACGTTGGTGTTCTCATCGATCAGCCGAACGCCGCCGTCCGCGAACAGTACGTTGATGCCGCCGGGATGGAAGGAATATGCTTCGTTGTTGTTGGTGCAGTTGATGGCGCATTCACCGGGCGATGCCAGACCGGTCGAAGAAAAGGAGTGCAGCGGAAACCGGTTTGTCGGCGATGCCCAGGCGGCTCCCGCGACAACCCCGTTCACCACATCAAGATTCTGGGGCAGCGACAGGTTGTCGGGACCACGTTTGCGATGCCGGATATAGTGGATCGGCCGGCCGGCATCTTCCGACAGCAAGATCGTGAAGGTCAGTCCATCACGAACGTGAGCCGGCTTGACGTAGCCCACCTGGTTGCCGCCTTTCGGGTTCGGGCTACCAATGATGCCGGACCGCCTGAGGACTCCGGGATCATTCGAACCATACACGACCGGCACGACGTATCCCGGCGGGCCGTAATCCGACACCGCAGCGGTTCCACCGTTGTCGAGCACGGCCGTACGAGTCCGCTCGGGCGTGGAAGGACAAATGAGCACATCCAGTTTGGTCTGCACGGCCTGCTGGTTGGCCGGGTCGTCCCAGCTCTTGCTCATATCGAAAATCTCCCGCAAGTTCTCTTGTTCGAGCTGCGGCAGGACGAACGAGGGCCAGTTATGCAGATTCGCGCCGCCCACATTTCCAGAAGGCGGGTAGACCTCGTGAAGATCCACATAGCCGCTAATGGCGATCCCCAACTGGCGAAAGTTGTTGGTGCACGAAGCGCGGCGGGCCGATTCGCGAGCCGCTTGCACGGCGGGCAGCAGCAGCGCCACCAAGACGCCGATGATGGCAATCACCACCAGCAATTCGACCAGAGTAAATGCGTGGGAACGACGGTATCGGAAGCGGTGAAACATTGGTTATTACGTCCTTTTCAGTGAGCGACACTGCCCAGAACGGACAGTCGAGAGCAAATTCCCACTGCCTCTATTTTAGTGGTTCCGGCAAGTTTCGTCTACGTGCCGAACAGCCCCAGATAATCGTGACATCCGCCGTTTACGTCGCTGTCACAATGGCATTGCGATTCCCCCGGTTTTAAGAAATTCACGCAGAGGCGCAGGGACCGTGGAGGTTTTGTTCAAGTCTCCTTCTCCGCGAACTCCGCGTGAAGTTTCTTCATCGCGTCACTCCTCAACCGGAGTTGCGTCCGAAAGGCGGACGCGGCAAGGACAACCCGATCATCGATAGTCAACGCCGCGCGTGCATGTCGACATAGACGTAGCTGCCGCCGTTCTGCCGGGCCAGTGTTTCCATAAAGACATTGTCGCTCCGGCGCGGCCCGGAACCGAATTGAATGCAATGGATGGACGTAGCTCCCGCCGACGCGCGGCGAATGCCGGCCAACTGGCCTTCATTTAGATACGGATGTCCCCCGTCGGTCAGGAAAAAAATGACATCCGGTTTCAGGTGGAGCGCCACCATCAGCGCGTTGAAGTGGTGCGTGGCTCCAAACGCGGCAAGGTGCCGAAAGTAGTCCTCGACCGCGGCCTTGTTCTCGTCCGTCGCGCTGATCAACTCGCGCTTTTGTACGAAGTGGGTCTGCTGGTTGTACGAGATCACCTGAAACTGGTGCGTGTGCCGCAAGATTCCGATTTGCGCGATGAGCTGCTTGCGAGAGGCTTCCAGCGCGTTCAACCCCTGACCGCCCATGCTCTTCGAACGGTCAATCAAGAACACGAAACGACGCCCTTCCGCCTCGGCGCCGCCGAACAGCGACAAGCGGGCCGTCGGACCTGTGGGCCGGTCGGCGTTGCGGCGCGCCCGTTCCGCTTCGATAAACTCCTGATCCCCCGCCTCACTGGAAAGCCGCGTGACGCGTGACGACGGCCCCGTACCAACGCTCAGAACGCCATCGCCGGCAGGAACGGCCGCGATATCGGCCGCGGGCAAGTCGATCCCGGGAATCCGCACCGCAACGTTCTCGGCCGGCAGTGGACTCGGCGACGTGTCCTGTCGTGCCGCTGCGGTGGCGTCGACCGCAGGCAACTCGCCCGATTCTTCAGCGTAGACGACCCGCCGTGGCGTTGTTGCCGCCACCACGATCCCCACGGGACGCGGCGCGTCTTCAAGCGTCGTCGCGGCCTCGCGCGGCTGGAAGAGAAATGCAACCGTCAGCAGCACGGCCACGTGCAGTCCGGACGACAATAGCCAAGCCGGCAACCGCCTTCGCGCGCTGAACTCACTGAATTCCGAACGGCTTTCCACCATGTATATCAGTATGCGGTTCGCCGGGGGATTCAACAAGAGCGATCGCCCCCCGTCCCTCCATCCTCAGTTTTGACCACCACGTCCAAATCGTCTGGGGCTCGCCAGTTTGCTTATGGCGAAAGCAATTACATTTTTGACCAACCTCGAGCCGATCTGAGGCTCCCTGTTACGTCAGAGTCGACGGTTCGTTTCCGGCGGTCCTGCTGAGTTTTGAGTGGAGCCTTGCACGACGAAAACTTGCAAGGAACCTTCGGTTGGCATTATCCTTATTCCACCCCTTTTCACACCATTCGCGCCGCAGGAGAACTTTCTCATGATCGCACGTACTTTCACCGTGTGGCTCCCACTGCTGCTTGCCTGTGGGGCGGCCGTTTCGCTTGCCGAGGAAACGGAAAATCGTCCGCAGAGACCCAACCGCTTTGGCATCGTTTACATCATGGGGTACGCCGGCGACCACTTCCCGCAGGACAAATCCGAATTCGAAACGCTCATCAAGTCGGTCCAAGCGGCTGACTATAACGTCGTCCTCTGCCAGTACACCGATTGGCGAGCGGAAATTTGCGAAAAATATGGCGTGCAGATCATGGTCGATTTGCTCACGCCGGATCACCACGTTTACAAAAACGTTGACGGTGCGAAACGGCTCTGCACGAAGCTGCGCGACAGCGATGTCGTCTACGCTTACCACATTTGGAGCGACCGCATCGGAGGCACGGCGGCGGGACGCACGCGGGACGCCAACAACGTGCGCACCTGGGATCCCAACCATCCCGTCTACGTAGGTAGCTACAACGGCCGCGCGCTGGCCGACATCACGAGCGCTGACCTCATCGGATTTTACGATTTTCACTGGCGCCGCGGCGGTTTGTGGCGGCACTTACTACGAGTCAACAACGCGGCCAAGCAGCACAACGCCGGTTTCCTGCGCTACGCCCAGGGCGACCCGGGCCTGATCGGCAAGGGTAATTTCAATCGCGTGTCGTACACGATCAGCGTCTCGCTGGCCTTTGGCATGAAGGGGTACATGTATCACCATACCGGCGGGGAAATCGACAAAAACACCTGGCAGTGGACCCAACATGGCCAGGATTTGGCCCGCGTTAACGCCGAAGTTGCGCCGCTCGGACCCGAAGTAATCAAGCTGGGCAATCCCGTCGCCGTCTACTCCACACCCCTGACGCGGACGGCCAAAGATGACCCAATCGAAAGCGACAAACCGTACATTCCATCCGAACTCAGCGCCCCCCCGGAAGATTTCTGGCTGCAAGTGCGGGCGGGCGAAGCGATTTACGGCGTGTTTCAAGACAGGCAGAAGTGCGACGCCATCGTCTTCGCTAACCACAACGCCTATCAGGCGCAGCAAATGGAATTGCGGATGGCCGCAAAGCCGGAGAAGATGGAGCACTTCGACCGCCGGACAAGCACATGGAAGGCGCTGCCGCTGCAGGACGGCGTCCTCACATTCACCTTACGGCCTGCGGGGGCGGAGTTGCTCCGTATCCAGAAATAGCGGCTGCTTAAGTGGTCGTCATGGGCCGCGACACTCCCGTCGTCACGACTTGAATTGCTGTTTGTCAATGCCGTAACGGTTCATCTTGCGGAGCAGCGTGCGTCGGCTGATGTCGGCGTGACGCGCGGCTTCGGCAACGCGTCCCGCGTGCTGACGGAGCACTTCCTCCAAGTACTCGCGTTCCAGCTGTTCCACGACCGATCCGATATTCTCTTGCAGTGGTTTCGACGTGTCCACGGTGAAGCGGCTTCGTTCGGCAGGTGGACGCGGACTCGCCGCGGCCGCTTCCGCCCGATTGCTGCTGCGGAGTTTGGTGAAATCACGCGCGGTGAGCGCGCGCTGCGGTCGAGCAAGCACGAGTCGTTCCGTGAAGTTCTCGAGCTGCCGGACATTGCCCGGCCACGGGTAAGCCACCAGGGCGTCGAGAAAACTGTCCGCCAGAATCGGCGGCTCCAGACCGTAGTGTTTTGCCAGCCGCTTCGAGAAATGGCCGAACAGAAACAGAATGTCCTCGGGGCGCTGACGCAGCGGAGGCACGTTGATGCGAATCACGTCCAGGCGATAGAACAGGTCCTCCCGGAATCGTCCTTCGCGAACGGCCTGATCCAGGATAACGTTCGTGGCCGCGACGATCCGCACGTCCACCTTCTGTTCGACCCTGCTACCGACAGGACGAATGCGTTTCTCCTGCAATACCCGCAACAAACTCTGTTGGGCCTCGGGCGTCATGTCGCCAATCTCGTCCAGGAACAACGTCCCTTCGTGGGCGTGCCTGACCAGCCCCTTCTTCGCCCGGTCGGCTCCGGTAAACGCTCCCTTTTCGTAACCAAACAACTCCGAATTGATCAGTTCCGGGGGGATGCTGGCGCAATTCGCCGCGACGAAACGGCCTTGACGACCCGAGCGCCGATGAACCGCGCGGGCGAAAAGCTCCTTCCCGGTGCCCGTCTCGCCGACAATCAATACCGTCGCATCCGACGGAGCCACATGCGTGCAAAGCGCGAACAGGTCCCACATCGCCGCACTGCGACTCCACATCGACTCAAACCGCGAACCTCGATTTTGCAGTCGATTCAAGTCGTTCAGTTTGGGAAGGATGCGCTGCTGTTGCATCGTTTCAGCAATGCTGGCCAACAGCACCGCGATCGCTTCGTCCACGACCACGTCCTTCGCGCCCGCTTGAAAACAGGTGCGCACCACAGCCCCGTTCGCTCCCGGTATCCACAGCAGAACGTCCGTCAGCGGCCAGTTGCGGCGTAAGGAACCAATGATGGCGACCAGATCGTTCACTTGTCCGGATACCGCCTGAATCAAAAACAGACGCGGTGACCGAGGAAACTCCGACGTCAGCAGTCGCTGAGGCGTTTGAAAGGCAATCAGTTCCAGCTCCTGCCTGGCCAAGGCGTTCTTGACTCCCTCATCCCGGACACAGACAGCGACGACCGGCTTCTCCATGACCACACAACTCCACCGCAAACGGTTCGACGCGCCCGGGAACCGCAGCCTCGAACCGCAACTCCGTGGGCACGTACAGGGATCTCGAATGCCGGCTTTCTCGGCCGCCTGACGGCGGCCACGCGAACGAGACAAGACTGTCGCATTATAACACCACAGCTTCTCATCGGACAGCCACGTCCCGAAATACGAGACGCACATGTCCCACCCGAAACACGGGAGCCTGAAAATGGCTGTCGGTATGGCATTTGCAGTGTTATAGGTCAAAACCGTTGACGGGGTTATGACGCATGAAAACGAACACTCGACATCCTATGAGTCAGAGGAGGAAAACCATCGAATCTCCGCGAATTAGCGTACGCACCGAAGGACCGCGTGAGTGGTTCATCACCGCGCGCGAATGGTCACAGGCGGAATGCGCCTGGCAGGCTTTCCGCAAAGGTGGGCTGAGCTGCAGTCAAATTGAGCAGTTCGGACCTGGGTATTCATTCACCGCTCGGGGTGCAGGCGAACATGCCGTACTCGCCTCGGACTAGATTCCGACGGCGTTTCGCTATAATACCGCCTGGCAGCGCGAGTCGTTCGCGGCGTTCCGCTGTAACACCGCGGCGTCGGGCGCGGCATTTTGGTGTAGTGCTGCGACTTCGTTCGCGGCGATCGCCAGTTCCCGCGGGCGGAGCCACGGTGCTCCAGCGCCAGTCGCGGGGCGACGCTCGCATTCGCGTGGGCAGGTCGTTTCAGTGGCATATCCCTACTCTTAACCGATGGAAGTTCATGGCAGGCACAGTTAGCTTCGCAACGGATGCAGATTTTGAGTTCTTAAAACTTCATGGGGTCGGCGAACAGGAGGTACGCCGCCAGTGGTCGTTGCTGCAGGAGCAGCCGGCACGACCGCTGTTAGATCGAGCTTGTGCAATCGGCGACGGCATTGAACAGGTCGTTCCCGAAGCGCAGGAGGATTTGATCGCGATACACCGTGAAGCGACAGCGCGTGGCCGTTGGCACAAGCTCGTGCCGGCGTCGGGCGCCGCGTCGCGCATGTTCGCCTTGCAATCGCCGGAAGATCAGAGGCGATTCTGCGAGTGCCTGCGGCAATTTGCTTTCGCGAACCAGGTGGAGTCGCACCTGGCAACCGCGGGAAACTCGATCGACAAGTTCCTCGAAACATCGCAGTTCGCCAGCCTGGTCGAAATCGTGCTTGGATCCTCCGGACTCGATTTCGCCTCCGTCCCCAAAGGTCTCGTCCCCTTCCATCGCTATGATCAGCGGTCCCGCACCCCCTTCGAGGAACATCTCCTGGAGAGCGGTGTCTGCCTGAGCGACCGCGACGGCAAAGTCCAAGCCCACTTCACCGTGTCGCCCGAGCATCGTTCGCGTTTTGAAGCGTTGCTCGCCGAGTTCCAGGCGGCCGAGGAAGCCGCAACCTACGACGTGACTTTCTCTGAACAAGATCCGTCAACAGACACCATCGGCATGTCATCTAGTGGGGAGCTACTGCGAACTCCCGCGGGCGCGCCGTTGTTGCGACCGGGCGGACACGGCGCGCTGCTGCCGAACGTTCAACGGCTGCAAGCCGATCTGGTATTCATGAAGAACGTGGACAATGTGCCGCATGAACACGCCCGCGATGCGTCCGTCAGGTGGCAGCAGATCATCGGCGGCTATCTTGTGAAATTGCAGGAGGACGTTCATCGTCACGTACGAGCGCTCCGTGCCGGCGCCGAACAGTCCGTCCCCGAGGCGCTCGCGTTCGTCAGGCAATGGTTTCCCGGAGCGCCCGTACCAGACAACGAAGCGAACGAACTGCAGCGAGAATCCCTGTTACGAACGCTGCAAAGACCGCTGCGCGTGTGCGGCATGGTCAAGAACGAGAGCGAACCCGGTGGAGGCCCATTCTGGGTCCGGCAGCGTGACGGTTCGGTCACTCGGCAAATCGTGGAGGCGGCGGAGATCGACAAGGAGGATGCAGCCCAGCAGGCAATCCTCCGTCAGGCGAGCCATTTCAACCCTGTTTTCATGGCCCTGGCGATGCGCGATGAGGAAGATCGCGTTTGGGAACTCGACCAATTCATAGATCAGGATCGCGCCATCATCACGCGCAAGCCGGTCGACGGGGAAATGGCAACCGTGGTCGAACGACCGGGACTCTGGAACGGGTCCATGGCGGCCTGGAACAGCGTCTTCGTGGAGGTGCCGATGGCCGTCTTTTCCCCTGTGAAGAACGTATTCGATCTCTTGCGCGACGAACACCAGCCGCGCGGCACGCCGACAAGATAGGCCGGAGTTCACCGCAGCTCGCGCGATCCGACGGAGACTCAACGCGACAGCGCTCCCATTCACCATCACTCAACACCATCAACAGGAACCAAGCAATGACTCAAGACACGCTCACAACTACTTCTCCTCCGCAAGAACCTGCGGAGGCGGACGAATCCGAGGCCCTCAGTGTGTTCACCAAGCCTGGAAAGCTGAAGATCACCTTGATCAGCCTGCATGGCCTGATTCGCGCCGCGGACCCCGAGTTGGGTCGGGACGCGGACACTGGCGGCCAGGTCAAGTACGTGCTGGAGTTGGCGCGAGAACTGGCGGCGCAACCGAATGTCCGTGAAGTGGAGTTACTAACGCGTCAGATCATTGATCCGAAGGTCGACGATGCCTACGCGCAGTTGGAAGAACCAATTTCCGAAAACGCGAAAATCGTTCGTATTCCCTTCGGTCCGAAGCGTTACTTGAGGAAGGAATCGCTGTGGCCGTACATTGAAATGTTCATCGACCAGACGCTCGCGCATTTCAAACGGACAGGCTTACCGGACATCATCCACGGCCACTACGCGGATGCGGGCATGGCGGGCGCGCAATTGGCCAGATTGCTGCACGTTCCGTACGTCTTCACAGGCCATTCGCTGGGGCGAGTGAAACGGCAGCGGCTATCGCTCGGTAAAGCCGACACCAAGAGCCTCGAAAGAAAATATCACTTCAAGACGCGCATCGAAGCGGAAGAAATCGCGCTGGAAACGGCGTCGATGGTCGTGACCAGCACCAACCAGGAAGTCCAGCAGCAATACGAGTTGTATGACCACTACGTCCCTTCCCGCATGGAGGTCATTCCGCCGGGAGTGGACTTGTCCTGTTTTTCGCCGATCGACGAGAACTGGCAGAATCCGCCGATCGCAGACGAACTCGCCTGGTTCCTGCGCGATCCCAACAAGCCCATGATCTTGACCATGGCGCGGCCCGACGAGCGCAAGAATCTGGAGATGCTGGTGCGCGTTTATGGTGAAAGCGAGCAGTTGCAGGACATGGCCAATCTGGTGATGGTCATGGGCACTCGTGACGACTTGCGGAACCTGCCGAATTCGCAGCAAGAAGTCATCACGCGGGTGCTCTACCTGATTGACCGCTACGACTTGTATGGCAAGGTGGCCTACCCCAAAACCCATACCGCCGGGGACGTACCCGATTTGTACCGTTTGGCGGCGTCCACAAAAGGCGTCTTCATCAATCCGGCGCTCACCGAGCCTTTCGGCCTGACATTGCTGGAAGCCGGCGCCACGGGCCTGCCCATCGTCGCCACCAACGATGGCGGACCGGGCGACATCATCGCCAACTGCCACAACGGGTTGCTGATCGACCCTCTGGACGCCGAGGCCATCGAACGCGCGTTGTTGCGCGTCTTGACGGAGCCCGAGCAGTGGTCGGAGTGGTCGGCCAACGGCATTCACGGCACGCGCGAGCACTACGCGTGGTCCAACCACGCGAAACGCTACTTGCGTGATCTCAGCGACATTCTGGAACACAGCCCGGCGCCCGTATTGTCCAACACCTCCACATCGCGACGGCTGCCCGATTTCGATCGGTTGATCATCACCGACCTGGACAACACGCTCACCGGCGACAACGATTCGCTGGCGGAATTTGTCGACTTGATTCGCAGCAATGAACACGTAGGCTTTGGCGTTGCGACTGGCCGGCGTTTGGACAGCGCCATGGAGATGATTGAAGAACTGGGGCTGCCGCGACCGGACCTGATCGATACGGCCGTGGGCACCGAGGTTCACTATGGAGAAAACCTCACTCCCGACCTCTCCTGGCAAAAGCAGATCGATTACGCCTGGAATCCGGAAGAAATCCGCAAACTACTGGACACGTTGCCCGGCTTCTTCCCACAGAAGGACGATCACCAGTCGCGGTATAAGATCAGTTACGAGGTGGATCGGAGTGTCTGCCCGAGCGTAACTTCCATCAAGAAAACGCTGCGCGAGGCGGGTCTGCGTGCTAAAGTAGTCTTGTCACTGGACATGTACCTCGATGTCATTCCAGTACGCGGTGGTTCCGATCTGTCATTACGGCACATTCTCTGGAAATGGGGATTTGCGCCCGAACGCGTCCTGGTTGCGGGCGACTCGGGGAACGACGCCGGCATGCTGCTGGGGCGTACGTTGGGAGTGGTTGTCGGGAATCACAGCAAGGAGCTGAAGCGACTACGCAATCGGCCTCGTGTCTACTTCGCCGAAGCGCACCATGCGGCGGGAATTCTTGAAGGCATCGAGTACTACAAGTTCCTCGACAAGATTGTCATTCCGAATGATCGGACTGAGTGAGAATGACGCGGACGGATATTGAATTCAAAGCCGATCTGACTCTGCAGCGACTCCAACCAAGACTCGATGACTTCTGGCAAACGAACCCGCAGGGAGCGGACCGTCGACGCGAATTTGACGGGCGTCTGCAGAAGCACTGGCGTCCTCTGTTTGCGATCCTGTTACAGTTGTACGGCACGCGCTACGACTTTTTTTATCATATCGAGCAGGTCTTGCTCACGGCGGCGCGGGCCTGGCTGGAACGGTCGGACGAATTGCGCCACATCGACCAACACCGCATTCTCGCTCCGGACTGGTTCGAATCAGAGCACGTCGTGGGCGGGGCCCTATATGTGGACTTGTTCAGCGAGAACCTCAAACGCCTGCGCGAACATGTCGGCTACTTCAAGGAACTCGGCCTCACCTACCTGCATCTCATGCCCTTGTTCGCGGTCCGTCCCGGTGACAACGACGGTGGCTACGCAATCAGTAACTACCGTTCTGTCGATCCGCGTCTGGGGACGATCGACGACTTGCGGATGCTGTCCGTCGATCTGCATGAAGCCGGAATTTCGCTGGTCCTGGACTTCGTCTTCAATCACACGGCCGACGACCACGAGTGGGCACGGATGGCGCAGGCGGGCAACCGGGAATTTCAGGAATTCTACTACATCTTTCCTGATCGGACCGAGCCGGATCGTTACGAGCGCACGCTGCGGGAGATCTTTCCCACCGTGCGGCGAGGCAACTTCACCTGGCACGACGGCATGCAACAATGGGTGTGGACTACGTTCAACAGTTTCCAGTGGGACCTGAACTACAGCAACCCGGCCGTTTTTCGCGCCATGCTGGAAGAAATGTTCTTTATTGCCAACACAGGGGTCGACATCCTCCGCTTGGACGCGGTCGCTTTCATCTGGAAGCGGTTGGGAACCAGTTGTGAAAACCTGCCGGAAGCCCATTTGCTGATCCAGGCCTACAATCATCTGGCGCGCATCGCCACGCCGGGATTGCTGTTCAAGTCCGAAGCCATTGTTCATCCCGACGAGGTCGTCAAGTATGTGAGTCCCGACGAGTGCCAGATTTCGTACAACCCGACACTCATGGCCTTGCTGTGGGAGTCCCTGGCCACGCAAAAGGTGTCGCTGCTGACCCGTACGCTCAGCCACCGCCATCGCTTGCCCGAAGATACCGCATGGGTCAACTACCTCCGCTGCCACGACGACATCGGCTGGACCTTTGACGACTCTGATGCCGCGGCAATTGGCATTAATGCCTACGATCACCGACAGTTCCTCAACGATTTCTACACCGGTCAGTTTCCAGGTTCGTTCGCGCGGGGCGTGCCGTTCCAAGAGAACCACGCCACGGGCGACATGCGGATTTCAGGCACGATGGCGTCGCTGGCGGGGCTCGAGCAGGCGATCGAGGAGGACGACGAGGAGAAGAAAGAACTGGCGATTCGCCGCATGCACCTGTTGCACGGGATTACATTGAGTATTGGCGGCATCCCCCTGCTGTACCTCGGCGAGGAATGGGGAATGCTGAATGACTACGATTTCGTCAAGGACCCGGCGAAGTCCGGAGATACGCGCTGGATCCATCGCCCCAAGATGAAGTGGGAGTTCCTGGAAGAATTGAATGACCATATCGATTCAGGAAATGGTTCGATTCGCAAACGTATTTTTCGGTCGACCCAGAAACTGATTGCCCTGCGCAAGAAGATGCCCGCCTTGGCGGGGCAGAACATGGACCTGATTCCAACGGCGAACAGTCACGTCCTGGGCTACGTGCGCGTCCACGAAGGCGACCGCGTGATCGTCTTGGCTAATTTCTCCGATCAGCGTCAGATGGTGGCGGGCAACAAGTTGCGCACGGCCGGCATGGGACGATTTTTCCTGGATATGATCACCGACACGACCTACGCCACCTCCGAGTCCCTGCAATTGGAACCGTATCAGCTGTTCTGGCTGCATCGCGTTTGATGCGTTTGAAGCGGATTCAAAGTCAGAAAGGCGAGTCTCGTGCCAAGCCGCAACAACGAACCTTACCATCAACTACAGGGCGTTTCGCGTAAGTGTAGCCGTTTTTTCGCCAATTGACACGGTGTTTTACAGCGCCGGAGACGCTACGCGTCCGTGCGACTCGCACTAGCTCCAGTGACAGGAAAAGTCTTGCTCAACGAATCTGCCGACAATACAAAGCAACGCGTCCTCGCCACGGACCTCGATGGCACCCTGATTCCTCTGCCGGGCAATCCCGACAATCGTGTCGATCTGGAAACGCTGCGCGCCTGCATTGCCAAACACGGATTGGAGCTGATCTATGTGACTGGCCGGCACCTGGCATCTGTCCTGGCCGCGATCCACGAGCATCAACTGCCGACGCCGGACTGGATCATCTGTGACGTGGGAAGCTCGGTGTACCAGCGCGATTCGCGCGACACGTTTGCGAGCGTTGACAAGTATCGCGAACTACTGGGCAGCTTAATCCAGGCTTGCCCGATCGACCAGTTGAAGGAATTGCTCGCAGACCTGCCTGAACTGCAACTGCAAGAGTCTGAAAAGCAAGGCACGTTCAAACTCAGCTATTACACGGACGCGTCCGTGCTGTCCGATGTCAGCGGCCGCATCCGTGAAAAGCTCGCACGATTGCAAGCGCCCTATAGCCTGATTGACAGCGTGGATCCGTTCAACGGACAAGGGCTGATCGACTTGCTGCCTCGCGACGTTTCCAAACAATTCGCCTTGCGCTGGTGGAGCCGGCATCGGCAGGTTGCTTACGAACGCATCGTGTTTGCCGGCGACTCGGGGAACGATTGGGCAGCCTTGACGTCGGGTTGCCGGGCCATCCTGGTCGGCAACGCCAGCCGCGAACTGGCGACTCGCGTTGAAGCCGCCTGCCGCGATCACGACACCGTATGCCTCTATCTCGCACAAGGCCATGCCACCAGCGGTGTCCTCGAGGGTTGTCGCTGGTTCAACCTGGTTGAATGACGGCCGCGTCTGCCCGTTGTTATCTTGCGGGCGGATCGCGGCATCGCGGCGATCAGGAATTGCCGCCCGCGCCTTGTTCGATCTCGGCCCGGCCAGGCAGACTCGACTGCGCCCCGTTGCGCGACGCCGCCAAGGCGCCGCCCGCATTGGCCCAGCGCGTGGCGGTCGACAGGCAATTCCCTTCTGCCCAAAAAACAGCCAGGGCGCCCGCAAAGGCATCTCCCGCCGCCGTGGAATAAGTTCAAAGTGCCGTTCTCGACATGCAACGACACCGCCTTGCCCGCCCTCTCGATAGCGAAACATAACAGCGAGCGCAGCCATGATAGTGACAATCCCCCGGGAACGCGAGCTCGAAGCAGAGTCGCGAAGCATCGGGATGGCCAGCGCGAGGACGCGGGAAACAGTCGGTTTTGGTTGATCCGTCGTATAGCGCATTACAGAATGTCCCACTGTAGCAGTCCGCAGAAAGGGAGCAATGTGATGGGCCGAATACGGAGACGCCGGAAGCAATGTCTGGTTCGACCACAACTCGAACAACTGGAGTCGCGGCGGGTATTGACGACACCGTTCCCACTGGGACAACTGTACGCCGACCAAGGTGGCGACGGGGTGGCAGGACTCGTACTCAAGGGTGCCGATGACGGGGATCAAACTGGAGAATCGGTCGCAGGAATTGGGGACGTTAATGGCGATGGAATCGACGACATGGCAATCGGCGCAATGGGCACGGACGCAAACGGTTTTAGTTCGGGAACTGTCTACGTGGTGTTCGGCAAGTCAAATCACGGTGCGGAAATCGAATTGGGGTCTCTCAGCAGCAGCGACGGGGTCGCCATCTTCGGCCCAAACGCTGGTGATGGACTTGGAAACAGAGTCTTCGGTATCGGAGACATCAACGATGATGACGTCGACGATCTTCTCGTTCGTTCCAATTCAGGACGGGCTTTTCTCATTTACGGTTCAAATAGTTTTCCGAGTTCCATTAACTTGAGTCTGCCAGACGGCATTGTATCAACCGAGATTGTCTATTCGCAGTCAACGAGTGGAAATGCCGCGGGAGTTGGCGATGTCAACGATGACACGGTTGATGATTTTGCCATTGAAGCTGGGAATGGAAGCCTTTTCGTCGTTTATGGTACGTCCGGCGGTTATGGAGCAATGCTTGACTTAACTTCGCTCTCGGCAACGGAGGGAGCGACCATTTCCGGGCTGAGTGCTTTCTCCGTCAATCCGAACTCGGTTTCGGGAGCCGGTGATATCAACGGCGACGACATTGACGATGTGGTCATCGGGAATTCTTCTCAACGCGACGTCTACCTCATCTATGGAAAGGCAGGAGGCATTGACTCGGCGATCGACGTTACCGCCATCGCGGCCAGCGCGGGACAAACGATTCAAACCAACATATTCGGCTTTGGCGAGTCGGTTAGCGGTGGCCTCGATGTCAACGGAGATGGTTTGGATGACCTGATGGTCGGCGCTCCCGATACGCAGGGCGACGAATTCCATTCGGGGAGCGTGTTCGTCATCATGGGACGTCCAGGGGGGCTACCCTCGAATCTCGATCCCCTGACGCTGGATGGAACGAACGGCTTTGAGTTTCGCGGCGTGATGCAAAACGGTGAAGCCGGAAGAACCGGAACGCTGATGCCCGATGTCAACGGCGATGCGCTTGCTGACATTCTGGTCGGTGTGCCCGGGACATTGTCGAATGAACATCGCCGCGCCTATGTGATTTTTGGTAGCTCAGAGGCATTTCCGCCGCTGCTGGATGGCAATGACATCAATGGGCAAAATGGTTTTCGAATTGACGCCGGCAGCGACGAGCTGTTCACGGCAGCGAGCGTTGACTTTGCAGGTGACCTGAATAACGATGGAGTCGGCGACATCCTCATTGGCGCATCGCAGTACGCTGGCGGCTTTGGGAATGTCGCGCCCCCTGGCGAGGCCTATCTGATTTACGGGACCGACTTTGTCGGCAACCTGCCCCGGGCATCGGTTGTTCCCGCGCAAGTCAGCGAAGCGGAATCGCCCGTTCAGCTGGCAATCGGTTCGCCGTTCAGCATTCCGCTTCAGTGGACGGCATTGGTCGACCGCGTACCGACAACGCAGTACATTTTCCGACCGGAGAATGTCCTGATTGCGGACTTTGATGGCGACGGAGCACTGGACACGGCGGTCAATCACGAACAAGATCCGCTTTTTGCGACCACTGCAAGCGTGTCTGTATTCTTAAACGATCGAAATGGTGGGATGCGATTTGCAGGCCGCGGAGACCTGGACGACGTAGCGGAAGAGATGGTGGCTCAAGATATCGACAACGATTCCGATATGGATATCGTGACAACGAATCCCGATTCAGGCTCTGTGTCGGTACTGATCAACGGAGGGCACGGCAATATATCGAGAGTCTTTCATTTTGACACGACCAACTCACCCAAGGCTCTCGCCGTAACCGACCTTGACGGCAACGATCATCCAGAGATTATTTATTCCGGAAGTTCACCGGCAAGTTTTGGATTTCTCACGAATTTCGGAGGAGGCGTTTTTGGAGCGGAGTCCTTACTTACGGTCAGCAGCAACATCGCGTCCTTGCAGGCAATCGATATCGACAAGGATGGCGACAACGACATTGTCACCGCTCACGAAGATGGCGTCCGAATTTGGGAAAACGACGGGACAGGTGGCCTCACCGAAGCTTCGCTACTCAGCTATGACATTCCCGACGGCCTTGAGATTCCCCCGGTTGATTTGCTGGTTGGCGACTTCGATGGTGATGGGAAAGTGGACATTGCTGTAACCCACGCGAATAGTTTTTCGACCGCAAACAGCCGCCTGACATTGATCTGGAACGACGGCAACGGTGTTTTTTCAGTGGCACCGGCGATTTCAATACCAGGAAAGCCAGTACGTTCTGACAGCGGAGATCTGAATGGAGACGGCCGCTTGGATGTTGCATATTCCTTTGATCTGAGTTACATCGCTGTGACATACGGCGCCGGAGACCGAGCCTTTGGCGATACCGTGGAATACATCATTGGCGAGGATTCTACAGCGATCAATGTCATCGATATCGACGGAAATGGTACGGACGATATTATCTCGACATCCGTAGGATGCAATGGAACTGGTTTCAGCGGTTGCGACGACCCGATTCCTGCGGAATTGAAGATACTCGTCCAAAATGAACTCAATGGTTTACAAGGAGCTCGAAATTGGTCGACAGGAACCGGGCCCGTTGCGATTGCGGCGATTGACTTTGATGGCGACGGTGACGACGACGTTGTTTCCACTCGAAAAGTATCGGATTTTTCGGGTGCCAGCTACGACCTCAGCTTAATGCGAAATGACGGCGGAGATTTTGCCTTCCCGGCATTTATAGCGCTTGACGATGCGCCGAGCGACGTGACTTCGGCGGATTTTGATGGGGATGGTGACCTCGACATAGCGGTTGCTAGTGAGCGAGGCGAGACGGTAGCAATTCTGAAGAACGATGGGGCTGGTCGGTTTTCGGCGCCGGTTTCCTGGAATTCCGGAGGCGATACGATTCGTGTTATTCCAGGAGACCTTGATAACGACAATGACATCGACATTCTGACGGTTAGTGACTTCGATAACCGGCTAGGGATCATGCTAAACAATGGTCAAGCCGCTTTTGCCACGTTGAATATCGATGGTGTTTCTGCAAGTGACGCTGTGTTGATCGACGCGAATGGCGATAGCTTGAAAGATATCGTTGTTTCCGGTACGTGGACGCATTTGCTAATTAACCAAGGCAATCTGCAATTCTCGGATCCAGTCAGGCTTTTCCAGAAAGGCGAATTGCTCCTGAGCGGAGATTTTGACGACGATGGCGATCAGGATCTTGTGGCATCGCTTTCCGGATTCTCGAATCCCGTGTATCTATTTGAGAATGACGGCGACGGTGTCTTTACGGAAGGGCAGCTTTTGTTTCAAGGCGACAATGTCAACTCATTAGCGAGCAAAGATCTCGATGGCGACGGCGATCTGGACATCGTCGCTAGCGAAGCTGAAAGTGGATTGACGGCACAAGACGGAAAACTCTGGGTTGTCGAGAATGAAGGCGGTGCTTTCCTGCCTGCAAGTAGACTCCCGGCAATGCAGCTAACCCGCGTGGGTCTAGCCGACTTGGGCGGAGACGGCCTTCCGGAAGTGATTGCGCTCGCCCCGACGTATGATTCGTTCTCGGTTTATCCAAATCTCAGCCATGGCGTATCCCAGCTGAGTTTTACCGTTCAGCTTACCGCGCCATCGAGTCAGGTCGTTGAAGTTGATTACAGCACGTCGGGAACTACCGCGAATCCACTGCTGGATTTTGAACCGGTTCGTGGAACGTTGGCTATCGCAGCGGGCGAAACACAAGGGAACGTTTCGATTGTAGTTCGCGATGATTTGGTAGACGAATTGGCAGAGACCCTGCAGCTGGAGATAACGTCAAGCCGAAACGCTGTTGTAGCGGGTTCTACGGCAACCGGAACGATTGACGACGACGACGCAAGTCTTTCACTGGAAGCAACAACGGTTCAACTGACTGAAGGTGGAGATGGCGTCCATTTAGTATTGCAGCGAAATGACGTCGGCAACGCGTCCGAACCGTTGATCGTTGCCATTTCACCCGACAGACCAGGTCAGCTGGCAGTCGCCGCCAGCGTTGACTTTGGAGCAAACGAAACAGAAGTTCACGTGCCGATCGCAGCGATCGCTGATGCGGCGATGGAGGGCGTCCATGAAGTGAACGTATCGTTTACTGCAAGCGGCTATCGCGGCATTTCGATCCTTGCGGAGATTCTGGAGTCCAACGGCTGGCAGAATCCTGTTCGCGCGAATGATGTGAACGGGGATGGCAACGTCGAGCCGCTCGATGCTTTATTGATCATCAACTACATCAACAACAACGGAAATGGCACGGCGCCGCCCGCCGCGCCGGAAATGCCGCCCCCCTTCTACGATGTAGATGGCGACGGGCTTGTCGCGGCGCGCGATGCTTTACTCGTCATCAATGAGTTGAACAGTCCTGCAGTCGATCCAACAAGCGTGTTACCGTTCAGCGCGATGGTGTTACGAGAGCGAAAACGGGCGTCGCTCTTGGCCAACGCTGCGTGTCGAGACTATTTGTATTGCCGGCTAGAAGTCGACTAACGAACGGGGCGGTAGGGCCACGCGGAGGGCGTTGAGGACGGCGATGACGTCGATCACTTCTTGTGTTACGGCTCCGGCGACGGGAGGCAAGTGTCCGGCGGCGGCGATTACCAGGGCGGCAATACTGATCGCCAGTGCGATCACTGCGCTTCGCAACGCGATCGTCCGCATCCGCTGGCTATTGTGCATCAATTCGTCGATCTTGGCCAGCGACGTGTCCATGATCACCGCGCCTGCCGCCTCGGTGGTGACATCGCTGTTCTGGCCAAAGGCGACACCGACCGTGGCGGCCATCAGCGCGGGAGCGTCGTTGATCCCGTCGCCAACGAAAAGCGTCGCGGCCTTCCTGGTTTCCTCGCGCACGATCGCCAGTTTTTCTTCCGGGCTTTTCTCGGCCTCGACTTCGCGGACACCCACGAGGTCCGCCAGGTAGCGGACTTCCGATTCCCGGTCTCCCGACAGCAACATGACTCGGCTGACGCGATGGCGCGGCCGCAGGTGGTCGATGAACGACGCGCCTTCGCGGCGCGGCGCGTCGCGGAAGCGATAGGTTGCCACATAGCGATCGTCGACCATGACAACGCATTCCAGGCCGCCCGCCTGCGGTGGCAGCAAGTCGGCCGCCTCCGGTTGTTCGGCGGCCAGTTGCTTCCGGCTGGTGATCCGGACCGCGCGGCCCGCCACCGTTCCCCGCAACCCTTGCCCCGGTTTCTCCTGGATTTCCGTGGCCTCGTGCGTGGCCACCTGACCGGTCGCCGCGGCGCGTGTAATCGCTTCGGCCAAGGGATGCTTCGAATAGCGTTCGACGCTGGCAACCAACGTCAACACATCGTGGGGATCCCTATCTTCGACGCATATTTGTTCCGTTAGCTGCGGCTCGCCGTAAGTCAGCGTCCCTGTCTTGTCGAAGATCACGGTCCGGCAGGTGTCGATCTTCTCCAGTACCGCCGGGTCGCGAATGATGATGGCGCGCCGAGCCGCCAGGGAAATCGAACCGATGATCGCCACGGGGATGGCGATCAGTAGGGGACAAGGCGTGGCCACGACCATGACCGCCAGGAAACGGACGGCTTCGCCGCTGATCAGCCACGCCGCCAGACCCAGGGCTACGGCAATGGGCGTGTAGAAAGCGCCCAGCCGGTCGCCCAGCCGCCGGATCCGCGGCCGCTGCTGCTGCGACGCCTGCATGACTTCCATGATCTGAGCGTATCGGGAATCGATTGCCAGTTTGTCGGCGCGGATGGTCAGCGCTGAATCTCCGTTGATGGCGCCCGACAAGACCATGGCCCCCGGTGTCTTGGACATCATGTACGGTTCGCCGGTCAGGTACGATTCGTCCATCACCCCGTGCCCCTCGATCACCGTACCGTCGATCGGGCAGACTTCGTGCGGGAACACCAGCACGACATCCCCCACGGCGACGCTATCCAACGGGACGTCCTCCAGACGCGAATCGATCTTGCGGTGAGCGGTCGACGGCATGCGCTTCGACAGGGCTTCGAGCACCGAGGAGGCACTGCGGACGGCGTATCCTTCCAAGGCTTCGCCACCCGACAGCATCAGCACGACCAAGGTCCCCGCCAGATACTCCTGCAGAATGATGGACGTGACGATCGAGATGCCGGCCAGCAGGTCCGAGCCGAATTCGCGTTTCATCAGTTTCAACAACAAGTCCCAAACCAGGGGCCCGCCGCCCAGTACCAGAGCGACCAGAAGAGGAAGTTCATGGGTTGCAGCACTGGAATGCATACCATAGCGCAGCAGCAGATGAACCACGACGGCAAGAATTGCCAGAGCGGCGATCGCTCCCTGCTTGCGACTCACTTGAGAATCCATCGGCGTTTCTGCTCCTCCATGACGGACGATTCGCAACGAGTCCTGACACGGCCCGTTTTCGATCGAAGAACGCTCGCGATCGCGCGAACAAGGGGAAGGATCGACGGCGGTGGGCTGAACCTGCGGGGCCAGTGTAGTCTTACAGGCCTTGCCACGGCAACGACTTCACCGATCGCGGAAGCGTGAGACAGGGTCCACGAAGCGAGGCATACAGCCATTGCCCCGGTAAAACGGGCGGCCGGACCTACAGTTCGCGCAGGCTCCGTTTCGCTCCTAGTCCATGCGGGCAGCGGTAATCAGCTTCAAGAATTCCGCATTCGAATCGCGCTTGCTGAGTTGATTCGTCAGCTGCTCCATGGCATCGACGGGATTCATCGTGGTCAGCGTCCGTCGGAGGGCGGTGACGGCCTGCAGCGTCTCGGGGTCATGAAGCAGTTCTTCGCGTCGCGTTCCGGATTGGGTGATATCGATCGCCGGCCAGACACGCCGGTCCGCCAGCTTGCGATCCAGAACCAGTTCCATATTCCCGGTTCCCTTGAACTCCTGGAAAATGAGTTCATCCATGCGACTGCCGGTATCGACCAGTGCCGTCCCGACGACAGTAAGCGACCCACCTTCCTCGAAGGCCCGCGCGGTGGCAAACAGCTTCTTCGGCACGTCCATGGCTTTGATGTCCACACCGCCCGACATGGTCCGTCCCGTGTTGCCGACCCACTTGTTGAAGGCCCGTGCGAGTCGCGTGATCGAATCAAGCAGCAGGAACACGTCGCGTCCCATTTCAGCGAGTCGCTTGCAACGATCGACCATCAGTTGCGACAGGCGGACGTGGCTTTCCACATCCATGTCCAAGCTACTAGCGATCACTTCACCGTTGACGTTACGGCGCATGTCGGTCACTTCCTCGGGCCGTTCGTCGATCAGCAGGACCATCAACTTGACTTCCGGATAGTTGGCGGCGATGCCCTGGCTGATGTGCTGTAACAGGATCGTCTTGCCGCTTCGTGGCGGGGCCACGATCAAAGCTCGCTGGCCGCGTCCCAAAGGCGTGAGCAGGTCCATGACGCGAGTCGTCAATGGCTGCGGCCCGGTTTCCAATCGATACCAGCGTTCCGGATTAATCGGTGTGAGTTGATCAAATGTCTTGACGTTACAATATTCCTCGGGCGGCATGCCGTCGACGTCATCGATTTCCCGCAGGCGTGGACCTTGCTGCTTGCGGGCGTGCTGCACCTTGCCACGAATCATCAGACCCTGTCGCAGCCCGAACTTTTCGATCATGGTGCCGGGAACAAATGGGTCCGTTCGCTCACGCGAGTAATTATTGTCGGGGCTGCGCAGGAAGCCGTAACCGTTAGGATGCATTTCCAGCAGGCCAATACCTTCCTCGAGCGGCGCATCACTGTTTTCAATCAACTCCTGGTCGGACGGAATATTACGACGGTCGTCGTTATTGCCACCGCCGCCGCCGCTGCGACGGCGTCGACGATAACGACCATTACCGCCACCGCCATTCGAGTTGCCGCTGGCATTACCGCCGCGTCCGCCACCCGACCGGCCGCGCGAAGATTTCTTTTTCCCCATAACTCACCTAAACTGAGGGGTTGTGGCAACAAAAGCCATGTCGCCAGAGACACACGCTCACAAAAACGCCGTGCTTCATTACTCGCACGAAAAAGAGAGCGTCTACGATTTTTAACGCTTTTTTTGGTTAAGCTCAGGCTACTCTCGGCCATGGCGTGGCCATGCTTCCGTCGGTGTTAGCCTGTCAAAGATTCCTAACAGTTAGTGGCTTACCCAGCTTCTGGTATGCACGTCTCGCGTTCAGTCAGCACGAATCCTCACGACGAGAACGCTGACATCCGCCCCCATGTTTCACATGCGGAATCGACCACGAAGATCGAGAACGAAAAAGGTTTCAAATCTCTTCGTTGGTAGAATCTCTGCGATTATTTGAATCGCCTATTCCTGAGAAGCGCTTGCCCAACTCGGACATCCATGCCACTGCCATCCGATAATCTGACGGAATGAAGGGTCGGCTCGCAATTAGCCAACAGCGCTTACATGCTAAACAGCGGTTTAACTATCGGCATCTTACTCATCTATTCGTCCGTGTCAAGCTATCACTCAACACAATCCAAGCAGAAACACGGGGATTTTTCCACCTGCCCGTTCGGCGGCAGCAGAGATTCCTATGCTGCCGCACTTGCGAGTTCTGCGCATCTGTCTCGATAGGGGCCCGGATTTACCGCTCCAGCCAAGAAAATCCGCGCTTTCCCTACATTCGTCATTTTTTGACACAAGTACTCCGAATGGGAGTCCGATATCTGGACAGACGTAACAATTTTAACTCAAGCAATGGATCTGTTGCCATGATGCTAGCCATCCCCAGAATTTCCGTGTTTTGCCTCCTGCTCAGCCTGGGTGCCACCGCCCTGGGACAGGGAATTCCGTGGAATTACGACCTGGCTCAAGCGCATGCAACCGCCGTCCAGCAGCGTCGACTGCTGCTGATCCATTTCTATGCGGACGATTGCCAGCCGTGCCAGCAACTGGAGCGGAACGTGTTCAATCAGCCGGAAGTGATTCGGGCGTTGTCCAGCAGCTACGTTCCCGTAAAAATCCACGCCAAAAACCAGCCTCAAGTAGCGCAGCAGTTCCAGATCGACCGCTGGCCCACCGAGGTTATTGCCACGACGGAGGGCAATATTCTGGCGAAGACGGTGAGTCCTCAGGATCCCCGGCAATATGTCTCGCTGCTCGATCAAGTCGCCGCCAATTGGCGTGTGAGCGGCAGTTCGCATGTCGCCTCGGCAAACGTCCCTCCGCAACCTGCCACCGCACCAGCGCCGAACTTCGATCGCCGCTCCAGCTTCGTGCCGCCCGGCGGCGGGGCCACTCAACCGGCCCGCGCGGCGGCTCCGGTGCAGCAGCCAATCGCGAATCAGTTCGTGTCGAACGCCGATGCGAACGTCCCCCCGCGGCAACAGCAGGGCGTCAACACGACTGCTCCTGCTCAGCCCGCGCAACCCGCGACCAATCCCTACTTGCCCGCGCAGCCGCAAACCGCGCAGCCCGCCGCGGTGGGTCCGCAGTATTCCCAGCAATTCCAGCCGGGCCAGCCGAATCAAACGCCCGCCCCGGGTCAGAATCCGTATTCGGGTCAGAATCCGTAT
>CALBSZ010000695.1 GCA_937967665.1 uncultured Planctomycetaceae bacterium
AGGGATTGCCTTTCCAGCCCCAGGCGACCGCGGCGATCAAACTGCCCAGCGCCAGGCCATTCAAGGCGCCCACCGACAATTCCTTCAGCCAGACGCGGAGCAATTCATTGGGGCGGACGAGTCCCATGGTCAACTCGCGCATGCTGACAGCCACGGCCTGGTTTCCCGAGCACCCGCTCATGTCGGAAATGATCGGCAGGAATACCGCCAGCGCGATCACCGAGGCCAGCGTGTCCTGATAGAACGCAATCACACTCGCAGCAACCACGTTCAGCACGATATTGACGCTGAGCCAGGCGAGTCGACGGCGCGAACGCACGATCACCGGCATCGTCCGCAGTTCCTCTTCGACCAGCCCCTGCGATTTGCGATAGTCGTCGTCGGCCTGTTCGCCAATCGCTTCGCGCAGGTCGAATCGCGTTACGACACCAACCAGCACCTGGTCGTCGTTGACGACCGGGACGGCAAGGTAGCTATGTTTGTCGAAGAATTCACGCAACTCGCGCAAAGGCGTGTGGTGATTGACGCAGAGGGGCCCCGGGACCATGAAATCGTGAATCCGCTGGTCCCGCGGCGCCAGCATCAAGTTGCGAAGCTGTAAGACGCCCGACAACTTCCTGCCGCGTTCGGTGACATAAACATATTGCGATTGGAAGCCGCGGTAGGTTTCGACGTTTTGCCGCAAGTTCTCGATCACCTGTTCAGCGGTCAGATGCGAGCGAAAGGCGAGGAATTCTGTCACCATGATGCCACCCGCTTCGTCGTCATCGTACTTGACCAGTTCCCGAATGCTGTCGGCTTCGGCCGTCGGCAGGTTGTCCAGGATCGCCGCCGCGCCGTCCTCGGGCAGGTCGCCGAGCAAGTCGGCGCGTTCGTCCGACCGCAGTTCCTGCACGATGGCCGCCGCGACTTCGGGCGATACGTTCCCCAGCATGTCCGTTGCCTGCACATGCGGGACCTCTTCCAGCAGATGAGCCGCTCGCTCCGGTGGCAGCGTTTCCAGCAGTTGCGTTTGGTCGGTCTCGCTCAGACGAGAAAGAGCGCGCGCGACTTCCCCGGCGGAAAGCGAGTTGAGATAGGCGGCCACTTCGGGGGAAGTGGCCGTTTCTACCAGCCGCTCTAATTCCTCCCACGGGCGTTCCAGAGTTTCTTCTTCGTGAGTTTCTTGCATGCGTTTACTTCCTGAAGGCAGGCGATCGTGGTCGTGGAACTGGATCCGGTCAATTCGGCGAACTCGTTCACGACGAGGGTTGCCGCTAATCGGGGGCTGCTACATGGAAATCGGATGTATCTGGCGAGCACCTTTACAGCGGGCACGCCCTTTGCAAAAAAATGCCGCTGCGCTGGTTCGCGAGCTGGCTGGAAACGAGCCGCGATACACGATTGCGAGGATAACGAATCGGAGTGCCGTCCGTTAGAGGTCTCGAAGCCAGTTTCCCCGATTCTTGGTCATCGTGAAGCGATTTGGTTATATCGTCGGGCAGGCGGGAGTACTGAATGCACTGATTATCGTGCTTGCGTCCAAGTCACTGACAACGCTTACCAGCCTTTCGCTGTCGGCCATTGCCGCCAACACGCGTGTCCGGGGCAGCGGTGCCGACTACAT
Organism: uncultured Planctomycetaceae bacterium; assembly: GCA_937967665.1. GTDB lineage: Bacteria > Planctomycetota > Planctomycetia > Pirellulales > Pirellulaceae > CALBSZ01. The sequence continues at coordinate 1,607 of CALBSZ010000695.1, forward strand.
TATCAGCCGCAGTCTGGGCGTGGAAGTAGGTGCCGCCATCGGGATCGTCTTCTTCTTCGCGCAAGCCATTTCGGTTTCCATGTACGTCATCGGTTTTACGGAGGCGTTGGTGCATCCGCGCCGACTGGAAATGTTTCGTTTGCGGTCTTGGCGACGCTGGTCAACGCGGCCGTCTTCATTTGTGTCATGACAGCGCGCGGTGGACCATCAAAGTCCAGTACTTCACTCTGGCGATCCTGGCGCTCGGTTCTTTTTCCGTCGGCGCAGCGGGCAGTTTCGATCTGGCCACGTTCCGGGAGAATCTGGCACCGCACTTTACCGGAGGCGAATCGTTTTTCACGATGTTTGCCCTGTTCTTCCCGGCGGTGATCTACTTGTCGCAGGCGGCCATGCTGGGTGGTAGCCGGCCTTGGGCGGAACTGGCGGCCGACAACCTTGTCATTTTCAAAATTGCCACGGGGCTCGTAAAAATGGCCACCCATCATGCCAACGATGCCGTCTGCGAGATTTCCTCTTTGCAGCCCGCCCTGGCCGGCATGGGTTCGACCATGACCCTGGTACTCACTCGCGGAGCGCGCGCCGTCGTGGGACACGTCGGGGATAGCCGCTCCTATTTGAAACACGACGTGGTCACGCGGCCCGGGCTGCCAACGGCCCGCTCCACGCATGATCCACCGTGTGGCACTTCCCCAAAGCACGAACACGGATGGGCCGAAGTGACCTAGGAGTCCGGAGCGCGAGGCGGTATAGTCCATTCGCGAGTGGAGTGTCTTCGCTGGTTCCCTTAATAAACCGCCAACACAGCACGGTCCAAGGATGGAGTCGCGAGCAGGTATGCGAACTGCAAAGGAATTGCTGATCGCCAGTAAGGAGTTTGCTGGCGAGCGCCGCTGGTTGAGCTGGTGGCACCTCGGATCAACGCTCACGGCATTCGTCAGCCTGATCGCGCTGGCGGTCCGGGGACTGCCATGGGGCATCTCCGCCGTGTGTAGCATGCTGGCTGGCCTGGTGGGCGTGCGGATCTTCATCATCTACCACGATTATCAGCATCACGCCATCCTTCGCCATTCTCCGATTTCCGCCTGGATTATGACGCTTTACGGCCTGGTCACGCTGAATCCGCCCAGTGTCTGGAATCGTTCTCACGATCACCATCACAAGAACAATTCGAAGGCCTATGGCGCCAGCATCGGATCCTATCCCATCATGACCACGCAGGACTACGCCGAGGCGTCGCGGATGGAACGCGTGTTGTACGCCGTCGCGCGTCATCCGCTGACGATGGTCTTCGGCTACCTGACAGTCTTCCTGTGGGGAATGAGTTTGCGACCGTTCGTGAACAACCCGCGAAGGCATTGGGACGCGGGACTGGCCATCGTGCTACACTTTGGTCTCATGGCCTACGTGACGACCTGCGGGTATTCGATTCTGATCTGGGGCATGCTCGTGCCGTCCTTCGTCGCGTCGGCGCTGGGGGCTTACCTGTTTTATGCGCAGCACAACTTTCCGGCGGCAAAGTTGCAGCCGCGGGCCGAATGGAGTCACGTCGAGGCGGCCTTGCATTCATCCAGCTACATCAACATGAGCTGGCTGATGCACTGGTTCACCGGCAACATCGGTTTTCACCATGTGCATCACCTGAATGCGAGAATCCCCTTCTATCGACTTCCCGATGCCATGACGGCCATACCGGAATTGCAGTCCCCCGGCACGACCTCACTCCTCCCTCACGATATGGCGGCCTGCCTGCGTCTGAAGTTATGGAGCCCCGAGGCGAACCGGTTTGTCGGCTTCAAGGGACGCTAGCCACTGCGGGGTTCGGTAAAGGGGTCAGGAGTCAATTGTGCGAAGCACCCGAAGGGCCGTT
>CALBSZ010000696.1 GCA_937967665.1 uncultured Planctomycetaceae bacterium
ATGGCGTCCGCAATCTCGTCCGGACGAATCAAACGCCGCAGTTGCGTGAACGGCAGGACGTACTTGTTCAGGAACTCGTCCCCGAGCGCCCGTGCCATCGGCGTATCGGTAAAACCGGGGTGAATGATGCCGCAGCGAACGCCGTGAAAGATCGCTTCCTTCGTCAGCGTCGCCGCCGCGCCTTCCAGCCCGGCCTTGGCCACGGCATACGAGATCTGTCCCTTATTGCCTTGCGACGACACCGATCCCATGAATACCACGACTCCCTGAATCGTTTCCTCCGGTTCCCAACGCTTCAGACCGCGCTGGGCGCGATCCTCCGCAATCCGGGCCACCATCTCGATTCCCCAGTAAATGGGGGCCAGCAGGTTGACTTCCGTCACCTGCCGAAAACTCTCGATCGGGTAGAGTTCGGCGCGGCCGGTCTCTTTGTTCACGCGAACGGAAAGGGCGTCCCGCGTGATCCCTGCCGCCGGCACGCAAATCGTCACGATGCCGAACTCGTCCACCGCTTCGTTGAAGACACGTTTGCGGAACGCTTCGTCCGTCGTGTCGCCAACCTTGGCCACCGCTACCGTACGCCCGGTCTGCTCGTTAATCGTGCGAGCCAATTCTTGAACGGCCTCGCTTCGATCTACCAGCAGGACGGCCTTGGCATTGCGATTCGCCAGTTCCAATGCCACCGCTTCACCGATGCCACTGGCCGCGCCGGTGACAATCGCCACCTTTTGCGCAATATTCTCAGCTTCGCGGGGGACCGACCGCGCCGCCTCTTGCGGAGGCCGTTCGGCCGCTACCGCCACAGGGGGTGCCGTATCGGTTTCCGCCGCCGCAGGTGCCTGCTGGGCGACGGCCTCCTTCGCGGTCGGCGCCGTGTTCCCGTTATGGGAAACATCCATGATCTGGTCGAACGCCGAAATCGCCGCGTCGAATTGCCGGTTGAGCAGCTTGCGCTGAGCGCGCGCGGCGCTCATCACGTGGTTTGATATCTCGGGACGAAAGTCACCCGGACGCTCCGTTCGATCGGTGGGTCGAGCGGAAAAGCCGGGGAGCAAGCGCGTCAAGCCGAGCAACCACTCCTGCTGTAATTGCAGGTTGGCTTCCGTGGCATCGACGGCACCCTGAATCATGGTGTCGAGTAACGTTTTGGCTGTAGACATGACCTTTTCTCCTCATGCGAAGACGAACCTCCTGGAGGCCGCTGTATTGCTGCAACTGCAGCAATGCGGATGCAGTTGCAAAACATGTGCCATTCACGCTTCCATGCACGGTACAGAGAGAACGGTTGACGCACTCGCATCAGGAAGTGCACAGCTGCGCACTTGCGCGCGCGGATACGACCGGTTTTGCACTGCCTGCGCCGGGACCGTCAGGCGATCGTTACGTCTTCCGCCAGGTAGACATCCTGAATGGCTTGCAGCAATGCGGCCCCTTCTGCCATGGGGCGTTGGAAGGCCTTGCGGCCGCTGATCAGCCCCATGCCACCGGCCCGCTTGTTAATCACTGCCGTCCGCACCGCTTCGGCAAGATCCGATTCTCCGCTAGACGCGCCCCCCGAGTTGATCAGGCCGCAGCGGCCCATGTAGCAGTTGGCAACCTGGTAGCGGCAGAGGTCGATGGGGTGATCCGTGGTGAGTTGCTTGTAGACCAGGGGGGACGTCTTTCCAAATGAAATCGCCGTGTAACCTCCGTTGGTCTCCGGAAGCTTCTGTTTGATGATGTCGGCCTGGATGGTGACGCCCAGGTGATTTGCCTGACCGGTCAAGTCGGCCGCGACGTGGTAATCGGTTTCCTTCTTAAAAGCGGGATTCCGCAGATAGCACCAAAGTATCGTGGCCATGCCCAGTTCATGGGCAAGGGAGAATGCTTCAGCGACCTCGACGATTTGCCGGCGTGATTGGTCCGAACCGAAATAGATCGTGGCGCCGACCGCGACCGCTCCCATGTCGTAGGCCCGCTGCACCGTACCAAACATGACCTGATCAAACTGGCTCGGGTAACCCAGCAATTCATTGTGGTTTATCTTGACGATGAACGGGATCCGGTGTGCGTACCGGCGCGCAACCGCACCCAGCACGCCAAAAGTCGAAGCCACACCATTGCAGCCACCTTCGACGGCCAGACGCACGATGTTTTCCGGATCGAAATAGACCGGATTCGGGGCGAAGGACGCGCCCGCCGAATGTTCGATTCCCTGATCCACAGGCAGGATCGACAGGTATCCGGTGTCTTGCAACCGTCCGTGGCCGAACAGACGCTGGAGGTTGCCGAGCACACGCGGGCCGCGGTCGCTGCTTCCATAGTGCTGGCTGACAACGTCAGGGCCGGGCACGTGCAGCTGTTCACGCGAGATGGTCTGGCACTGGTGTTTCAGCAACGCATCGGCGTCGGACCCGAGCAGTTCTACAAGGCGGTCAATCATCTTCATCACTCCTTTTCAAGCGGACAAACGGTTCAAGTTAAGAACCGACCAAGTTTGAGACATGCTGCAGTCAATTACCGCAAAGGATGTACCGTTAGCGGAGGTCGCGCCGACAATCCCGCGGCCCGCGCGTGAACTCGCGGCAACGCTTACGCGTGCCCTGGAGATTTCGCCATGGGACACAGGGACGCGCAGCGCGGCAGTCCGGGGCGGCCGGCCGCGCGAAGCGAACTATTCCCCGCTCAGTCGGTAGAGGTGCTGGTCGCCGCGCAACAGGATCGAGTCGCCGGCAATCGCCGCGGACGCGCTGAAGCGATCATCCAGCTCGTTCCATGCCAGCACGCGGGGAATGGCGTCGTGAGTGATCACCGCGGTCACGCCCTCTTGATCGGTGACGTAAACACGATTGGCGGCGGCAACGGGTGAGGCGTAGATGTTGCCCAGCCTTCCGAGCCGCATGGCACCCGGTTGCGCTTCACCCGTTTTCGCATGGACACGGGTCAAGATGCCCTGGTAGTGGGTGAGGTAGTACAGTGCATCACCGTATAGCAATGGCGACGGAACATAAGGCGTGCCGCGTTGGACGCTCCAGACAACGTGATCTGAATTCGTGATGTCGCCACGCGCCCCACTCAGCCTAATCGCCATGAGAATCCGTTTTTCATAACTGCTGCCGACGAAAACCATCCCTTCGGCGGCGACCGGTGTGGCGACGATATTGTTGGACATGCCGCCGCACTCCCAGATAACCCGGCCTGTCTTCAGGTCGTAGGCTCGCACACGCTCTGTCCCGCATACAATCACCTGCAAGTCGTCACCGACCGGAACGACGATGGGGGTCGACCACGACGTGACTTCGTCCCGATGAACGCGCCAGCGTTGTTTCCCAGTAGCTTTGTCCAGCGCCACCACAAACGACGCTCCTTCATGATCCCAGTTCACGACAAGAGTGTCGCCATGCAAGGCGGGAGAACTCCCTTCGCCGTGCCCGTGTTTGGTCTGCATTTTCCCCAGATTCTGATTCCAAATGACATCCCCAGCGAAGTTCAAGCAGAACAGTCCGTGAGAGCCAAAGTGTGCATAAACGTTTTCGCCATCCGTCACGGGGGACGCAGAAGCCAGGCTCGCCGTGTAGTGAGCGCCTTCGTGAGGCAAGGTTTCGTGCAGCGTTTTCTGCCATGTCACCTTGCCGCTTCCCAAGTCCAACGCCAGGGCCACAAATCGATGGCGCTGGCGAATCGGCAGGTTGTCATGCGCGCCAGGCGCGCCGCTATACTTGGGCGGCAACATGTCTCCGTACGGAATCGCCGTCGTCAGGAAGACTCGATTTCCCCACACGATCGGAGACGAATGCCCGCGCCCGGGTATCGCAACTTTCCAGCGCACGTTGCTCTGTTCGCTCCATTCCACCGGTGGATTCGCGTGTTCGGCGACGCCCGTTCCCCGCGGTCCCCGCCACTGCGGCCAAATCGGCGTTTCCGCTCCGACTACGACCGGAGTAAGGAAGGCGAGCAAGAACAAGGGCATAACACGCATCGTACTCATTTACCGAGGGGGAAAACTCGAGCGCAGACCGACGAACGGATTGTTGCGTTTCTCGTCACCAATGGTAGTCGGTTCGCCGTGGCCGGTGAAGACAATGGTGTCGTCGGGCAGCGTGAAAAGCTTCCGATGAATCGAATCGACCAGATCTTCGAACGATCCGTCCGGGAAATCGGTACGGCCGATGCCGCCTTGGAAAAGAACATCCCCATTGTAGACGATCCAGGGACTGTGGTCCTTGTCGATCAGAACGATGTGCCCCTCGCTGTGACCGGGCGTTTCCAACACGTGCAAGCGGATCCCGGCTTCCTCAAAAACATCTCCTTCGTTTAACGTCCGTTCCGCCGGAGGACTGAGGATCGACAGACCGTACTTGCCCGAAAGATTGAGCATGGCATCAGTCAGCTTGGGAGCGTCGCCCGTGCCGATGACGATCGGGGCATCCGGCCAGCGGTCCTTGACGGCCTGATTGCCGACAATGTGGTCGATATGGCCATGCGTGTTCACGATCGCCGCCACCTCCAACTCCTTGGTTTCAATATGGCGAATGATCTCCTGGAAATCGAAACCAGGGTCGATCACCAGGCACTGGTCCTGGCCGTTCAGGTTGAGGATATAAGTGTTTTCTGCGTAAATCTGGTCGACTTTAACGTCAATGTTTAGCTTCGAAGTCACGAAGTCGCCTCCCCTAGGGATCGGAACTTGAGTAGAATAGGGCAGCTTTGCTGGAAAAACGTATCGTATACGGAGTGTTTACAGTTTTCGCAACGATTAAGTTGCGGATTGTAATGCTTGACTTGGCTCCCGGGCGATACCTAATATCACGCAAGCCCATAATCAAGGATGACGACCAGGGCGGCTCGCTCCCACCTTCGCCCCGCCGTCTCCAGTCAGGAGAATACGGATGGCCTCTTATTTTCGAGTATACAGAATTGCTTCCCTTGCCACCGTCATTTTGACGGCATCGTCATTATACGCACAACAACAGCCTCGCGACGACTTGCGTGAGCCTGTCTTCCGCATCGCCAACGCCAACAACATCGGTGATGTTAATGCGGCGAGCCAGCATCCGCTGGATCCTGCGATCGAAATTGCCCAGCGTTCCCTGGCCCATGTTCAGGCCAACATCGCCGACTACGATGCGATCCTGGTCAAACGCGAGCTCGTCGGCGGCGCATTGACGGATCACGAATACATCCTCACCAAGGTCCGTAACCGCAAGGTCGTCAACGGCCAGGTGCAGGTCCCCTTCAGTGTCTACATGCGTTTCCTGAAACCGGCCAGCGTCAAGGGGCGGGAAGTCCTGTACGTCGAAGGCTGGAATAACAACAAGCTGATGGCCCGCGAAGCCGGTCTGCTGGGGAAGGCCACCGGCGCTGTCAGCCTCAACCCGAACGGCATCCTGGCGATGCGTGGGAATCGCTATCCGATCACCGAAGTCGGGATCGAAAACCTGCTGGTCCGTTTGATTGAGAAAGGGGTCCGCGACCGTCAGCACGGCGAATGCTCTGTGAATTTCTATGACAACTTCAAAATCAATGGTCGCGCTTGCACGAAGCTGGTCGTCACTCACCCCGTCCGCCGCGACTACTTCGACTTCCACATCGCGGAGGTCTTCCTGGATAAGGAACTGAATATTCCGATTCGCTATGCCGCCTACGATTGGCCGGCCCAACCCGATGGCGAACCTTCCTTGATCGAGGAATACACGTACCTGAAGCTGAACTTGAACGTGGGACTCACCGACGCGGATTTCGATTCCAAGAATCCCAACTATAGTTTCAATTAGTTGCAGCCCACTCACTGCTCTTCGTAATCCGACAGAAAGCCTCGCCAGACCCGCGAGGCCGCGTTCGAAAACTCGCGAGAATACCAGCAGGCAGCGCGAGCAAGTGTATTCGGGCGACCCACATGGCCGTTGGCCCCAACGATGCTAATGAGTTCTCCAAAGCATGCGGGTCGAGCGGGGCGTCGTACGCCTCCCCGGGCTGTAAGTGCGTTTGCGTATGAATCTGCATTCGCCCGCTCTGTCATGGCCCAGGATCACGTACGGCGACTCGGCTTCGGTCACCAAAACAGTAGGAACCGCTTCCGGAATCTGTGCCCGCAACCCATGCACGACTCAACCTCGGACGTCTTGACTAGCCCTGGTCTGATGTGCGGCGAATCGACCCGCGTCCTTCCACATCACTCGAACGGCGCGGGGATCAGCTACATATTGCAGTCGTTCCCAAAAGCCAATTGCGGAAGGCCTCGGCTGAAGCCGTATTTCGCGCATTTCCAGTAATCGGGCCGCGGCCTCTGTGGCCCGCACTAACTGCGCCCCAACGCCATTCGAGCGGTAACATGACGCCACTTGGATTGAGCCAATCCACAATTGGCGTGAATCGAAATGAAATCGGCAGTCAATGAACGTGCGTTCTTCTGAATTGGCTCTTCCCCGGCAGATGTAAAAGAGTCGCACCTCCTCGAGCACACATTCGACAATGATGGGGTCGGTTTCGTCAAACCACGGGAATGTCCTCGTGAGAGCATGTCGGCTGATGTCGTGGACATCAGACACCCGTGTTGCGTCACGAAAATGCGACTTCCCGCTGCTTAAATTACTGCTGGGCATGCGACTCGGATCGAAGATCGCCGGCAAAGGCCCCTCGCTCGCGCCCGGCCGATTTCGACATTGTTCTGTTGTCGGGGCGGTCACTTGCTCATGTCCTATTCAGGGGCGTCGTCCTGCTACTCATCCATCCGTTTCGTCTCATTGGTGTCATGTAAATCCGCCCGATACCTTACGGTGTATATCGATGTCGCATTGCCGAAAGCGACTGTTCCCAGGCGGCTGCGCCTGAGGCTTTGAAGGTGGTGGTTCCGGTTCGGGGCGTGATCCAGGCTTGGGCTTGGCAGGGGGCGGCGCGGATGGTGCCGTGCTCATCCTGTTTCCTCCGATTGCTTTCAAATTCGGTTCCGCACTATTGATCAGTTGGGGTGCGGCCGCCGTTTCGTGTCGCCGACGCGATGTTGGGACAACCAACTCGTCGTGAACGCGTCGCACGATCGCCTCAATACGCTGCATCTCGTCGAGTGGAGCGCCAGCGCGGTTTCTCACAACAGTCGCCGTGACTACCTTTGGTGCCGATTTGGTAACTCGCCAATGTCAGTGGCTCGAATGTGTTCATGAATTGATTGAACGTTGACGCCAACCGCTCGCCAGCCGTGATGATAATGTCGTTTAGACTGGGCACGTTCTCAAACGCTGAACAAGACATTGCCACCGAACTCTTCAACGACTCGATGTCGTCTTGAATCTCTTGAGTCAACACGATGTCGTCCGTCAAATTCAAGTCTCGGACGAGTTGGATGTTTACGCGACGTCGAGCAACGAAATCTCAAACGTCAGCGTTTGCCCTGCTAGAGGGTGGTTTGCGTCGACGGTGACGGCGGATTCGCCGACTTTCGCGATGGTAGCAACAATTGGCGATCCATCACGTTGTTTGAGTTGCAGTTGCTGCCCAACCTGAAGCTCAACGTCGGGAGGAAAACTGGAGCGGTCGATCGCCACAATCATTTCATCCCGCCTCGCTCCGAAAGCCTCGTCCGGTGGTATCTTGACCGTCTTTGAATCTCCCGGGCTCATGCCCAAGATGGCGTTTTGGAACCCAGGCATCAGTTGCTCCTGGCCTAACACGAATTGAAACGGCTCTCGATTTTCGGTTGTGTCGAATACCGAACCGTCGTCGAGTTTACCTGTGTAGGTGACTTTGACAGTGTCGCCCGTCTTTGCCTGTGACATGGAATGCTCCTTCTGTTGTTGTGCTGTCCGCTCAGCACGAGTGAATCGTTCTTGCAAAAAAAAGGGGAACCGCCAAGCGGGGCAGAAGCCTAGCGGCTCGGGCACCTCTGCGAACAGAGACGTCGGAAGTTAAACTTTCAGCCGATGATCGGTTGCGGTGTTTGATCGTCCCCTTATCCTCCAGCCGCTTCGTTACTTCCGCTGTCAAGCACCGAGAACTTGATGGGGCGGATGATGCGCCGGCATAGGTTTCTCTCGGTTCTCTGACGTGCGCGACGACCAATGCCGCATCGATGTCACTTGCCCGCGCGGTTGCGTACAGCAGGCGCGCCCAAGCAGCCTCGGAGAAGTCGCTGGGATACGCGTAGCAAGAGTTGGTGCCGAGACCTTTGCGGTTTCGAACCAATGGCCAGATTTCGGCAGCATCCCTGACAATCGGATTTCGGATCGCAATTGCAGTGGTGTGGCCGGAAACATCCGTATTGTGTATCTGTGACGTCACGGTTTCGTGTGGGGCGATCTCGAATGAGATGGCGGCCAAACCCGAACGAAGCTGGTGTCACTCCACCCAAGCGGACTGCTGTATCTCCTGTGGATGCGGCATAACCGTTGGTGCAACAATGATTGCATGTGCAACGGTTGCAAGAGCAAGCTTATCGCCTTTCAAGAGCGTGTGCAAGGGTGCGGTGCCGGCGGTTGAAGAGGACGCAGCTGTTTCTGTTGCGCTGGCGTCCGTTTGTGAAGGCCGTGCCTCTGTGGTGGCTTGAACGCGCGAGGTGAAACCACGAGGCGCGACTACCCCTCCGAACGATTGTATATTAAGGACAGGAGAGTGAGTTTCCGGATTGGACCAGGAGGCAGCTTCCACGGTGCTGACAACGCCCCCGGCCGCCCCCGCGTCAGACGCTGCCGCGGGCGGGAGGGTTGCACAACGCAGAGGGTTGCACAACGCAGAGGGTTGCACAACGCAGCACAGGATCGACACGCACGTTGAAGATGCGGAAGTTATTCTTGACTCATTACTGATGGTGGGAAGCGAGACTTTCTTCCTGACCTTTTCTCGGAGATGTCGTTAGCGGATTTCCGACTCGGCAAGTCGCCAGGACTTTCGACGAGTGCCAAAGAGCGACAATCTTAGAGCCAGTCACTGCTATGGGAAGCGGCGCACCTTGACGTCGTTCTTCTGCGGTGGTCCTTGCGTGCTGCGACCGTTGGTGATGATTTCTTCCAGCAGTGCTTGCATCTCCGAGAGGCGTTGGGGTTGCGCAGCGGCAAGGTTTTTGGATTCGCTGAGGTCCGTAGAAAGATCGTAAAGCTGCACCGGTTGGCTTTGGTCGCCGCCCTTGCCCCAGCCGCCGGAACCGCGAGCCGCGATGTATTTCCAGTTGCCGGCCCGCAAACTCGGCGTGCCGTTGATGGAACAACTGACCGCAGTCTCACGCACGGGTCCATCTTCGCCTCTCATCAGTGGAAGAAGACTGAAGCTGTCCTCGCCGGCGTTGTCAGGCAAATCCGATCCCAGAATGTCTGCAATCGTGGCCAACAAGTCGGCTTGATGGACGAGCTGGTCGTTAACGCTGCCTGCCTCCACAATGCCGGGCCAGCGGACAATGAAGGGGACGCGATGTCCGCCTTCCCACGCATCGGCTTTGTAGCCCCGCAGAGGCCCGCTCGGGTAGTGACCTTTCTTTTCCAGGTCGGCCACACCGATGTACGGCGCGCAGCCGTTGTCGCTCGTAAAAATGACGAGTGTGTTCTCTGCTGCTCCGCTTTCTTCCAAGGCCTCGAGCACCTGCCCGATAACCGCGTCCGTTTCCATGACGAAATCGGCGTAGAGGTTAAGGTCGCTCTTACCCTTCCATGGTTCGTTGACGGACAGAGGCGTATGGGGGGACGTGAACGGCAGGTAGAGCAGGAACGGCTGCGGCGTCTTCGCTTCGCGTTTGATAAATTCCGCCGCCCGCTCACCCAGGGCGGGCAGGATCGGTTCCAGTGTCCATCCCTCCAGCGCCGGCCCTTGCTGGCTCGCCTGGTTCTTGGCAAACAGCTTTGGATCGGCGTATTCGGAAGGAATGCCGACGGTACGATCGTTTTCGATGAAACAATAGGGGGGCCAGTTAGGTACGTCCGTGCCGAAGTATTCATCAAATCCGACCGCGGTCGGCCCACCCGGAATGGGTTGCGAGAACGCCTCACGCCACGCCGCACGATGCTCATCCGTCGCCTGGATGTTTTTCTTTCCGCGATAGCCGGTCGTCCGAAATAACGCTGCTTTGCCCGCGGGAATCGGCCAGTTCCAGCCAAGATGCCATTTACCAATGCAGGCGGTTTGATATCCATGTTGTTTCGCCAACGAGCCCAGGGTCATGCGGTCGGGCGTGATCAGCGGCGCTCCCCACAGCCCTACAATTCCGCGCTGCAATCGCGACCGCCAGTGATAGCGTCCGGTGAGAATCGTGTACCGGGAAGGCGAGCAGACACCCGACGACGAATGCCCGTCGGTGAAGCGCATTCCGTCCGAGGCCAGTTGATCGATGTGCGGCGTGGGTATCTTACCACGCTGCCTGTTGTAACATTGCACGTCGCCGTAACCGAGGTCATCGGCATACAGCACGACCATGTTCGGCCGTTCCGCGGCGCCGGCCAGCGTCGCAGCAAGGGCGAGAAGAAGCGGCAGCAGGAACGTGAGTAGTAGAGGTGCAGTTTTCTTCGTCATTTGTTTGGTCCCATTCCGAAATGGATGCTCGACTTGGAGAGGGCGAGCCACTAAGCCAGCAGTTCCTCAACGACATGACCATGGACGTCGGTCAGGCGATAGCGACGTCCCTGGTGCCGGTAGGTCAGACGCTCGTGATCAATGCCCAGCAGGTGCAGCAGGGTCGCCTGGAAGTCGTGAACGTGGACGCCGTCTTCGACCACGTTGTATCCGAATTCGTCGGTACGGCCGTGTTGTGTGCCAGGCTTGATGCCACCGCCGGCCATCCAGATGGAGTAACAGCGAGGGTGATGGTCACGGCCGAAGTTGTTGCCGTTCAAGCGGCCTTGGCAGTAATTGGTGCGGCCGAATTCGCCCGCCCAGACGACCAGCGTGTCTTCGAGCATGCCGCGCTGGGCAAGGTCCTTAATCAGCGCCGCAGACGGTTGATCCGTTTCCGAGCACTGCTTACGAATACCGGCAGGCAGGCCGCCGTGCTGATCCCATCCCTGGTGGTAAAGCTGAATAAACCGCACGCCTCGTTCCGCAAGCCGACGGGCCAGCAGGCAGTTAGCCGCAAATGATCCAGGCTTGGCAACGTCCGGCCCGTAGGAATCGAGGGTCTCTCTGGTCTCTGCCGAAACGTCGAGGACGTCGGGAATCGACGTCTGCATCTGAAAGGCGAGTTCGTACTGAGCAATACGTGATTCGAGCAACGGGTCGGACTGCTCGCCCAACTGAAGCTGGTGCAAGGCTTCGAGTGCATCGAGCATTCGCCTTCGACTTGACCGATCCAGGCCGTCGGGGTTGTCCAAATACAAAACGGGATCCTTGCCGGATCGGAAGCGGACACCCTGATGGCGGGCCGGAATGAATCCGCTGCCCCACAACCGCGAAACCAGCGGCTGGCCGCCTTTGCCCTTGGTCACCATGACCACGAACGACGGGAGATCTTCATTGGCGCTGCCCAGTCCGTAGCTCAGCCAAGCCCCAATGCTCGGACGTCCGGGAAACTGGGAACCGGTTTGGATGAACGTCACGCCGGGGCCGTGGTTGATCGCTTCGGTATACATCGAATTCACAATGCAAAGGTGATCGGCAACTCCGGCCGTATGCGGCAGCAGTTCGCTGAACCACTGCCCGGAATCGCCGTGCTGCCTGAATTTGAAGGGCGAACCAACGAGCGGAAGGCTCGACTGGTTGCCGCTCATGCCGGTTAGCCGCTGGCCTTTGCGCACCGAGTCCGGCAGCTGCTGTCCGTGGAGCTCGTTCAAGTGCGGCTTGTAATCCAACAAGTCGATCTGCGATGGACCACCGCTCTGGAAGAGGAAGATGACGCGTTTGGCCTTTGGCAGATGGTGGTAGTCCGCAAGGATGCCGCCGGTTGGTGGTAACGGGTTATTCCCCCTGGATTCGGAACTCAGCAGATCCACCAGTCCCAAGGCTCCCAGTCCCATCCCGAACTGTCCCAGAAATCCGCGCCGAGACATCCCCAGAGGGGATGCATATCCCGTGCATCGCGTGTCTGTCGGCTGGTGATTCATGTGCATTATCTCTTTGTAACGCATTCGTCGTGATTGATCAGGGTATTGGCAACACTCGACCAGGCCGCGAGCGTGGCGAGATCGGCATCGGACATTCGCTGTGTGTCGAAACCCGTTCCGCCGACCGCTGAGTCACCGGTGGAACGTCGATAACTGCCATACTCGCCGTTGCTCAGGTACTTGGCTGCCGCTTCAGGAGCGTCGAGGAAGTGCTCGCGCTGCGCGTGAAAGAGTTCCGTGAGAATCGATCGCTCGACGTCGCTTGGGGTGCGGCTTGTCAGAGTTCGAAACATGTCGATGGCGATGCCGTCCGTCTGGTCCTTCCCGTGCCTGTGAATCAGCCGCTGACTGAGTGCGCGTGACGCCTCGACGAATTGCGGGCCGTTGAGCATGGCCAGTGCCTGCAGCGGCGACGAGGTGTGTTCGCGTTTGACTCGGCAGACGTCGCGTTTGGCGGCATCCAGGGCCAGCATCACCGGAGCGGGTCCCGTGCGTTTCCAGTAGGTGTACAACGACCGCCGATAGAGGCCCTCGCCTTTGTCCGGCTTCGATGCTTTGAAGGAAGCGGCCAGTTCGTAGGGTCTGACCGGCGGGCCGCCGATCTTGTCCACCAGCAGGCCGCTGACCGCCAGCACATTGTCTCGCAGCATTTCCGCTGGGAGCCGATAAGCCGGGGCGCGAGCCAGCAATTCGTTGGCGGGGTCGCGCTGCAGCAGTTGCTGCGAAGCCGAAGTGGATTGCCGGTATGCCCGCGACATCACCATCTGTTTCAACAGACGTTGAACGTCCCAGCCATGGGCGACGAAATCGTTAGCCAGCCAGTCGAGGAGCTCTGGATGCGTTGGCGGCGCTCCCTGACGACCAAAGTCTTCTGGCGTACGAACGAGACCCTGGCCAAAGATTAGCTGCCAGAAGTGATTGACGGCGACCCGCGCTGTCAATGGATGCTCGGGCGATGTCAGCCAGCGCGCCAGACCAAGGCGGTTCTTCGGGAGCGACTCGTCCATCGCCGGGAACACGGCTGGTGTCTCCGCGGACACCTCTTCGAGCCGCTCGCTGTAAAGACCTCGCCGCAAAATGTACGCCGGCTTGGGTTCCGGCAACTCGCGCATGACCATGATCTCGGTCAGTCCATCGAGCGATCGACAAAGCTGCTCGCGTGCGGCCCGCAGTCGGGCTCGATGCGCGTCGTGTTCCGTGGAGTCATTGAGCCGCAGGTGTTCCACCAGCACTTGCTGCTGGTGTGGGGGCAAGCCACCCGCGGCGATCGCATCCTGAAAACTCTTGCGAGTCGTCTCGTCGTCATGCAGAACGCCAACTTCCAATTCAGACAGCTGCCGATCGTAAACGCGGAACGACGACACCTGACCGCCCGTCAAGCCGCGGTCACGAAAACGTTGGCCGATGGCAATGTGATTGCCGCCGCCTCCCGTAATGTTCTTCGTGAGACGGTTTTTAATGACGTCCACGGCGGCTCGTTTGCCGTCAACAAAGATCGACAATCCGTTGGCGTCGACGCTGCCGTCGTAAACCACGGCGATGTCCGTCCAGCGATTGACGGGAAGCGGTTCGCGAGTCTTCACACTGATCGCGTTGCCGGGCCAGAAATGCACCAGCGACGCACTCAGCTTGCCGTCTTCGATCAGCAGTTGATAACCGCGACTTCCCGCGTCGGTCCAGGCGCGCGACCGATGGAACACGACCGCGCGCTCCTTCACGTCCGGAACGTGGATCGAGAGCGACACCGAGAACGGCTGATAGCGGGTAAAGTTTCCGGTCTTCAGTCCGACGGCGTCGTCTCCGGTCAATCGGACCGCAGGATTGCCGCGTGCGTCGGTAGTCTTCGTGTTGCGGCCAGCGACTTGGGAAAAGTCAACGACTTCGATGGGCGGCTTTCCGCGAACTTCCAGCGCCTGCTCCACTGCCTCTGCGTCGCCCGGATCGAATGAAGTCTCAGGGGCCTGCCTGGGGAGCGCAGCTACCTTGGCCTGGAGCTCGGCCCGCGACTGGTGCGGAGCGTTGCGTGTCAACGCCAGGGTCGGAGTTGGCACGGACCTGGTGAAGTAAGAGTAGAGGCCCGATTCGTCGATGTTGTTGAAGAACGCAAAAAGCTGGTAGTACTCCTGCTGAGAAATGGGATCGTACTTGTGGTCGTGACAGCGGGCGCATTCCATGGTCAGTCCCAGGAATGCGGTGGCAAACGTCTGCGTCCGATCGGCGACATACTCGACGCGGAACTCCTCTTCCGTACTGCCGCCTTCAACTTTCTGCGGATGCAGCCGATTGAACGTCGTGGCCAGAATCTGGTCGTCCGTGGCGCCCGGAAGCAGGTCGCCGGCCAGTTGTTCGATCACAAACTGGTCGTACGGCATGTTGGCGTTGAAGGCTCGGATCACCCAGTCGCGCCAAGGCCAGACATAGCGGTCACGATCGACCTGATAACCATAGGTATCGCTGTAGCGGGCGATGTCCAGCCAGTCCGATGCCATTCGCTGGCCGTAGTGGTCTGATTCGAGGAGGCGATCAACGACGTTCTCGAAGGCCTGCGGCGAGTCGTCGGCCAGGAAGGCGTCGATCTCACCGAGCGTGGGCGGCATGCCGGTCATATCGAACGTGCCTCGCCGTATTAGTTTCTCCTTCGCGGCGAGCGGCGCGAAACTTAATTCTTCTTTTTCGCGACGGGACAGCAGAAACCGGTCGATGGCACCGGCGACGAGGTCCATTGAGCGAACTTCGGGGAGAGCCGGTTGGGAGCGAGGCGCGAAGGCCCAATGCTGCTTCCACTCGGCTCCCTGCGTGATCCACGCGGCGATCAACTGCCGTTCGCGCTGGGACAGCGAAAGCTTCGAAGCGGGCGGCGGCATGACCTCGTCGGCGTCTTCCGACAGGATGCGCCGCAGCAGCTCGCTGTCAGCGGGATTTCCGGGCGACAGCACGCCCAACGCCTCCTCGCGTACATCGAGCCGCAGATCCGCCTGGCGCGTGGCCGCGTCCGGACCATGGCAAACGTAGCAGCGGTCCGAAAGAATCGGCCGGATCTCCCGGTCGAAATCAACTTCGTCCATGGCTGATTGAGCCGGCGCGGCGGAAGGAATTCCGGCCAGTACCAGGCCAATCAAAAGCAAAACAAAGCGGGCAAACATAGGACTCGTGATCCTGGCTTCGACTTCGAGCGACACACGCTCATCAATTCTGATTGGAATTCCCGACTCCGGCAAGAAGGAAAGGCACCGCGGGGTTCATTGCACAGACGAATCGCGACGCAAGCAATCAACAAGTCGATGCAGGCATGTGGCATCTTCTCGGCAGCACACGAATTCTCCGCAGCACACGAGTTCTCCGCAGCACACGAGGATTCAGGCTCTCCACTTCCTGTCTCGGATCACTTCCAGTCTCGGATCTCTCTGTTTTCGATCTTCTTGCCGCGTTCACGATAACACAAATTCCCGTGCAGTGTCAGGACGACGTCTTCCGGCGTCTTGCGGGCACCAAACGAGAACCGACCCTGTTTTTTTCAGGAACCGATCACTTGGGGTGACACATGCCGACGGCGGCGCAGGTGGAGCAGCCGCCGGTGCCGCAGCCGCTCGCCGCCGCGTCGGTTCCGCAGTCGGGGCCGCAGCCTGTCACCAGGGTTTCCGCGAAGGTGCCGATCTTCGCTTCCGACTCGTACACCGCGGCCAGATCGGCGGTCAGATTCTCGAGGAGCGGCGTGCTGCCTCCGAGGAAGTAGAAGTAGAGCGACTTGCCATCAAAGGTCGCTTCCACATCCATCAGCGTCGCCGAGACCTTCCGTTCGGCCAGCAGGCGGCAACAGGCCAGGAACGCCGAATCCTTGTGCTTTTCGATGCGGCTGAGCAACAATTCGTCTTCCACGGTCATGCGGCGCAACAACTCGCCGTCGGGCGTTCCCGTGCCGCGCGCGGAGTCGTCCAGCACCCTGCCCACCTCGAGCCCGCGCGCAGTACGGCAGATCACGCGGGTTTCGCGCGGATAACGTACGGCATCGACCGCGCTAAAGCGGCCGATGTTTCCAAATGCTCCAACCTGGACAAGATGTTCGAGGGGCACAGCGGCCTTTCCCGGAAAAACGAACGGGACGATCGGGGCGGAACGTGGCTGGAAGAACCACCGCCTTACATGGTATCATTCTGCCGGACTGGGCACGGTTCGCCAAGGTGCCCGCAACCGACAAATGACGATTGAGAGACGACCATGCACAGCACGCTTTCGGAACACGGCACTCGTAACTGGCAGGATCTGGCCGAGCAAATCCTGGCGGGGGAGCAACTCAACAAGGACGACGCGTTGGCCATCCTGCGGGCGCCCGATACGGAACTGCTGGAGATCCTGTCGGCGGCCTACCGCATTCGCCATCGGCATTTTGGTAATACCGTACAACTCTATTTTCTGATGAACGCCAAAAGCGGCCTCTGCCCGGAGGATTGCGGATACTGTTCACAGTCCAAGGTCGCCACTTCCGATATCCCCAAATACAACATTCTGAGCCGCGAAAAGCTGATGGACGGCGCCCGGGTGGCGCACGAACGCAAGTCCAAGACCTACTGCATCGTCATTTCCGCGCGGGGGCCCAACGAACGCGAAATAGCGGCGGTGGAATCGATCGTGCCCCAAATCAAGGAACAGTACGACCTGAAGATCTGCGCCTGCCTGGGGCTGCTCACGCAAGACCAGGCGGACCGGCTCAAGGCCTGCGGTGTCGACCGCGTCAACCATAACCTCAATACCAGCGAGGAATTCTACGACGAGATCTGTTCGACGCACTCGTACGCGGACCGGGTCGACACGTTACGGGCCGTGCGAACCGCCGGCATGGAACTTTGCAGCGGCGGCATCATCGGGATGGGGGAAGAGGACATGGACGTGGTGAAGATGGCGTTCGAACTTCGCGATCTGGGCGTCGAGTCAATTCCGGTCAACTTCCTCAACCCAATCGACGGCACACCGCTGGCCGGCAGCAACCGGCTGAATCCTCGCTATTGCTTGAAAACACTCTGCATGTTCCGCTTTGCCAACCCCGATCGCGAAATCCGCATCGCGGGCGGACGCGAAATCCATCTCGGCAACCTGCAGGCAATGGGCCTGTACGCCGCCAATTCGGTATTTGTGGGTGACTACTTGACCACGAAGGGACAGGTTCCCGAGGCGGACTACAAGATGATCGAAGAGATGGGATTCGAAATCACGCGCACGGACGAAGTCCAGTCCGCCTGATGGAACAGTGCCACGCGTGATCTGGGGCAATACGGTAGTACGGTATTACGGTAGTACCGTGTCGCGGGTCTGAGTACCTGTTTAACCCCAAGCCGCAGGCGCCGGCGCCTGCGGCTTGGGGTCAAACAGGGAACTGGCCCTAGCTAGCAAGACCGGATTTCGAAACAAGGCTGAGTAAGACCAAATAACCGCGAAGGACGAACCATGAAAGCTGCGTACATCGAACAGACAGGACCGCCCGATTGCATTCGCTACGGGGATTTGCCCACGCCGGAACCGACGGGCTCGCAAGTCCTGGTAAAGGTCGGCGCCGTCTCGGTCAATCCCATCGACACGTATATTCGCAACGGCGCCAACTATTGGGAATTGCCCAATCCTTTTGTAATCGGTTGCGATGTTGCCGGCACGGTGACCGCCGTCGGCCCGGACGCAAAACGCTTTCAGGTCGGCGATCGGGTCTGGGGTTCCAACCAGGGGCTGCTGGGGAGGCAAGGGACGTTTGCCGAGTTCGCTGCGATTGACGAACAGTGGCTGTACCCGACGCCTGACGGTGTGGACGACGAAGCCGTCGCCGCCTGCGCCTTGGTCGGCATTACGGCTCATCTGGGCCTGTTCCACGCGGGACGCTTACAGGCGGGCGAAACGATTTTTGTCCACGGCGGCACCGGTGGCGTCGGCGCGATGGTCCTGCAAATGGCCAAGATCGCGGGTGCGCGCGTGCTGGCCACGGGGGGCAGCGACGACAAGTGCGCGCGCTGCCAGAGCCTGGGCGCGGACGCGGCCGTCAATTACAAGACGCAGGATGTGGCGGCCGCGGTGGAGGCGTTCGCGGCTGACGGAGTCAACGTGTTCTGGGAGACGCTCCGCGAACCCGATTTCGATACGATCGTCAGCTACCTGGCAGAGCGGGGGCGGATCGTCTTGATGGCCGGTCGCGACGCGCGGCCTCCGTTTCCGGTAGGTCCCTTTTATGTCAAAGGCTGCACGCTGGTCGGTTTCGTGATGTTCAAGGCCACGCCCGACGAACAGCGAGCCTGCGCGGCGGATATCAACCAGTGGCTGGCGTCGGGAAAACTGCAGCCGCAGATCAGCGAAGTCATGCCGCTATCGGACGCCGCCAAGGCGCATCAGCTTCAAGAAGCCAACACGCTTGGCAAAGCCGGCAGCCTGGCCGGCAAAATCGTGCTCAAGCCATAGTTCATCTCGGCGCCGCTGCCCTTGGTTTGCCGAGCGACTACTCGGGACGTTCGGACTCGGGAATGTGCACGATCATGAAGGCGCAGGTGTTCCAACGCACCTTCTTGTCCAGGCTTTCCGCGCCGCGAGCGCCGTTCCAGGTAATGTAGACCTTATCTCCCGCGGGCGAAACGGCCGTACCGAACACACCGCTGGGAACGTAATCGTACTTCTTGAAATAGAACGGATGCAGGAAGGCGATCACTTTGCGTTGGCGGGTCTTCACATCGTATTGGACCAGCGGCGAGCCGTCTCGTTCGGCCCCCCCGTGCGCGCCGGGCACGTAATACAGATAGCGATTGGTCTGAGGATCCAGGTCGATGCTGGTGGTATAGGTCATGCTGCCCACAGCCGCTGAGCCCATGTCGACCACCTTTTCCGTCTGCGTGTTAAAGCTCCACAGGTTGTCGTGATCAATCGTATAGACGTGATGATCGGCCGATTCTTCCGAGGCGGCGCGGAGACCGAGGCGCGCGGAGGTCTTCTCCAATCCTTTCGCCGTTTCCGGGTCAAAACGTACGAGTTGCCTTGGACCATCCGTCGAATTCGGACTGGACTTGCCTCGGTGGAAATAGAGCTTCCCAGTCGACTTGGCGAAAATCGCGTAGCGGGAAGGGCCGTCTTCGCACGAGAAGAGCACTTTGCGGCGGGCAATGTCGTAGGCCAGGAACATGGGATCTTTTTCATTCGCGCCGTCCTGAGTCCCGGCGTAATAGATCAAGCGATCGGGATCCAGCACGCTCATCGGCAACGTCTGCATCGGCAAAGGCGCGTGCGCCACGATCTCCGCTTTCTGGTCCTCGGGATGATACCGCAGGATCCAATCCCCCTTGAAGCCGAACTTGGGAATGGTGACGCGCGTCGAGCCTCGATGGGTTGAAAAGTAGAGCCAGCCGTCGCTGCCCAGATCGATCCGGCTGTGAATTTTCCCCGGCGTGTATTCGCCAGCAGGGACCTTCAAAAGCTTCTTGACATCAACAACCACACGCAGCGATTTCGTCGTCGAGTCGTACTCGTAAAGCAGCGCGTTGCCGGACGGGCCGTCGTGGTCGCCGATGGCGGAATAGCAGCGATCGCCGACCGCCAGGTTATCGCCCCAGGCCGACCAAAGCTTTGTTTCGTAATCCTGGCCGGGGTAATACATGAAGTCGACCGTCGGCGGTTCCTTCGCAATGGCAACGCCTGCGCGAAGCGTGTCGGTGGGCTTGAGCATTTGCGGCGACTTATCGGTCACGACCGTCTGGCCACCGGGCAACGCCGGTGGAAAGGTGACCTCGGCGGCGTTAACCGCCAGCGGGAAGGCGAATGCGAACACGAGTGCTGAGAATTTGAGTGACATTGTGCGGGCCTCGCTAGGTTACTCTTCCAAAACAATTCTTTGATTTGCTGCCACGTTGGTTCGGGTGATGCGTTTTCCGTTGGGGAAGCGCACGGCCAGGTCCACCGTGTCGTGCTGGGCAAGTCCGAAATGGCAAACCGCCTCCTGGCCGCTGGCATAGCCGTAGCCGATCGTGAGTTCCTGGAAGCCCAGCAGCGATGGTTCGTCCGTCAACTGTCCGGCGGGGTAGACGCGGATCTGTGAGCCGATCCCCTGCCGGTTGAACGATCGCCCGCGAACGGCCACTTGCAGCCAGCCCCGTTCCGGAGTACTGGCGTTCCGGAGCAGTCGGGTATGATTGCCGCTGAACCAGTTAATCAGGCACAGATCCACCCGGCCGTCGCGATCGAAATCGGCCGAGGGTCCCGCGGGGAAATAGACCACTTCGCCCGAGGGTGTCGCCGGCGCGGCGAACCGCGGCAGGCCGTTGTGCAGGCCCAGGTTGCGATAGACCAGCGGCGTGATCGTGCCATCGTTTCCCAGCCAGGCCGTGGACAGGTAGATGTCGACCCAGCCGTCGTTGTCGAAATCCTGCAATTCGACATGCGGCGACTTGTTGGACAGTTTCGCCGGCAGGCCCACGGCCGCCGTCACGTCGCGAAACACGGGAAAGCCGTCTTCGATTCCTTCATTCAAGTAGACGCGATTGCGAGGCTCATGATGATGGATGCTCAGGACCAGATCCAAGCGACCGTCGCGATTCAAATCGGCAAAGTGGGCGCCGCAGGGCCAGTCTTCGCCGTCCACGGGATCCCAGCGAAATACATCGTTCACAGCGGCGGATTCAACATACTTGCCATCGCGAGTGCTGAAAAACAGGCGGTTGCTGTGCCCAACGAAGAAATCAGGACGGGTGTCGTCATTCAAATCGGCCACGGCCAGGCCCAGGCCAAAGACATCGTCCGGCAGTCCGACCTGCGTGCTCGCGTCGGAGAAACGGAGATCGCCATCGTTATGGAACAAAACCGAGCGGGGATTTTTGGTAAAGCGGTCCTCCACAACGAACAGGTCCAGCAGTCCGTCCTGGTCGTAGTCGAAGACGCCGATGTTCCGAGCCGTGCCCAGCGAGTTGGGGCAGGCACCCGACTCCGAGGAAATGTCGACAAGCATTCCGCCGTCGTTGCGGAACAGGTTGGAATAACGAAGCTGGGCATCATGCTGCGGGCCCGAGTCCCGTTTCGTTCTCCCTTTGCAATTGTTGGCCACGTACAGTTCCGGCAAACCATCGTTATTCAGATCGGCGAAGACCGCGCCACTGGTCCGGCCATAGAATTGCACACCGGGCATCTTCGCCAGGGTGAAGACGCCGTTGCCATCGTTAAGGAACAGGCAATTCTTCAGCGGTCCCGGCGCCGGCAGGTACTCTTCGTCCGGCCGATCGGCGAACCCGCCCACATAGAGGTCCACATCGCCGTCGCTATCGACATCTCCCCAGGCGCCACCGTGTCCCATCATGCCCGCCAGCGGTTGTCTTACCCCGGCAGACTCGGTCACGTCCTCAAAAACGATCTGAGCGATCGCGACATGGTTCAGCAGCACGTAAACCAGCGAAAACGTTATCGTTCGCAGCATGGGATCCCTCGTTCATTGAAGCGCTGCCGACCAGCATAACACCAATGCAAACCGCCGCATAGCATCGCGGGCGATTGGTAGTGTCCTAATCTTGTGGTGCAGGCGTGAAAATACAAGCCCGCAGCGCGAGCAAGTGCGTTTTCTCCGGGATTTCGACACTGACTCACTCGCTTGCGCGTCGTGCTTATACCGGCACCACAACTTTAGGACACCGCCGGGAGATTCGCTGTTGTCCGTCCCGTCTTTTTTTCCCGCGAGTCCACGACCGCCCCCGTTCGCCGATTGATGAACCGAAAGCAACAGGTCGTTCCGCCGGCGCTATCTGGATGATTCGGCTTCGAGGCATTCCGCGGCGGTGATGCAGCCATCGCCATTCAGATCGCAAGTGGCGAACTCGGCCGCTTTCGCGTCGCTCCAGATCGCGGCGTACTCCGACATCATTACCTGGCCGTCGGCGTTGGCGTCCACTCGCAGGAACCAATCCGGCAGTCCCTTGGGTAAGCGTTCGGCCGGTGTCAGGAAGCGGTAGCTCTTCCTATCGCTAGACGAAGAACGCGCGTCGTTATCACGGGACCTGTAGCGAGAACCGGAACGCGAGGAGGTGTTCGAACGACGCGTGTCCGACGTGGACGCAGCGCTTGACGAACCGCTCTTACCGTAGTTGGACAGTCGCGCGGTGAGTTCGTCGAGCGTCAGGATGCCGTCTCCGTTGGCGTCGGAGTTGCGAGAATAGCCGCGCATTTTTTGCCACTCGTCTTTTTCGAGTACTCCGTTCTTGTTGGCATCGTACTGCCGCAGCAGCCCTTCCGCGTAACGTCGCACGCGGCTGCTGTCGCCGGATGAGGAACTGCTGGAACCGGACTGCCGGCCGAACCCCGACGGGGACTTCGATGACGGCGAGGACGAAGGCTTTTGCGATCCCCAGCGCTGAGCCACACGTTCACAGAACTCGACGCGCGACAGGATCCCATCATGGTTCAAATCCGATTCCGTCGGCGGCGGACTGGACCAGCGCACTCCATTCCATTCCTCCTGGTCCAGTTGCCCGTTCTTGTTCTTGTCGTAGCGATAGAGGATGCGGTCGACATACTCGATCACACGCTTTTCGTAACGTTGCTCAATCGGCCGCGTCGATGCCAGCGGGCTGTCCGGTAACACGTCGAATCCAAACGGCTTCGGCCGGTCGTCGGGTTCGCCAAAGCCGGGCACGAGCGGCTCGGACTGCGATCGCGTGCCACGGGAAGAACGCTCCGTGCTGGCAGACGATTCGCGTGAACGTGAATCGGATCGCAAGGCTGCGTAGACGTCCTTGAGCTTGACAGGCTGGCTGAGATCCAGTCCAGCCTCCTGCGCCTTCCGTGTTAAGAATGGGCGAACGCGATCGGTGATTTCGCCCGGCTGCAGCAGGCCGTCCTCGTTTTCGTCCAGCCGGCGGAGCATTTCCTTGGCATCGAACGACTGGGCAGGGGCCAGCGCTCCCACACCTGTCAATAGAAGAAAAACAAAAAGTCGCACCTTCATGCCGGCACCTTCGCTCGAGTATGCGTCCTTCTTATTGTACCGCAAGTGCTTTGAGAATAAAATGTTGTGTTCCGCCACGCCTAAAAGATTTTCGCCAGCGAAACAATCCGGACTCGAACGGGTTAATACAGACTGAGCTCATGCCGATCGACAGCTTGCTGGATAAGGCCGCGTGAAGCCGCTGTGTAAGTCGAAACAATTCATCCTTGCTATCCGGAGTAGAAAACTATGTTGCGTCGTTACAGTCTCCTGTTGTCGTTCGCCGTCTTGGGCGTTCTGGGCGTGTCAACCATGGCGACAGCTCAACCACCCGGACGCGGTCCCGGTGGTTTTGGTGGTGGCCCCCGTGGCGGCGGGCTGTTGGACCTGCTGCGTAACGAAGAAGTTCGCACGGAATTGGGCATCCTGGACGACCAACTGGCCCCGCTGCGTGAAGCGGAACAGGAAATGCGGAATCAAGCGCGGGAAATGTTCTCGGGCCTCCGCGACCTTAACCAGGAAGAACGCGAAGCCCGGTTCGCCGAAATACGTGCCAAGTTCGAAGGCTTGCGCGAAGAGATGCAAAGCAAGATTGAATCGAGCCTGCTGCCGCACCAGGTGGACCGCTTGCGGCAGATTGCCACGCAGATGCAGATACAGCGCGGAGGGGCGAGCGGCATTTTGAACGATCGCATGAAAGAATCACTGGGCATTAGTGACGAGCAGGAAGAGGCACTGCGCAAAGCCGCGGAAGAAGCGGAAACGGAAATGCGGGCCAAAGTGGCTAAACTGCGGGAAGAAGCCCAGCAAAAGGTGCTCCGCGTGCTGACCCCCGAGCAGCGGGCCAAGTTCCAGGAAATGGTCGGCGAACCGTTCGAATTGACTCAGCGACCCGGATTCGGCGGGGGGTTCAATCGCGGTGGCCGTGACGGAAGCCGGGGCCGCGGGAGCAACCAGCGTTCCGAGTCCGAGTAGAATTGGCAGACGAACCAGGGTGTGGACTCGACGGGGATATCCGGGTCGCGCTCCACGCCATTTACGACTAGCACCCCGGCTGCCTGAAACGGCCGGGGTGCCGGTGTTTGGGAAATCATGGAAGCAGGCGATATTTTACTCCGTCGAGGACTTCTCGACAGCGATCAACTCAAACGGTCACGTACGGCAAATGGCGAAGAAGGAACGTTAGTCGACGCGGCGGTTCGCCTGGGATTCTGCCAGGAAGCGGACGCGCTGCGCGCCGTCGGAGATGAAATCGGCATCGACTTCGTGGACCTCAACGAGGCGGAGGTCGACCTGACTCTGCTGGCGGGGTTTCCTCAAAAGCTGATCTATCGCGAATCCCTCTTTCCGATCCGGCGAAATAACGGCCAGCTGGTGGTGGCCACTTGCGATCCGTTTGATCTGTACCCCTTGGACGAAGTGAGTGCGGCCACGGGGCTGTCGGTCCTGCCGGTGCTGGCCGAACGGCACGAAATCGCCAAGCTTATCAAAAAGCATCTCGGCGTCGGCGGTGAAACGATCGACGGCTTGATGGAACAGACCAAGGACGACGACCTGCAGCTGATCGGCGATATCGAAACGGACGACTCGGAACTGTCCGAGATGGCGCAGGAGGCGTCCGTCATTCGGCTCGTGAACGAAATCCTGCTGGAAGCCATCGAGTCGCGGGCTAGCGATGTGCACATCGAATCGCAGCCCACCGGACTCACCGTCCGCTACCGGATTGACGGGATGCTGCATCCTCAACCGGTGCCGCCCGAGATTCGCCGCTTTGAATCGGCCATCGTCAGCCGCTTGAAAATCATGGCCCGCTTGAACATCGCCGAGAAGCGGCTGCCGCAAGACGGCCGCATGAAACTGAAAGTCGGCGGTCGCGAAATCGATGTCCGCGTCTCGGTCATTCCCATGATTCACGGCGAGGGAATCGTGCTCCGTATCCTGGACAAGGGGAGCATGAACTTCGACTTGAAACAGCTGGGCATGGCTCCGGACACGTACCAGATCTACCGTGAATTGATCGAAATGCCCCACGGAATTGTGCTGGTTACCGGGCCCACCGGGTCGGGTAAGACAACGACCTTGTATAGTTCCCTGCTGGAAATCAAGAGCGATTCCAACAAGATCATCACTACCGAGGATCCCGTGGAATACCAGTTGGCCGGGATCAATCAGATTCAGGTTCATCACCAGATCGGCTTGACCTTCGCCCATTCGTTGCGAAGCATCCTGCGACACGATCCCGATATCGTTCTGGTCGGTGAAATTCGAGACTACGAAACGGCCGAAAACGCCATTCAAGCCTCCCTGACGGGACACCTGGTATTCAGTACGCTGCACACCAACGATGCGGCCGGAGCGTACACGCGTTTGGTGGACATGGGGGTGGAACCGTTCCTGGTAGCCAGCACGGTCGAAGCCGTGATGGCGCAGCGGCTGGTCCGTCGTCTGTGCAAACACTGCCGCGTTCCCTACACCCCCGGCGATCAGGATTTACCGCAAGACTTCCCGCTTAACGAACTGACCGGCGACATCTACCGCAGTGCTGGTTGCCGTCAGTGCCGCGGTGTCGGTTATCAGGGCCGTGTCGGTATTTACGAGCTGCTGGTCACGTGCGATGAAGTGCGTCAATTGGCCCATGACAGCGAAAGTAGTTGGAAAATCAAGCAGACTGCTGTGCATAATGGAATGCAGACCCTGCGACACGACGGCTAGCGCAAAGTGCTGGAAGGCGTGATTTCGGTGGAAGAGGTACTGCGCGTGACCAAGGGTGACCGCATCATCGACATGAAATAGCCGCTTTCGGGGGCCCACAAATTCACCCACGATTTCAACGCGTCTGGACCGAAAACGTGCCCGATCGAGACCATATCGAATAGAACAACTGCCACCGCCGTACGACATCCCTCGACAACCCATGCCTGATTTCGCCTACATCGCGCGCAACACAACCGGCCAGAAGGTGAGTGGTCGCGTATCGGCCGGCAGCGAGCGGGAAGTGGTGGCGATCCTGTCGGGGCAAGCTCTCTTTCCCGTCCCTGTGACCGAAGAAAAGCGTGCGCGGCGGATCGGGGGACGACGCGTCAGCGGCAATTTGATGGCTGCCACTTACGGCCAACTGGCCGCGCTGCTCCGTAGCGGCGTCGCGCTCCTCCGCAGCCTGAACGTGCTTCGCGAACAGACCTCGAACGAGCGCCTGAAGGAAGTGTTGGACGACGTCCATCATCGTGTGGAAGAGGGATCGACGCTGGCGGACGCCATGGCACGCCATCCACGCGTCTTCGCCGAGATGGCTGTCAGTATGATTCGGGCCGGCGGCGAGGGCGGGTTTCTGGAAGATGCCTTGGATCGGGTGGCTCAGTTTACCGAAGAGCAAGAAGACCTGAAGAGCCGCACGGTCGGCGCGCTGGCCTACCCGATCATCCTCATGACCATCGGCTCGACAGTCGTGTTTGGCCTGGTCGTGTTCTTTGTGCCGAAATTCGCGGCCATGTTTGACCGCTTGCGGCAGCGCGGGCAACTTCCCGTCCTGACCGATTGGTTGTTGTGGTTTAGCGATACCATGCGGGACTGGGGCCTGTACTTGCTGCTGGCGCTGGTGACCGTATTGTTTCTGCTGCGCACGCGGCTGGCATCAGAAAACGGCCGCCGTTGGCGCGATCGGGTGGAACGCCGCATCCCCAGGGCGGGTAATATCTTTACGAATCTGGCCGTCGCCCGTTTTTGCCGGGTCCTGGGGACACTGCTCAAGAATGGCGTGCCGATTTTGAAAGCCCTGGAGATCAGCCGGGAAGCCGCCGGGAACCGGATTCTGTCCGAGGCGGTGGGGCAGGCCTCGGAGAATATCACCGCCGGCCAGTCACTGGCGGAGCCCCTGGCCAGTTGCAAGTACTTCCCCAAAACGGTCGTCGAAATGATCGCGGTTGCGGAGGAGTCCAACACGCTGGATCGGGTGCTGGTCGATATTTCAGACGGACTGGAACGCCGCACCACAAGAAGACTCGACTTGATGGTCCGTTTGCTGGAACCATTGATGCTGGTGATCCTGGCAACGGTCGTGTTGCTGGTGGTCATCGCACTTTTGCTACCTGTAATTAAGATGAGCAGTTCGATTTAAATCAATAGTGAAGCCGTGGCCGCACACTGGCTGTCGCGATCCGGGAACGGAGTCGAGGCGACGCTGCCGGGAAACCGCACGGCCTGACTCAAGACAAGGAGATGAGGAAATGAACCGAAAAGTGTCACGCCGTCGGCGGCAAGGATTTACTCTGCTTGAAGTGCTCTTGGTCCTGGCGATCCTGGTGATCCTGGGATCGATGGTCGGCGTCTACTTCGTCGGCATGCAGGACCGCGGCTACGCGGATGCCGCGAAGACGCAAATGGGATTGTTTGAACAGCAAATGAAATTCTTCCGCATGGACGTCGGCCGCTATCCGTCGAACCTGGAAGACCTGCGCAAGGCGCCCGCGGATCTCGCCAACCCGGAAAAGTGGAAAGGCCCGTACGCGGAGAAAGACCTTCCCCCGGATCCCTGGGGACGGCCTTATCAGCTGGAAGCGGACGGACAGTTCTATACCATCAAGTCGCTGGGCCCCGATATCAACGACGCCTCCGATGACATTACCGTGTCGAACAAGTCATGACCGCACGCCGCGCCTTATCGCTGTTGGAACTGCTGCTGGTGCTGGCCCTGCTGGTCGTCGTAGCGGCGCTGGTCCTGCCGGCCCTGGCCAACACGATGGAAAATCAGCGGCTCAGCAAAGCGGGAGACGTCGTGCGGGCGTCGTGGAACAACGCCCGAGTGCGGGCCATGCGCAGCGGACGCATCCACATGTTCCGCTATAGTCCCGGCGGTAATCAGTACTACGTGGAACCATGGTTTGCGGTTACGGACGAGATCGAATCGAGCGATAAGTCGTGGGACACGTCGGCGGGAAACGCAGACCTGCAAGCGGCGTTGGCGGTGCGGGCGAATCCGGAGGAATTGCCGGAAGGAGTCACGTTCGTGCAGGCGCAAACATTTTTCGATTCCCGGGACCAGGCCGCCACGGAAGACATCGCCGGAGCCGGACTGCCGCTGCCGGCAGCTCCCATTCTGTTTTATCCCGACGGCACCACGTCGACCACACGCCTGCTGTTGATGAACGAACAGGAATCCTACGTCGTCGTGCAGTTGCGCGGCCTGACGGGAATCGCCAAAGTCAGTGAACTGCTCACTCCCGCGGAACTCATCGCATGGCGCTAAAACACGAGCACGCTCCGACATTTCGCAGCGGCCGTCAACGCGCGGGCCTGTCGATCCTCGAGGTGATGTTGGCCCTGGCCATCCTGGGACTCGCTGTGACTGCCATTGGGCAGCTGATTCATATCGGGTCGATGAGTTCCGTCGCGGCCAGTCACGAGACCACGGCGCAGATGATCTGCGAGTCGAAGCTGGCGGAGATTACGTCGGGTATCCAGCCGACAACACCGCTCGCCAACGTCCCCTTCGAACTTGACGACGACTGGAACTACAGCATCCAACGCGAAGAGATTAACGACTTGGGCCTGGTGGCCATTCAAGTAACGGTGGAACAGCGAGCCGATCGCTACGACCGCCCGGTAACGTTCTCACTGATTCGCTGGGTCAATGAAAACGATCTGCCGACCATGGAGGAGGTGCCGGCGGAGGACGGCGGCAGCGAGGACGCGACTCGTGGAAACACAACGGGCGAGGCCGCGTCATGACACGAATCCCCCGGAAACCAAACGCCGTCCGCCGGATGCCTCGCAACGGTTTTTCGCTGCTGGAAGTGTTACTTGCCCTGGGCCTGTCCGTCGTGGTCTTGGGCCTGATCGCCGCGGCCGTGGACAACACGCTGCGAATGTTGGACGAACGCCGCACGAACGTCGAGAAGGCGCAGTTGGCCCGCGCGGTCTTGAGGCAGATTGCCAGCGACCTGCGTAGCTCCGTCCAGTATGAACCAGTGGATCTGGAAGGCATTGAAAGCATGTCGGCGACCGAGGCGCTGACCGGCGTCGATCCGGCAACGCTCCAATCGGCCGGCGCGGCGGCGGAGATCGATTTCGGGTCCGTGGCCGAGGAAGCGGATGAGCAGTTGGCCGGGATCGCCAGTACGCTTTCTCCCGCGACGATCCCGGGACTTTACGGCAACCAGTTTGAATTGCAGGTCGACGTCTCGCGACTGCCCAGGCTGGACGAATACGAAGTGTTCTTGCGAATCGATCAACCACTGGCCATCGCGCAGATTCCCAGCGACGTCAAGACGGTGGCCTACTATCTGCAGGCGACTCCCGATGACGTGCTCGATCCGCTCGCCGCGGACGTCGCGGAAGACACTTCCGCGACGGCGCCGCGCGGGCTGGTGCGGCGCGAATTGGATCGGGCCGTCACGACCTGGGCGATGAACAATGGCAATCTGGAATCCCTCCAGAATTCGGCGGACCTGCTGGCGCCCGAAGTCACCGCGATCGAATTCCGCTACTTCGATGGCCAACAGTGGCTGCTGCAATGGGATTCGGAAGTCGAGGGCGGGCTGCCGATTGCCGTGGAGATTGCGCTCTCGATCGCTCCCGATGATCCGCTCAACGCTCCGATTCCGACGACCTTGCTGGGCACTTCCATCGCGGGCGTGTTTGGGGACAACGTCTTTCGCATGGTCGTACAGTTGCCGGTGGGAAAACGGCAGCCTGACGAGTCCGCGAACGGTTCCACCGGTTTGGAGGAGCTGGGGCTATGACACGTTGTCGACGCGGAGTAGTTCTGATCATCGTGCTGGTGGTGGTGGTGGTCCTGTCGCTGGCGGCCTACACCTTCAGCGATTTGATGCTGACGCACAACGAGGCCAGTCAGTTGAACGGCCGCAGCCTGCAGGCTCGCGAAGTCGTGGCTTCGGGAGCGGAATGGGTGCGGACCTTTCTGATGCTGGACGACGAAACGATTATCGAAGCCGGCGGCATCTACAACAATCCACAGCAGTTTCAAGCGATTCCCGTTGTTCAGGATATTGAAGAGGATTTTCGCGCGAACTTCACGCTGGTGGCGCCCGCACTGGACGACGAAGGAAACCTGGCCGGCGTGCGCTACGGTTTGCAGGACGAATCAACCCGCTTGAACGTGAACGCGCTGCTGGCGCTCGAGGACCAGCAAACGGGGGCGGGACGGCAATTGCTGCTGGCCCTGCCGGGAATGACCGAAGACGTCGCCGATGCCATCCTGGATTGGCTGGACGAAGACGACGACCCGCGTGACTACGGCGCCGAAGCCGAATACTACAGTACGATGCAGCCACCATACGGTCCCAAGAACGGACCGCTCGACACCGTCGAAGAACTGCTACTCGTCCGCGGCGTGACGCCTCGCCTGCTGTTCGGCATGGACGTCAATCGCAACGGCATGATCGACAACTATGAATTGCAGTCGACCGAGTTGGCGGAAGACGCCACGACGACCACGGAGTTCACGGAATTCGGCTGGGCCAGTCTCCTGACGCTGCACGGCGCCGAATGGAACGCAAATTCGCTGGGAGAACCGCGGATCGATCTGAATGACGAAGACTTGAAACAACTGTACGCCGACCTGACCGCCGTCTTCGACGACGAATGGGCGAAGTTTATTGTCGCCTACCGGCAAGGGGGCGCTTACACCGGAAGCGATCCCGTCGATTCATCGGCCGGCCGCGAGCTCAATTTCGACTTGCCGGCTCAGTCCAACATCACGCAGGTGCTGGAATTGATCGGCGCGAAGACGCAAGTCACGTTTGCCGGCGCCAGCAGCCCGACGGTCCTGGCATCGCCGTTTGACACCGGCATTGTGGCAATGAACGTCTACTTGCCGATCCTGTTGAACCAGGTGTCCGTGAATCCCGCGCCGACCATTCCAGGCCGGATCAATATCAATCAAGCGCCTCGCGTGATGCTGGAAGGAATCCCGGGCATGACGACGGAACTGCTGGATACCATCTTGAAATCTCGCCCGGTGGAACCGGTCGTGGAAAACCTCAACTTTGGGTACGAGACCTGGTTGCTGACGGAGGGGCTGGTAACGCTGGAACAGATGCGCGCGCTGTCGCCGTTCGTCTGTGCTGGTGGCGACGTGTATCGGGCTCAGATCGTCGGCTATTACGAAGGTGGAATGGCCTCGTCCCGCGCGGAAATCATTTTCGCTGCTACCGGGACCGCGCCTCGCGTATTATCCTGGAGAGATGTCAGCCATCTGGGGCGCGGCTACGCGATTGAGACATTGGGCGTCCAGATGGTGGGCGAGGAAATGTAGTATGGCACGAATCCTGGCAATCGAATGGGACGCCCGCGAGGCGCGTGCCGTGGTGGCCCGCACACGGGCCGACGACGTGACCGTGGAAGACGCGTTCGTCATCGACGTGACTCCCCGCGCCGGCCAGGAGACGTTGAGCGACGAGGAAGTGGGCGCGCGCATCTTGTCGGCCTTGTCCGCGCGCAATATCAGCAAGCTGGAGACGCACGTCTCCGTCGGCCGCGCGAATATCGAATTGCGGTTCCTCAACGTCCCGCCGGCGCCCGAGGAAGAATTGCCCGGGATGGTCCGGTTGCAGGCCGGACGCCACTTTTCCAATCTAGGTGCCGACTCGACCCTTGATTTCGTCCCTGTCGGGCAGGCCGAAGATGGCAGCCTGAATCTGCTCGCCGCCGCCACCTCGGCCGAATTCCTGCGCGATGTCCAACAGACGTGCTCGGCCGCGCAGCTGACTCCGCAGAGTATCGTGCTGCGGCCGTTCGCGACGGCGTCGTTGTGGCGGCGCAGCAACGACGTAACACCATGCACGTTGATGATCGACGTGCTGGGAAATGAAGCCGATCTGACCGTGTTGGTGGACGGCAATGTGGTCGTCACACGCACCGTGCGATTGCCAGACGACCCCGCGGCGATTGCAGCAGCGCTGATTGGCGAAGTCAAACGGACCTCGGCCGCCGCTCAGAATCAGACGTCCGGACGCAAGGTCGACGGGATCGTGCTGCTGGGGGACGTCAGTGAATTTGGCGACGCCCAGGAAACCCTTTCACAAGCGCTCGAAATCCCGGTTGCGTTCTTCAATCCGTTTACCAATCTGAAATTCGCCGAAGGTTGGCGAGCGCCCGGTCGCAGCGGACGGTTTGCCCCGCTGCTCGGCATGATTCTGGACGAATCCGCCGGCGAAAGGCATCTGGTCGATTTCCTGAATCCACGACGCAAGCCCGAAGCCGCCAGTTACAATCGGCGGCAGGCCATGGTCGGTGGCGGCGTCGCGGCGCTCGCCCTGCTGGTGCTCGTGATCTTGTGGCTGCAATTCCGCGCGCTGGATCAACGCATCGAGCAACTCACACAGGAATCCGCCAGCTGGGACCCGCTGGTCAAGAAGGCACAGCAGCTGACCAGGGACGTCCACGAAATCGAGCAGTTCCAGGATGCCAACGTACGCTGGCTGGACGAACTGCGTCTGATGTCCGAAGTG
The DNA here is from genome assembly GCA_937967665.1 of uncultured Planctomycetaceae bacterium. GTDB lineage: Bacteria > Planctomycetota > Planctomycetia > Pirellulales > Pirellulaceae > CALBSZ01. The sequence continues at coordinate 32,379 of CALBSZ010000696.1, forward strand.
GCGCCTCCCGCCGAAGACATGATTGTCCGGCAATGGACGTCGGCGGCCAGGAAGGAGGGAGGCGGTGTGATCGCGATCGAAGGACAAGCCGAGGAGTTTTCGACCATCGAACAGCTCGAACGCGCTCTGCGGGATCCTCGTCATCAGGTGTTTGGTCGCGGTGGACGCGAAGACGAGAAAGCCGACGCTTATCGCTGGGTGTTCAATGAGGAGATTGTTGTCAGTTCGTCGTCGTCGGCGGACGGGGCGGAGGAAGCGCCATGATCCACCGTGAACGTATCCTCTTGTCCCTGGTAGTGGGACCCGGCATCGCCGCGATCGCCTTTGTGGGCGTGGCCAAAGTTCGCAAAGGGCTGTCTGATCGGCGAGACCGCGTGGCATTGCTGCAAAAAGAGATCGCCGACAAGGAGTTCGAGGTCGCGTTGGGCGAACGCAAAGCACTGGAACTGATTGAGTTGGAAGCGCGGTCACTGCCCCCCAGCCGCGAGCAAGCAATGTCGGTGTACCAGGCCTGGCTGCTGGACCTGGTCAAGAATGCCGGTTTGCAGGATGTGGACGTCAAACTGCAATCGAACCGCTCGGTCCGTGATGTCTACACGATGTTCACGTTTGCCGTCACGGGAGATGGTGATCTGCCCAGGCTGACCGAATTCCTGCACCGTTTTTACGAAGCCGATTTCCTGCATCGCATCGGGCGCCTGAATCTGAAACCGATTCGCGATCGCCGCGAACTGTCGCTGTCCATGTCAGTCGACGCGCTGGCCTTGCCGGGATCCCCGCACCTCAAGACCCTGCCGACCGACCTGCAGCCCCCCCGGGATCTGCTGACACTCGAGGAATACCGGACCGCAATCCTCGGCCGGAATCTTTTCGGGCCGCCCAACAACAAGCCGCGCTTGACCATCTCCGGATCACAGCGTGCCTACGTCGGACGCTCGCTGACGGTTTCCCCTCAGGCCAGCGACCCGGATAAACTGGATTCGCTGCGCTACAGTGTCGCTGAAAAAGAACTTCCCAGCGGCATGCGATTCGACGCCCAGACCGGCAGCCTGCAGTGGACACCGCGGGAAACCGGCGAGTACTCCGTCACGTTGATCGTTAGCGACGATGGGCTGCCGAGCAAGTCCGATAGCCAACTTGTCAAGATCAGCGTCAGCGAACCGCCCCCGCCTCCCACGCCGCGCCCGACCCCGCCGGCGAAACCAAGTTTTGACCCGGCACAGTACACGTTCCTGACTTCGGTCGTCGAGATCAACGGGGAGCCGCAGATCTGGTTGATCGACCGTACCACGGGGACACGATACGAATTGTCTGTGGGCGATTCCTTCGACATTGGCACCTGGAAAGGTACGGTGGTCCGTATCGGGACGAATAGTGCCGAGGTCGAATCCTCGGGCCACGTCTACCTGATCTCGATCGGCGAACCGCTCACCAGCGGCGAAGAACTCGACAGCGTCTAAAACGCGCCGCAGATGGGACATGGTCTGTAGCCCCGCGGCTCCGCCCGCGGGATTCCGCGAACGGAGTCGCGGAACTACGACAACGGGACCCGCGCGGAGTTCGACACTCGTTCCCGGGCTCCCGCCCGGGGACGCACTATCTCCGAGGCTCCGCCTCGCACCCTTGCTGGTCCAACTGCTACAGCTCGCCCCCAAAAAAAAGCGACCGGCTCACAGCGTCTCCTCGCTGCCTGCCACAAGTCATCTGCATTGTTGCAACGCGAAACCTGAATGATTACGTTAGTACAAAAATCCGAAAGTCCCGCTTACATCCTACTTATGGAGACGTCACATGAATGCCCGCATTGCCACTGTCATTCTGGTCCTGCTTCTTGGTACTGCCGTCCGTGCGGAAGACAGCGAGTTCGCTCGCCAGACGATCGACATAGGTGTCGTGGTGAGCGATATCGAGAAGGCCGTGGACTTCTACACTAACGCCATCGGTTTCAAGGAACTGGACGGCTTCAAGGTGCCGGCCGACTTCGCCACCGATTCGGGGCTGACGCAAAACCAGCCGCTGGACATCCGAGTGCTCGCTTTGGGCGAAGAGGAATCGGCAACCCGCTTGAAACTGATGCAGCTTCCGGGGGTGAAGAGCAAAAAGTCCGATAACACGGTCATCCACTCCCAACTCGGTGTCAGCTACATCACGATCTTTGTCACCGACACGAACGCTGCCCTGGCACGTCTGAAGAAAGCGGGTGTTGCAGTGGCTGCGAAAGGTCCGGTCGAGCTGCCGAAAGGCTTTCCCGCCGGCGTCTACTTGACCGTGGTCAAGGACCCCGACGGCAACATTGTCGAGCTGGTCGGCCCCAAGAAATAAGACTCGGTAGGTTGTTCCGGATCCTGATGGGCTCGGGACCTGATAACGGGGGCGACGTGTTGTCTCTTGGCTCAAAACGCGAACGCCTGGGGCACGTACGTCCGGACACACTTGCTTGCGCTGCGTGCTTGTATTCTTGCGGATTGCCGGGAGGTCGACGCTCTCCAACTAGGAACTGCAGGACAGCATGGAACAGCCGGCGCGGTGGCGCGCCCAGTCGGGGCGTTTGGCGGCGTATTGTTCGTGCTCCGGTTGCTCGTCGTAGGGTCTTCGCAGCAGTTCGAGCTGTTCGTTTATCAGCGAGTAATCCCCCTGGTCCGCCTTGTCGATGGCCAGCTGCGCCAGGTAGTTGCGGAGCACGTACTTTGGGTTCACGGCGTTCATGCGGGCGCGGCGTTCTTCGCCAGGTGTGCCGTCCTGCTGGCAGCGCGAAACGTAGCGCTGCAGCCAATCGTGGATCCGGGACCGCAAGTCGTCGTTCAATTGTTCGGGAACGTAGTACGCTTCACGCAGCGGCTCAAACAGCTCGTCGGGTGTCGACGCACCCGTGACATCGATTTGCGCCAGCCTGCGGAAGAAGATGGTCATGTCCGTTTCGGTCAGCTGCAGCAGTTCGAACAGATCTTTGGTCAGCGGTTCATCGGTTTCGGGAACATAGGTTTGCCAGCCAAGTTTGGCCGCCATCATCGTTTGCCAACCGTGTTCGAATTCCCGCGAGTAGGATTCCATCGCAGTTTGCAAGGGTTGCGTATCGTCGAACAAGGGGACCAGGGCGTTGCCGAACTGAGCCAGGTTCCACATGGCGATCTGCGGCTGATTGCCGAAACAGTAGCGTCGACCGGCGGCGTCCGTGGTGTTCGGCGTCCAGCTCGGGTCAAAATCTTCCAGCCAGCCGTAGGGACCGTAGTCGATCGTCTGTCCCAGCACCGACATGTTATCGGTGTTCATCACCCCGTGCACGAAACCGACACGCATCCAATGCACTAACATCTCCGCCGTCGTCCGGCAGATCTCGTCGAACCATGCCGCATACGTTTCCTGGGACGGTTCGCCTAGATGAGAAAAGTCGGTGCGAATGGTGTAGTCGACTAACTGCCGCAACGTATCCAGATCGCGTCGCCAGGTGAACAGCTGAAAATTGCCGAAGCGGGTGAACGAGCGGGCGACCCGGCAGACCACGGCCCCCAGTTCGTACTGCGGATTCCCGTCGTAGAACATGTCCCGCAGGACCTCTTCCCCGGTGAGTACCAGGCTGAGTGCCCGGGTTGTCGGCACGGCAAGATGATACATTGCTTCGCTGCACAAGAATTCGCGCACCGAAGATCGCAGTACCGCCAAGCCATCGGCGGTCCGCGAGTACGGCGTGGGGCCGGCCCCTTTGAGCTGCAGGATCCAACGCTCGCCGCGGCCGTTCACAACTTCACCCAGGTTGATCGCCCGGCCATCGCCGAGTTGCCCGGCCCAGTTGCCGAACTGATGACCGCCATAACACATGGCAAACGGGTCCATCCCCTCCACCAGGCGGTTGCCCGCAAAAACCTGCGCGAAGTCTTCAAGGTCCACTTCCCGCATGTCCAGGTCCAGCAACTCAGCGACTTCTCGGGAGTAGGCGACGAGTTCCGGACGGGCGACTTTCGTGGGAAGCACCCGGGAATAGCACGCCTGCGTCACTTGCCGACGCGTATTGTCCGGTACCGGATCTCCGGGAAGACACCGCGTGAAACAGTTGTCGAACTGCAGGGATTCCAAATTTGTAAGCGGTTTTGTCGTCATCAGCTCCTGCGATCCTTGGTTGAAGGCCGTTCTCTTCAAGTGTAGGGGGCCAGGTTCGCTGGGTCGACCGTACTCGTTCCAGAACAAACGAGGTCGATGACTCTTGGAACTGAAATTCAAAGCACGAATATCGAAAAGCGAAACAATTTCGAATGTCACAATACCAAAGTCCGAAACCCCAACGGGGGTTGCGTTCCGCATTTCAGATGAATGAGCAGTATTGCCCATCCTGGCCACAGTCACTTTTTTGACGGCGATAGCTGCCAGTTCGGATCGGGTTCGTGCAATTTGTTGAGCAGGTTTGTGGCGTGCTTGACCAGATCGGGACGGCGCGGGGCGTAATTGTGATCTTCGTCGTGGTCCCACGACAGGTCGTACAATTCAATCTCGCCGGTGAACATCGGCGAGCGAATGGCCTTCCACTTGCCGAACCGCACCGCCTGCGACGAGCCTCGTTCGTAGAATTCCCAATAGAGGGGACTCTGGCGTTTCCACTTGTTCGGCTCGACGTGCCCGCGCAGCGCCGGCAGGAAGCTGTCGCTATCGATCCCCTCCGGCGCGTCGACACCGGCCATTTCGGCGGCGGTCCGCATCAGATCGCCAAAATACCAGGCCAGCTCGTTCTCGGTATTAGCGGCGACGGTGCCGGGCCACCAGGCGATGGTCGGCACGCGGATGCCTCCTTCGTAAAGATCCCTTTTGATGCCGCGATACTTGCCGTTCGAATCGAAATGATCGGCGCGATGGCCGCCTTCCTGGTGGGGGCCGTTGTCGGAAGTAAAGAGGACCAGCGTGCGATCATCAATCTCAAGCTCTTCCAGCAGATCCAGGATACGGCCTGTGTCGCGATCGATGTTGCGGATCATGGCGGCAAAACCTTTTTCCGGATCCGGCCAGTCGCGTGTGGAGAACTCGCCCAGTTCCGGCACTTCCATCCCCAGGTTCCCCGCTTCGTTGTTCGCATGGGGGACGTTCAGGGCAAAGTACAAGAAGAACGGACGCGCCTGGTTCTCCCGAATAAAATGCAATGCGTCTGCGGTGAACAGGTCCGGTGCGTACTGCACTCGTTTGACGGCGACGCCGCGTCCTCCCTGCGGCAGCTGCGGATCCTGCCACGGCATCCACTTTTCGCCCACGACATTCTGCAGCGTTTCCACCTGGCCGTTCCGAATCAGGAATTCGGGATAGAAATTATGGGCGTGCCACATGTTGATGTAGCCGTAGAAATGATCGAAGCCGACGTCATTCGGGTTCGTCAGGTTATCGGGAGTCCCGATTCCCCACTTCCCAATGCAACCGGTGGCGTAGCCCGCGGATTTCAGCACCGAAGCGACCGTCGGCTGTCCGGGCTGGATGATCACCGGCGCCGTCGAATTGCCGCGTACGACTGTTCGTCCGCCGTGCCGGCCGGTCATGAGTACACTTCGCGACGGCGCGCAGACCGTGCAACCTGCGTAGAATTGCGTAAACCGCATCCCCTCCGTCGCCATCTGGTCCAAGCGCGGAGTTTGTAGCGTCTTTTGCCCGAAACAGCCCAGGTCGCCATACCCCAAGTCGTCCGCCAGGATCACGATAATGTTGGGCCGATCGATCTCGGCGGCCCCTGCCGGCACCGCAGAACCTGACGGTGCGCTGAGTCCCAGGATCCACACGATCGCTAGCTTGGCAAAGCGCCCCGCCGAACTCACTGAATGGGACTCACGGCTCATGGCCAGCGCCCCTGTCAAACGCCATCGAATCGATCCACTCATTCGTATCTCCAGTGCGTTTTCCGCGACGACCTCGAAGTGTTACCCTCCCCAGCTGCAGCCGTGAAACTCGCTCGGAACAGCTATCAGAAGGAAGCGGACAGCCAGCCCCGCGTGCCCGACGCGGAATCTATAGTTTTTCCCGTCATTTTCGTTGCATTCGTTATAATCGATTATTATAGTGTCGATTGGTGGCCGGCGGAACGGGCGACACTTCAGAGACCCTGGCCATTACAAGGTTCATCGCGACCGCGTCCTCGAAAAACTCCATTCTTGGAATTCGGCGGCCCGGTTTCGCGGTTCCGGAACGGAGAAAGGACTTTCGAGAATCTCGTCCAACGTGACGTTCGAGAGGTCTTCCGGTGAATGCGTATTTTATTTCACGTGGCGGGCGATTGCGTTCTGACATGACACTTCGCGACGGTATCGCTGCGCGCTGTGGATCCGCATTCGGAAACGACGCACGTCGCCATCGACCGGTGAACCGACCCAACGGCTGATTGCCAACCCTTCAACCCGAGCGAGCACACTATCATGCCACGAAGCCTGTCCAAGCAATTACGTCATCGCCAGAACGTGCGGCGCCTGCGATCCCTCCGACAAAGCCTGCAAATGGAATCCCTGGAAGCCCGTATGCTGTTGACCGCCTATGCTGATGCCGTCCTGGCGGACAACCCGTTGGCCTTCTTTCAGTTTGACGAAGGCTCGGGAACGACGGCTAACGACTCGACGGCCAATGCAACGCATGGCAACATCGAAAACGCCACCTATTCACTCAATGGCGGAGGTCGCGGCGGTGACGCCGGTAACTACGCGCTGAGCTTCGACGGCAACGGAGACTCGGTTCGCGTGGTGGACGATGCTACCTCCGTGAACACGAATGCGTTCAATTCGATCACGGCCAACAACAAGGTCACGGTCGAATTCTGGCAATACGGGATCGGCCAGGCTCGCGACGACACAATCTTCGGCGGCTTCGACAGCAGCGGCAATCGTCAGGTCATGTCCCACCTGCCGTGGGGCAATAGCAATGTGTATTTCGATACGGGTGGTGGCGCGTCGACACCGAGCCAACGCATCAACACGGCCATGCCAGCGACGACCTTCAACGGGCGGTGGAATCATTGGGTCTTCATCAAGGACGGCAACAACAAGACGGTGTACAACAACGGTGTCGCCATACCGGCGCTGACGCAGTCCAATGCCACAGCAAACATCGGAGATATTCATCGCTTCTTTGTTGGAAGCGAAGCGAATTCGAGCGGCGGTATTACCAACAGCTACCTTGGTTTGATCGATGATTTCGCCGTTTACGATAAGGCTTTATCCGCGGCGCAAGTGGCGGATCATTATCAGGCGAGTTTTGACGATGCCTTCGCCACGGACGAAGACACGGCGATCAGTGTCGATTCGTCTGTCGGCCTGCTGACCAACGATATGCCGCTGTATCGCTTCGAAAATGTCGCGTTGTCCAGCGCCGGCGGTGTCGCCTCACAATCCACCGATCGAGTCGGCAGCGGTTGCAATGTCGCGTCGTGCGCTATCGATGGCGATACCAACGGTAGTTTTGGCGGTAACTCCGTCACGCACACGCTTAACGAAACTCAACCTTGGTGGCAGGTGCAACTGCCGGCGATGCGTGACATCAATTCCATTAACTTGTTCAACCGCACGGATTGCTGCAGCAACCGCCTGGACAACTTCCGCGTCTCCATCTGGCAGGGAGACCCGAATAGTGGCGGTGTCGAACAGTTCGGCCGCGATTTCTCATTCCCCGGCGGGCCGGGAACTTCTCTGTCGCTGGACGTCCCCAACTTTGTCAAAGGCAACTACGTTCGCGTGCAGTTGGCTAACGACGGGGAGAGCGAACCGCTGTCTTTGGCGGAAGTGCAGGTCTTTGCCGCGGCGCATGAAGTCGCTTCTGCCCAGGGCATGTCGTTGGGCGGCAGTACGACGGCCCGCGGCGACGGCTCGGTGACCGTCACAACCGACAAGGGTGGTTCGCTGACAATCACTGATGACGGCGGCTTTGACTATGATCCTTCCGTATCGTCAACGTTAAACACTCTTCCCGCCGGCGCCACGGATACCGACACATTCACCTATACCTACACCGATGGCACGTCCAGCCGTACGGCGACCGTCACGCTGACGATAACCGGTGTGAATGACGCGCCTAATGCTGTGGACGACCCCAATGGCGGACTGCCCAATGCGGCATACACGACCACTGAAGACGCCGTGCTCAACGTTCCCGACGGCCCCGACGACGTGCTGGCCAACGACACGGACCCCGACACAGGCGATTCCATCAACCTTGTCACCTTCGACAGTACCAGCGTCAACGGCGCGGCGGTTGTCGTCAATCCTGATGGCAGTTTCTCTTACGACCCGTCCGGTTCTGCGACGATCCAGACGCTTGACCAAGGTCAACCGCTGACGGATACCTTCACCTACACCATCACGGACTCGCTGGTACCGGCCAATGGTCGTTTCATCCGGGTCCGGAACAACGGCCCCGTAGATCGTTTGCTTCACATCGGTGAAATCGAAGCGTTTGCCCCAGGCGTGACTCCAGCCGCCAACTTCGACGGGACCAACGATCTGGCGTTGAGTTCCAAAGGGGCTACGGTCGAATCGACCGTAGGGGGTGGCGGACATGGAAACCCGAACGCCACCATCGACGGCAGTGAACAAACGGGTGGCTCGACCTGGACCAAACAGGCCGTCGGAACGGAAATTGTCATTGACTTGGGCGGATCGTTTGACATCGAACGCGTCCGCGTGCACCAGCGCAATGACAGTTGTTGCCAGGACCGCCTGATGGACTTCACCGTTTCCTTACTCGCCGACGACGGTTCCGGGAATCCAGGTGCTGTCGTACAGAGCGCCAGCTATCCCGGCCAGCCACCCACCAACTCGTTCGGTGAAGTCGCGCTGGATCCGGTGCCCTCGGGCGCCTTGCAAGTCGCCACGGTCAGCATTGCTGTCAACGGAGTCAATGATACCCCGAATCCGGCGGACGACGTGAACGACATCACCGAGTTGTCCGACGATACGGTCACCGTGAACACCGTCAGCGGTGACCTGTTCAGCAACGATACCGACGTAGACGATCCGGCAAGCTCCTTCAGCCTGGTACAAGTCAATGCGGACACCAGCGGAAACACAGTGGGGCTTTACGGCACGTTAACCTGGTCGCCCAACACCAACGGCGACGGAACCTACACGTATGCCCTGGACGATAGCAACGCGGCTGTGCAAGCGCTCGCCCCGGGGCAGACTCTCACGGACACGTTCACCTATACATTAAGCGACAATCATAGTGACGGCAGCGGCAGCAACAATCCACTTACCAACACCGCGAACCTGGTGATTACCATCAAGGGCGCTAACGATTCGCCGAATGCCGAGGACGATGCGGCCGATGTCATTGAAGACACCATGGTGACGACCGCAGGAAACGTCATTTCCGATGCGCCGGCCGACAGCGATGTCGACAATAGTTCGAGCGGCTTCGCGGTAACGGATGTCGATGGCAACGCGGTGAGCACTAATACGAACATTGTCGGCAGTCACGGCACGCTGACGATTTCGAGCGACGGCAGCTACAGCTACGCCCTGGACAACGCCGCCGCGCAACCTCTGGCTGAAGGCCAGACCGTAACGGATAGTTTCGTGTACACGCTAGATGACAATGCCACAGGCCCGACGGTCGCCCGCTTTGTCCAGGTCATTGAGGCGACACCGAGTACATTCCACCTCAGCGAACTCGAAGTTTTCGAAGCCGGCGTGACGCCCGATAACACGGGCGGCGCGACATTCGGTGGCCTGACTACCAGCAGCAACGACATCGCCGGCGGAGTGCCATACAGCATAGGGAATGTGTATCCCGCGGTCGGCACGACGTCCATGATCCAACATGGCAATGTCAACAACCAGACAAACAATGTCCTGGAAAACGGCGGCGCGGTCTGGTCGACGAACGTCAGCGGTCAGAACCCGCAGTTCACGCTCGACCTGGGCAGCGAATATGCCATTGACCGTGTCCGCGCGTGGCCCCGTGCTGACACTTGCTGTCCTGAACGCTGGGACGCTTTGACGATCAATTTCTATGCCGATGATGGCACGGGCAGCCCGGGAACGCTGGTGAGTTCCGTGAGTATCGCCGATCCCAACGCAAACACCCCCCATGACGTCTCGGTGCCGGCCGTGCCGGTGCCGCTGACGGATACGGCTACGTTGACGGTCACCGTTACCGGATCGAACGATGATCCTGTCGTCGATGCCGGCGGCGATCAGTCGGTGAATGAAGGTGCGACGGTAAACCTGGATCCGGCAACTTTCACGGATGTGGACACGAACGACACGCACACGGCGACGATCGACTGGGGCGACGGCAGTCTGCTGGATACCGGAGTCGTGGAGCCGACCCTGCATACGGTATCGGGAAGTCATGTGTACGCCGACGACGGCACTTATACGGCAACCGTGTGTGTTGACGACGGAACGGCGTCCGTCTGCGACACGTTCTCAGTGACGGTGAACAACGTGGATCCCAGTGTCACGGTCTCGGACCGCACGACTTCCGAGGGCGCCGCGCTGAACATTACGGGCCTGGCCACCTTTACCGATCCAGGTTTTGACAACGCCGCGAACCCGAACTCGCAACCCCCGCTTCACGTGGAATCGTTCACCTACAGCCTCGACTGGGGCGACGGCTCCGCGCTGGAATCGGGCTCGGTCACGATGGTCACGCCCGGTTCGGCCGGGACACCCACCTCGGGCTCGATCAACGGCAGTCATGTCTACGCGGACAGCGGCGTTTACGACGCCACGGTGACGATCACCGACGACGACGGTGGGTCGACAACGGAAACGTTCGGCGTCACCGTCAACAACGTGGCGCCAACCGGTACGATCAGCGGTCCCGGAGACGCCTCGCCATCGGAAGAACTGACGTTCACCTTCGAAGGCCACGACATCTCGCCCGCCGACGAGCTCATCCTGGATTGCAACGTCAACTGGGGCGACGGCAGCATGGACAGCCTGGGGAACTGCACGACCCCTGTGACGCGAACGCACGAATACGGCACGTTGGGATCGTTTTCCGTCGTACTGAGCATTACCGATGACACGGAAACGACCAACGTCACGCACACAGTAAGCGTAACGAACAATCCGCGCATCGACGCGAACGGCAACTTGCTGGTGCCCGATTCGCTGGAGGGCAGCAACGACATTCTGATCTACAAGTCCAGTCGGGGCGGTCACCTGGTGAAGCGTAACGCAACGACTTACGGTCCCTTCTTCCCGACAACAGGGACCACGGTGGTGATCACGGGCGACTACCCGGACCGGATTACGATCGTGTCCGACACACTGTGCGGCAACGTCGATGCCGGAGGCGGGGACAACATCTTCAACGGCAGCGGTTGTGACGATACGTTTGTGGCCACCGATGGCCGTAACGTCGTAATTGCCGGTGCCGGAAACGACACGATCACCGTTGGCAACGGCGACAACGATATCGACGCCGGCGCTGGCGACGATGTCGTGACGACCGGTTCCGGCAACGACGAGATCATTGGACGCGACGGCAACGACGTGCTCAACGGCGGCGGCGGGAACGACGACATCTCCGGCGAAAGGGGCGATGACATCATCCGTGGCGGGGACGGTAACGACACGCTCAGCGGCGGAGAAGGCAACGACATCGTGCTCGGCGAGGCAGGGCAGGACCGAGTCTTCGGCCGACAGGGGAACGATATTCTGTTCGGCGGCCTGGGCGCGGACGACGTTCAGGGCAATAACGATGACGACATCGTGGTCGGCGGCGGCGTCACCTTGGACAACGTGGCGCTCGGTCATATCCGCAGCGAGTGGACGAGCAACAATTTGGCGTCGACACGGTTGAGCAACATCCTGATTGGAGCCGGATTGACGATGGGCAACGCGCTCAATTCCACCACGGTGACCGCGGACGGTGTGGGTGGGGGATGCGGTGTGGGCTCGTATTTGTATGTCGTGGAGGATCGGTTATGAGTGGTTATGGCGGGCGACACGGCCACGTTGCTGTAGTCTTTGCAGACACGTAGAATGGACGTTGCCAGGCAGCTCGATGCCTGCAACGTCCATTTCTTTTTCTGGAGCGTATGATGGCTCGCTTCACCGTCGCGCTGTTTCTTTCCGCGACCGCCGCCGTGGCGTCCGCGCACACAACCGGCCGGACCGAGCCGTGGCCCGCCGGTACCCAGCAGGCGCCCGCCCGCGTCCCCGACGATACTCCGCAACTGCCTTCGCTAATCGAAACGGACAACCCGCCAACACGGGATGGCTGGCAGGCACGCCGCGCGCAAATCCAGCGTGAATGGCTCGAGTTCCTTCATCCATGGACGAAGGAGCGTCCGCGTTCTTCCTGGGAAGTGCTGAACACGGAACAGGTTGGCGACGTCGAGCGGGTGCTGCTGCGCTACGAAACGGAACCTGGCATCTTCACGGAAGCCTACCTCTTGCACCCGAGGCAGCGAGGAGAGTCTCGCCCGGGCGTCGTGGTCTTTCATTCCACGGTGGATCACTCGATCCGGCAGCCCGCGGGCGTCGAGGGCGTTCCGGAAAAGGCATTCGGGTTGAAGCTGGCGCAACGCGGCTACGTCACCTTGTGCCCGCGTAATTTCCTCTGGCCGGACAATCACCGGATCGACGCGGCCGAGCAGACTCGGTTGTTTCAGCAGCGCCATCCTGGCTCGAAAGGGATGGCCAAGATGCTGCATGACGCGCACCGCGCGGTCGATCTTTTGATTTCCTTTCCGGACGTGGACAAGAACCGCATCGGCGCGGTCGGTCACTCGCTGGGTGCCAAGGAGGTGCTGTACCTGGCGGCGTTCGATCCGCGGGTGAAAGTGACGGTTTCCAGCGAGGGTGGTATCGGCACGACGTTTTCCAATTGGGATGCGGCTTGGTATCTGTCGCCGGACATTCGCAACGGCGTTTTCCCACGCGAGCACCACGAGCTGCTGGCGCTGATTGCGCCGCGACCGTTCCTGTTGATTGGCGGCGAATCGGCCGACGGGGACCGCAGCTGGCCATATATTGACGCCGCGCTGCCGGTGTACCGACTGTTCGGTGATCGCCCCGCCTGTGGACTCTACAACCATCGGCAGGGGCACGCCGTTCCCAAAGGTGCTGAAGAACGCATCTATGATTGGTTTGACGCCTACCTGGGAACGGACGCGGGAAATGAGCAGCACATCGAGAATCGTCATAACGATCGCAATTGACCTTCGGCAGAAGAATTCCGAGCTCGGCGTCAAATCCTGCTGATGAGAATTGACAGGTCGCACCGAAAATGTGTAGGTTCAGGGAATCGACCGCAGCGTGATCACGCTCCCTCGTCCGTCGTAACCATGAGAATGCTCATCGAAGAGGCACAGCCGAGTGAATGTTAAGCGGTCTTCCCGGGTTCATCCGGGAGCGAGTGGTTTCACGTTAGTCGAGTTGCTGGTGGTAATCGCGATCATCGGCATCCTGGTCGCCTTGTTACTGCCGGCGGTGCAGGCCGCCCGCGAATCGGCGCGGCGCACAACGTGTTCCAACAACCTCAAGCAGCTGGGGCTGGCGGTCCACGAATACCACGACGCCTTTCGCCGCGTGCCGTCGAGTTTTGATTGGCTGGGAAATCAGCGGCGCGGCTGGATCGTGGGCATCCTGCCGTTCATCGAACAAGACGCTCTGTTCGCCACGCTGTCGGAGATCCATTTTCAGTTGCCCGACCCCAAAGCCGCGCCGGTGAGGACCGCCGTCATCGACACCTTGATCTGTCCCACGGATGGCCGCACCGGCAAGTCCGGCACGCCTAATCGCATCACCACCAAACAGTTTCAGTGGGTGGGAACCGAAATGGCCACCACGAACTACAAGGGAGTGATCGGGGACCCCAACATGGGCAACGGCTGGCCGGGGATGGGCAGCCAGGACTTCCACAACACGTCTCCCAACAACGGCATGTTCTGGCGTTACAGCTTCCGGCACCCCGTGGCCTTCAACCAGGTGATCGACGGGCAATCCAACACGCTGATGATCGGCGAAGACATCCCCTTTCACAACCACCATTCGGCCTGGGCGTATTCGAACGGCGACTATTCGAGTTGCCATGCGCCGTTGAACTACCTGCCCGATCCACCCGAGCCGGATCACTGGCCGCGCGTGATGGGGTTTCGCAGCTTTCATACCAGCATCGTCCAATTCTGCGCGGCCGACGGGTCGGTCCACGCGGTTCGCGACACCATCAATCACGACATCTATCGCGGCTTCTGTACTCGAGCTGGCGGGGAAGCGGGAAACCTGGAATGAGCAGTCACGCAGGCGATGGGGTTGGCCTCGATACGGCGACACGTTTCACCACATCACGCATTCGCCACCGTTGTCTTGTTTGCCGAAACGCCAGCGTTTGCCGCAATGCCTGCGCGTTGGCATCGAGCTGCATTTTCCTTCTGCTGCTGGCCACGGGTTGCGGGTCACGTCTGGAAAGTTCGGTATCGGGAACCGTGACGCTGGACGGCGTCCCGCTGTCGTTCGGCACGGTCACGTTCAAACCGGTCGGGCAGGGCGCGACGGCTTACGGTACCATCGCCGCTGATGGCACGTACTCCGTCAAGACGGGTAGCGGCCAGGGACTCGACCCCGGCGAATACGCGGTGGCCGTGGCCGCCACGAAAATGCCCGACGACTACGACGATTCGGCCGCCGAAAGCCCGCTGCCCGAATACGTTTCGCCCGAACGATATGCCGATACCGCCACGTCCGGATTGAGCTATGCGGTGAATCGGGGGAAAAACTTGATCAATATCGAATTGCGATCCGCTGCGAATTTGCCCTGAGCCGTCCCTGCCGTGGAACGGATTCTTCGAGTGCGATTGTTTTTTGTTCATCGCACCCGACGGGAACGCACGGTTCGCTGCAGACTGTCATGCGAACATGGAATTCAACAACATCATCGTTGTCGGCGGTGGTACCTCGGGATGGATGGCGGCGATCTCGCTGGCCAGCTACCTGCCGGACAAGAGGATTACCGTGATTGACCCGGCGAGCATCTCGCCGATCGGTGTCGGGGAAGCAACGACGGGCGTGGTGCAGCGGTTCGTCAATGACCCGCGGCACCGCCTCTCCCAACAGGATCTGTTTCGACACTGCGATACGACACTGAAACTGGGCGTTTGGTACAAAGACTGGCAAGGCGCGGGGACCGATTATCCAACCCCCATCGATGCGCCGTTCCGCTGGTTCCCGCACACGTATGGCCAGGACGGCGAGGACTTCTACGCGCTGGCGGCGGCAGACGGCCAGGCGCTGGGCGATATCCAGATCCACGCCATCTTGATGCGGTTGAACAAGACCGATCTCATCCGTCAACCCGACGGCGCGATCTCGGACCAGTACGCGGATCCTTCCTGCCATTTCGATGCGCTCCAGTTCGCGGCGTGGTTGAAACGCGTTGCACCGTCGCGGGAAAATATCGTCCATGTGGACGACGTGGTCACGTCGTTCGATCAGGATGCAACGACCGGCCATATTCGCAGCGTCACGACGGAGCAAGGTCAAACGTTCGCGGGCGATTTCTTTCTCGACTGCACCGGCTTTCGCCGTCAATTGCTGCAACCGGCCTACACCCCCGCCTGGATCGACTATTCCAGGCACATCCGAGTCGATTCGGCAATCCCCTTTTTTACGCCGCACGATGACGCCGCCGATATCCCCGTATTCACCGCGGCGCAAGCCCTGCGTCATGGTTGGATGTGGCGGTTGCCTACCCAGTCGCGGATGGGCAACGGTTACGTCTATTCATCCAGTTATGTCAGCGACGAAAACGCGGTAAGGGAGCTCCAGCAAGCCGGCTTCGACGTCGGCGAAACGCCGCGCATCATCAGGTTCCAGCCGGGACGCTTCAAATCGCAGTGGCAAGGCAATGTCTGCGCCCTGGGACTGGCTGGCGGGTTCCTCGAACCGCTGGAAGCGACGACCATTCATATTACGTCGGTGCAGATCAAGGCGCTCGCGGAATTGTATCTGCCTTTCTATACTTCAGCAGCCGCGGCCGTGTTCGCCCGCGATTTCAACCGGCTGATGCAGTCAATGTATGACGATTTCGTGGACTTCATCAGCATCCACTACCACGCCGGCCGTGAAGACTCGGAATTCTGGCGAGACTATCAGCGCGACGACTCGATCACGGCGACGAATCTCGAGCGTCGGGAAAAGTGGCAATACCGTTTTCCCGTCCGCGAGGACCTGACGCCGATCAACACCAGCCGCCTGCACCTGGTGGCCGGTATGCCCGTTTGGATGCCCACACTGTCGGGACTCGGCTACCTGCAACCGCGCCAGGCGCAGCAGTTCTGCCGAACGTCCCCGTTCCCAACGCAAGCCCAGGAAAACGCGCAACGCTACCTGAGGATGCGCGAAGTCATTTGCCGGAATCCCGTGTCACATCGGGATGCGATTGCGTACCTTCGCGGCGAATCACGCGGCACGCCGGCGGCCGCGCCGATGAACTGATCCAGCGCTGAGTCAAACACGGTGACCGGACGCTGCAGGGGAGGGAGGCAATTGCCGGAACGGATACCGTTGAACGCTTCACCCTTCAGCCACCCGAATTGCCATCTCCGCTCGATCCTCGCGACTCTCCCGAAGGGAGCATCCAAGACACTCTTCCTTCGGCAGGGTCGGACTTCGTAGCGGGTGCCATGTCAGGTTTGGTGAGCTGTTGGAAGGCTTCGTCCATCTGTTGGCGGCGCTCGCGCGGCTGGGTGGCCGGGGTCGAGCGCAGCGAGCCCCATACGCATCAAGTTAAGAAAAACTGCTCTTCGCGAAAAGGCGGAAGCTCCGCCAGAATTGAGGGTTGTATCAAAAAACAATCCTGGGAGAAGGAGCTTCCGCATGAGTATGATAGCAAAGGTGGCTGCCGCGTTGCAGAGCGTTTTCGGTGCGTGTGCAGAGATTGCTGCTGAGGAATCAAAAGTTATTCAGAGACGGCGAAAATTTACTCCGCAATCCTTAGCACAGGTGTTCGTGTTGGCGTTGCTTCAGAATCCGAGAGCCAACAGTGAGGATATGGCGAGCATGGCGGCCGCGAGTGGCATCGAGGTCTCTCATCAAGCGGTCGAGCAACGCTATTCGCTGCGACTCGTGGAGTTCTTCCGGGAGTTGTTCCAGCAGATGACGAAGCAAGTCGTGTCCTCGGATACCGCTTTGGCTAAGCTCTTGGAACGTTTTACTGAGGTCATTGTGATCGACAGCAGCGTGATCACCTTGCCAGACAGCCAACAGGAAAACTTTCGCGGCTGTGGCGGAAGTTACGAAGGTGGCAAGTCGGCTTTGAAACTTCAAACCGAACTGGAGCTTCGTGGGGGAGAACTCCGTTGTGTTCAGATCGAGCAAGGGCGCTCTCCCGATGGTGCTAGCGATCGTCAACACGTCGCTTTTGCGCCGGGTTCGTTGCGCCTCGCCGACTTGGGATATTTCAACCTTCCTGTGCTGAAAAGGATCGCTGCCTCGAAAGCCTTCTTCCTCACCCGGTTGCCGCATCACACGAAAATCTATTTCGCAGCCAAAAAACACGACGTGGTGGCTTGGCTTAAATCGCAGGGCCGAATGCTGGTCGATACGTGGATTGAAATTGGCTCCGAAGCTCGCGTTCAATGTCGCTTAATCGCGTGGCGAGTTCCCGAGGAAGTCGCGAACCGCCGCCGTCAGAAGCTGATCGAAAAGACGCGTAGCAAGACAGGACGGGCTCCCACGGCCGAGTCGCTGGCCTCATGTGATTGGGAACTCTTGGTCACCAATCTTCCCGAAGATCAGCTGGGCGTCAAAGAAGCCGTTGTGCTGTATCGCTCCCGTTGGCAAATCGAATTGCTGTTTAAACGTTGGAAGTCACTCTGCTTGATTGATGAGTTAGACGGCCGCAACGATGTCGTGACGATGGTGAGGTTCTGGGCTCGCCTGTGCGGGGTGCTCATACAGCATTGGCTAACGGTCGGTGCGGCTTGGTCGGATGCGCTTCACTTAAGTTTCACGAAAGTGGCCAAGCTAGTGCGAAAGTTTGCGAAGGACCTTGCTATCGCCCTCTCCTCAGCTGGAGACGTGGAGCTGATTATTGAGCGATTCTGCACGATGGCTCGCACCGGATGTCGACGGAACAAACGCAGGAAACACCCCGGAACCATTCAGTTATTGAGAAACCCGGAATTGCTCGACTACACTTTAATCGGCTTAACTTGATGCGTATGGGGTCGAGCGCAGCGAGCCCCCGGGAGGCCAAGGTTCTGTGGGGTCGCTGCGCTCCACCACAGCCACCCATTCTCCACTCTTGAGACAACGCCTAGGAGTGCGACGCCGTCGGCAGGTCCGCTGTCGCCGAATCGGGTCTGGTCAGCTGGCCGAATACGGCTTCCATCTGATTGCGGCGAGCGGGCGACCACCAGTCGAAAAACGCCTGGCGCGACGTTTCGAGTAGTTGCTGCTCGGCACACAGCGTGCGTTCCAGGTACTTCACCTCTTTCGGCTTGTCCGCTTCGCGCAACCAGCGCTGCAGGCGTCGGACGGCCGTCGCATGGTCATTGATTTTCCCCAGCTTGTCCTGCATCTCGGACAGGCAGGGATAGAGCGACGCGCGCAGCTGCTCCGGAAACGCCGCGGCCAGCAATTCCATCGCGTAACGAAGCTTCTTGCCCTGGATACGAAACTGGTGCAAGTTGTCGTGGTCCGTGAAATCGGCCCGGCCGGCGATCAGGAAGGCATCGATGTACGACTGCAACTGCAGCGCCGACCAGGGTCCGAACTGGAGCGGCGAGGCGGCCGGTTCGCCGCGCCAGCGCGACCGCTTGACGAGCTTGCGAACGCGCCGGGGAAACCGCTTTTTGTACATCAACCGCCGATAAACTTTTCGGATTGATCGCTGTGCCCGCCGCCGGTCCGCGCGCACGCGCTTGAGTAGCCGCGCCGCCCCGGCGTCTCGCTTTTCAGATTTCAGGCGCAGGATACAGACATCGTCATCGCGAGACTCGCTGGTAGCGCGGAGGATGCGTTTGAGTTGTCTTAGGATCCACCGCGCGCGTCGGCGCGGCACGAAGTCGCCATACAATTCGACGGCTGCCTGGGCACGGCGGCTCCAGACACGCAGTTGATGCACGTACTCGACGTTCTGTTTCGAACGCGTCGCCGCCAATCGCAGATACTTTTGCAGCGGCGACAGGCGGCTCAGCAAACTCTGCCGAACGACGTCGTCGACCGGATCGGTCGGCGAAACTTCGATCCATTTGACAGGTTGCGGCACGTTTCGACCTCGTCGTCCAATCAAGGATGTACTGTGAAGCAACGAAGCCAGCCGGCCCGTGCACTCCTGTATTAGGCCATTGTGAAGGCCGCCGGGCAAGACGCAATAAGGTTCCTGTTCTAGAAGCCCCTGTAGCCCCACGCCCCGCGCGGTTTCGGGTTTCGCCGAGTCGACTCGCGTCAAGGCTTCCTCTTAACGGCCTCTTAACGTAAACTTCATCCGTGCTTCATGTGATGGGCTGCCGAGAAGGCGTTGCCTGGCTCGACGGTAATCGACCATTCGCGGTGGTCATGGAAAACGGTGGGAGGAGTAATTCAGCGAATGACCAGCATTTTTCCTCGTCAAAGAATCGAGTGCGGGGGGCCGTTGCGCGCGGCACCCCAACGCGTCGCAGCTGGATTCGTTACTGTCCTGATGCTGGGCATGCTCGTGCCCGCCTCGGCGGTTTCCCAGCAAGTCGAGAGGTCAGCGGCGGCATCCCCTTCGGGTGGCGACGTCGCCGCGCCTGTCGGGAATGGAATTCCCGCGGAAGACTCAACGGCCCGCGTTGTTTCGAAACTGGTTCCCGATTTCAGAATGCTGTCCGGGTCGCCGGCAACTACGGTGGACCTGCGCGGCCTGGAACAGCTGCCAGATGCCGGGATCGCTTGGGGAACGGCGAGTATTGTATTTAACAAGAAAAGCAAAGTCGTGGCGGCGGAGATTGTGGACGACCGGTTCCTGGTGCTCAAGCCGGGCAAGGTCGGCGCCAGTGAACTCGTCGTCGAGTTCGCTTTGTCGAATGGCCAGCCGTTACATTCGAAGTTCAACGTCGAAGTCTGGGAGCCGGACTACTGGAAACTAGCGCTCACCGTCATCGGCGGATTGGGGATTTTCCTGCTGGGCATGAAGAGCATGTCGGACGGGCTGCAAGCGGTCGCCGGCAATGGACTTCGTCGCATGATCGCGGTGGTAACGAACAATCGCGTAATGGCCGCCGGCGTCGGAACACTCGTCACCATGATCCTGCAATCCAGTTCGATCACCACCGTCATGGTCGTTGGCTTCGTCAACAGCGGATTCATGACCCTGGCGCAGGCCATTGGCGTCATTTTTGGAGCCAACATCGGCACGACGATTACTGGCTGGATCCTGGTGCTCAAGATCGGCAAGTACGGACTGCCGATTGCCGGAGTGGCGGCATTCGGGTACCTGTTCCTGAAGCGGGACCGCTGGCGTTACGCTTCGATGGCCCTGATGGGACTCGGCATGGTCTTTCTGGGTCTCGAATTGATGAAAGACGGTTTCGCGATCATCAAGGACTTGCCGGCCTTCGAACAATGGTTCGAGCGGTTTGCGGCAAACAGTTATATCGGCGTTTTGAAATGCGCGGCGGTGGGTTGCGTGCTGACATTCATCGTGCAGTCGTCGTCCGCGACGCTGGGCATCACCATTGGGCTGGCACAGATCGGCGTGATTCCCTTCGAAACGGCCGCGGCACTTGTGCTGGGCGAGAACATTGGGACCACGATTACGGCGTGGCTGGCGTCCTTTGGCACGACGGCCAACGCGAAACGTGCGGCCTTCGCGCATATTACGTTCAATGCTCTCGGTGTGGCCTGGATCACTGCGATTTTCCCCTGGTACATCACGCTGATCAAGACCTTTATCAGCGGCAGTCCCACGGGCGATGTATCGGCTGACGTCACGGCCGCCATCGCTGCGACGCACACGGGTTTTAACGTGGTGAATACGCTCGCCTTCCTGCCGCTCGCCGGCGTCATGGCTAAAGGACTGACGCGTCTCATTCCCGAACGCGGCAGCCCGATGCAGCCCCATTTGACAAACCTGGACGTCCGCATCCTGGAATCTCCGGTGCTGGCGATCGAACAGTGTCGCGTGGAAGTATTGAGAATGGCCGAGTCCTGCAAGGTGATGATGGCGTGGCTGCGCGAGGTGCTGGCAAGTGACGTTCCGGATTCCGCCATCGTGCAGCAGGCCTCTCGGGAAGAAAAGGACGTCGACGTCATGCAGGACGAAGTGGTGGCGTTCATGACCG
Source organism: uncultured Planctomycetaceae bacterium (assembly GCA_937967665.1). Lineage (GTDB taxonomy): Bacteria > Planctomycetota > Planctomycetia > Pirellulales > Pirellulaceae > CALBSZ01. The sequence goes on from CALBSZ010000696.1 coordinate 53,590, forward strand.
GCCTGCTGGCGTCGAATATTCCCGAAGACCTGATTAACGAAGCACGTCGCCTGCTGCGCATGGCTGACGAGTACGAATCGATTACGGACTACGTGGGCAGAATCATCAAGTATCAGGTCAAGCTGCACGAAGCAGGCTTGACCTATGACGACACGGAGCGGCAAAGCCTGCTGCATTTGCACGAAATGGTTGACGCCTACCTGCAAGCCACCATCCAGGATTTTCGACAATTGCAATCGGGACAGGCAGCGGCGGAAAGTGGACGCGGACGGGATATCGCGCGGGAAGTCCGCAACTTGAGGAGTAAGATTATGGACCGCATGTCCCAAAACGGCATTCCTCCCCGCGTTAGCGTGACGTACAACCGGCAAATCAACGCCTACCGCCGCGTACGCGACCACGCCGTGAACATCGTCGAGGCCATCGCGGGAACCAAATAGCAGCACAGGGAGGCTAACAGCGCCGAGGCGTTCTCGCAGTGACTCAATCGCCGCAATTCAGGTGTTGAAGCATTCCGCGGCAATCCGGTCCGCGGTGGCTTGCAACAAGTCGAGCAGTTCGGCATCTGTCACCAGTTCGGCGGCATCCGTTAACGAAACCCAGCGCCGTTCCCGACGATGCGATTCGTTCCAAATCACATCGGTTCGAGACACCTTCATCAGAAAAGCAATGACAGTAAGCTGCTTGCGACGCTTCGTCATCTGAATGCAACCCAGCGGTTCGCCGATGATTTCGCCATGCAGGCCGGCTTCTTCCTCGGCTTCCAGCAACGCGATGCCGGCCTCCGATTCGCCGCCCTCCACGTATCCCTTGGGAAAGATCCACTTGCCGGCACTCGAAGTGATCAAGCAGACTTCAGTCAAGTTGCCGCGCCGGCGAAAGGGGACGGCACAGGCTTGATCAATGCGTGAATCGTCATGGGGAGCGGGTGTCATGCCATCCTTGCCTCGCAAAATCGCAACGGAAATCCTTGCCGCTGCAAGAACTTAGCAAAACCACACCGGTGGAAACAAGACGAATCGCTGCCGTCGTCACGATAAGATGCCGCGGCTTGCTTGCCTCACGCGGCAGCTACGCCGCCTTTCGCCCCCGCAGCGCCCGTCTTGGCCCCGCTATGGGGTAGCGGATTCCTATGGCTCGTGTTCCGAGACGAAGCCGTTTTGTTCAGAGTTCGCGACATTTCCTCGCAATAGGAACATTCATGGCCAACAAACCTGCCATTTGATTGCAATCCACAAAATCAGTTACTAAAGTATGCATTAGGCGCTTGAAGTCGTCGGAATCGAACCGGGATTTGCGTGTTCGCAAACGTTGTACTGTCTTCCCGCGTTCGACGGCGACTCACGCTCCTCTCTTCGGGACAGAGACGTAGCGAGGCGGTCATTCGATCCTTTTCCTGAACGAATGCAGTTGCGTCCCAAAAAGACGGTAACGGTTGGAGACACGGTGAAACAGGGCTGCACGAGCAGTTCCTTATTTTTCGCTGTGCGCATACCACATTTGGAGAGTCACTCATGACGAAGCGAAGACAGCTGTCCCGACGTCGCGCACGCAGGCAGCAACAGCGTGATTCCCGGCGAGTCCTTGTGGAATCGCTTGAAGCCCGGCAGATGCTGGCGGTCATCGCCTGCAACAACGGGACGAACTTGGGTGACCTGACGCTGACGGAAGATACGACGATCGACAATCAATCGGGCACGTGCCTGATCGGCAACGTCGACATGGGTAACTTTAGTCTGATCGTCGATGGTGACGGCGACACGACCATCTCCGGCAACCTGACCGGAAACGCCGCCGCCGGAAACACGCTCAACAATTTCGACGCGCTCGGCACGGGCGATTTTTCTTTCACTGCCGATTCACAAACGTTCGACGCGCGACTCGACGACGACGGCACCGACTCCTGGCTGCTGGTCGGTCGCGGCCGCGACGGCTGGGAATTCGACGCGGACGGACCTGGGGGAGCACTGGCCGCGGTCAATCAGAATCTCGGCACACCAGCCGCTTTCACCCCTGCCGCCTACGACGACGCGATTATCAACGGTTTGCTTGCACAGATTGGCGTTGACCTGACCAACGTGGAAATCCGCCTGAAGCGGGCCGCGAACACAGCGGGAACCGAGTACCAGGAAGTTCGCTGGAATCCAACAACACAAACGACCTGGACTTGGGATTTCGATGCCGGAGCCAGCGGCTACGCGGTATCTCACGAAGTCGGCGCGTCGGTACTCGGCGGCGCGTTTACCGACGCCACCAGCCAGACGCGTGATACGTTAAGTGCGGGCGGAGGCAATAACCACGAACGCGTCTTCACCTGGTCGTGGGGCGGCCACGGCGGCCGACAGGGGTTCAGTTATGGGGGTTCGGTACAGGGCACCGACAACAACAGCCCCACGACGTTTCTCTGGGAAATCGGCAACGAGAATCACGCCATTCCCTACACCGAAGTCTATATCCGCAGCACCGGTGCGCGCGGGGCGGCCAATCACCTGATCAAGGAAGGCATCGGCTCGCTCACGCTGCAGGGAAGCAACACCTACACCGGCGAAACCCTGATCAAAGCCGGGACGGTAGTGGCCGCTGCCGACATGGCATTGGGCGCGACGACCACGAATACGCAAGTTCATCACGGAGCGGTTTTGGAATTGTCCGGCGGCGTGAACCTTCCCGAGCAGCTCGAAGTGACAGGGCAGGGCGAAGGCAACGGCGTCATTGTCAGTTCCAGCGGTTCCAACGCGATTTCAGGAGACGTCGTTGTTGCCGGTCCGAGGACCTCGGTTACGACCGCTGGCGCTGTGACCGGTGGCGATCCGGGTGAAGGACTCGACATGTCCGGCGATTTCCACTACGCCGTCAACGCGCTCGGCGTCGGAGGCATGCAGGTCGGCGACGCCTTATTCACCAACCAGGCGGGTGAGCCGAACGTTACCATTACTTCCAATCAAGCGGCAGCAAACTGGGACAACGCTTCTGATTTCGGATCCTCGGCCAACGACGCGGCGTTGAACACCATCATGCGTGACATCCGTTGGAGTTCGAACCCGACGCCGCTGGGAATCACTCTGAATGGTCTCACGATCGGCACGAAGTACAAATTCCAAGGGCTGTTCCAGGAACGCTGTTGCAATCGCGGCTGGGATGTGATTGTCGACGGACAGAAAGTGCTGCAAGACTTCAGCCCGAACGCCATCCAGGGTGGCGACTATGTCAATACCGGCGCGGTCCTGACGCACGAGTTTACGGCGTCCGCCGAATCAGTACAAATCACGTTCGACGGCACGGCGACGGCGTTCCCAGACAAAAATCCGATCCTCATGGGCCTTACGGTCGAGGACCTGGGCGAATCGAGTATCGTGCTGTTTGCTGCCGACAACGGCGCGGATTTGGAAATCAGCGGCAATGTGGATCTCGGTACTTCGGACCTGGTGGTTGGCGGTGCCGGCAGCACCACCATCGCCGGCGACATCGCGGGTGCGGTGACAGGAAACAATTTGAGTTCGCTGGAATCCTTGCATTCAGGTGAGCACTCATTTACCGGTGACGCACAGACGTTCGACGGACTGATCGACAATGACGGCCTGCATTCCTGGCTCCTGGTGGGCCGCGGCCGGGAAGGCTGGGAATTCGATGCTGACGGTCAGGGAACTCTCGCCGATGTGACGCAGGATCTCGGCACTCCAAACGCGTTCGCGCCGGCGGCTTACAGCAACGCCATCATCAACGATCTCATCACGCAAGCAGGTATCGACCTGACCGACGTCGAAATCCGGCTCAAGCGGGCCGCCAATACTTCCGGTACCGCGTATCAGGAAGTGCGCTGGAAGCCACTGACGCAACCTACCTGGACCTGGGCGTTCGATCCGGGCTATGCCGTGGCCCTGGACGTGCAGCCATCGGTACTTGGCGCGGCGTTCTCGGATCCCACCAGCGAAACCCGCGACGGCTTTTCGTCAGGGGCGGGAAACAACTACCAGCGCGTCTTCACCTGGGCCTGGGGTGGGCACAACAACCAGCGGGGCTTTAGTTACGGCGGCAGCGTCGCCGGTACGGACAACAACAATCCAAGTACGTTCCTGTGGGAATTTACTACGGAAAACCACGCCATGCCCTACACGGAAGTCTACGTCCGCAGCCTTGGAACGCAACGGGGTACCAATCGCGTTACTAAGGTGGATGACGGCACGCTCACCTTGTCGGGCGACAATTCCTATCGCGGCTTGACCGAAGTTCAAGAAGGGATCCTCGTCGCCGCGTCCGACAATGCGCTCGGAGATGTCGACGCGAACACCACCGTCTTCGACGGCGCCACCCTGGAACTGGCCGGCAATACCAGCATTCCCGAGCCGCTGACGGTGACCGGCGCCGGCGTGGCCGGCACCGGCGCCATCCTCAGCAGCAGCGGCAACAATACGCTTACCGGAACCATCACTGCCCTGAGTCCCCAGCCTATGGCAACGACTAGTCGCGGCGCGGTGACGGGAGGTGATCCTGGTGAAGGTTTGGATATGGAAGGAAACTTCCTGTACGCCGTCAATGCGCTCGGCGCGGGTGGCCAGCAGGTGGGCGATGCGCTGTTTACCGACCAAGCGGGCGAACCGAACGTCGTGATTTCGGCCAACGCCAACGCCGCGAACTGGGTGACAAGCACGTATGATTTAGGCACGTCAGCGAATGACACGGCTCTCGAAAGTGTCCTTCGTGATATTCGTTACAGCGTGGCGCCGCAGGTGGTTTCCATCGACATCCAAGGCCTGACCATCGGCAACCAATACAAGTTCCAAGGTCTTTTCCAGGAACGCTGCTGCGACCGCGGCTGGGATGTCCTTGTCGACGGCCAGTTAGTGAGCGAAGACTTCAGCCCTCTCGCGATTCAAGGGGGCGATCAAAACAATACCGCCGCCGTGCTGACGCACGAATTCACGGCGGCCTCCACATCCGTGAACATTGTCTTCGACGGTAATCCGACGGCATTCCCCGACAAGAACCCGATCCTGATGGGGTTGACGGTCGAACAACTTGGTCCCTTCCAGCGTGACCTCGTTATCGGCAGCGACGGCGGCACGCTGAACATCAACGGCGACATCGAATTGCAGGACAACGTAGGACTCGAGTTGACCGGATCGGCGGACACGATCGTCAACGGCATAATCTCGACCCCCGCGCCGACGTTGAACAACATCGGCGGCCTCGGAGCGGGCGAATTCTCGTTCACCGCGGATTCGCAGACATTCGACGCCCTGGTGGACGACGACGGCGAGGCGGCTTGGCTGCTAATCGGGCGCGGACGAAATGGCTGGCAGTTCGATGCCGATGGCCCGGGCGGAAGCCTGGCCGCTGTCACACAAGGACTGGGCACACCCGCCGCGTTTACTCCCACGGCCTACAGCGACGCCATCATCAATGACCTGCTGGCCCAAGCTGGGCTGGACCTCACGGATGTCGAAATCCGCTTGAAGCGGGCCGCCGATACGACCGGCGACTCGTACCAGGAAGTACGCTGGAATCCGATCACGCAGTCATTCTGGACCTGGGATTTCGACGCGGGCAGCAATGGGTACGCCGTCTCGCATGAAGTCCGGCCTTCTGCGTTGGGCGGAGCCTTCACGGATCTGACCAGCGAGACTCGCGATACCAATGCCGCGGGCTCGGCAAACAATCACGAACGTGTCTTCACCTGGTCGTGGAGCGGACACGGCGGCCAACAGGGCTTCAGCTACGGGCAGGATGTCGTCGGTACCGATGGCAACGACCCCAACACGTTCCTGTGGGAAATCGGTACGGAAAATCACCCGTTGCCCTACACGGAAGTCTATATCCGCGCGAGGGATGCCCTGGCGATTCCGGTTTCTCTTTCCAAAACGGGCAGCGGCACCGCAACGCTGGCGGGTAACAACACGTACCTCCTGCCGACCGACGTCATCGAAGGAACACTGGTCGCCGCCAGCGACAACGCGCTCGGCAGCACTTACGCGGACACGACCGTACGCGCGGGTGGCACACTGGCGTTGCCCGGCGGCGTCGACTTGCCAGAAAACATCCTCGTCAACGGCACGGGGAATGCCGGCGCAGGTGAGATCGTGAATACCGCCGGCACCAATACCTTGTACGGCGCAGTCACGCTGATCGGCGCGCCGCTACCTGGTTCCGCTACGACCGCGGGAGTAGTGACCGGCGGCGATCCGGGCGAGGGACTCGATATGGACGGGAATTTCCTCTATGCGGTCAACGCACTTGGCGCTGGAGGCCAACAAGTCGGCGATGCGTTGTTCACCGACGAAGCGGGCGAACCCAACGTCGTGATCACGGCGAATGCGAACGTCGCCAACTGGGATAACGCATCCAACTTTGGTTCGTCAGCCAACGACGTGGCACTTAACAGTATCATGCGCGACATTCGCTACAGCGTGGCGCCACAAGTCGTTTCGATCGACATCAACGGGCTCACCGTGGGCAACCAGTACAAGTTCCAGGGACTGTTCCAGGAACGCTGTTGCGCGAGGGGCTGGGATGTCATTGTCGACGGCAACCTCGTGCTGGAAGATTTCAGTCCGAACCTCATTCAAAGCGGCGACTACGTCAATACGGGCGCCGTATTGACGCACGAATTCACAGCGACCTCCAGTTCCGTGAACATCGTCTTCAACGGCAATCCAACGACGTTCGCCGACAAGAATCCCATCTTGATGGGGCTGACCGTCGAGGATCAGGGTGCCACTCAGCGTCCGGTGAGCATCGGCAGCGCGGCGGGCGAATTGATTGTCAACGGTGAATTGAAACTCGTGGACGCCGACGCCGAGATCACGGGAGCGGGCGATGTCACGGTCAACGGTACGATCACTTCGCCGGCCCCCAGCCTCAGCAATCTCAGCGCCTTGGCGACCGGTAACTACTCCTTTACGGCCGACAGCCAGACATTCGAAGCACTGGTCGATAACGACGGTACGGACACGTGGCTGCTGATTGGTCGTGGCCGCAACGGTTGGGAATTTGACGCCGATGGACCCGCATCGGTGCCCGATGAAGTCAACGATGGTCTGGGAACTTCCGCCGCCTTCGTACCGAAAGCGTTCGACAGCGCGATCATCAACGATCTGCTCGCCACCGCGGGGCTCGACATGAGCGACGTCGAAGTACGCCTCCGCCGCGCCGGCGACAGCGCCGGCACGGGAGACTACCAGGAGGTCCGCTGGCGCGATTTTACTGGCAACGGTAATCAATGGACCTGGGATTTTGACGGCACTCCCTACGGTGTGACCATGCAGCACTTGAACGTCGTTGCGGGACTGCCCGGAAGCCAGGCCTATACCACGACCGGCGGAAACACCGACGATTTCTACGGACTAGGGTCCGGACGAAACGATGCGACGCGCGTCTTTACCTTTGCCTGGAGTGGCCACGGTGATCAGCAGGGGTTCAGCTACGGCCTGACGGTCGGGGGCGTCAACAACAACGATCCCAACACGTTCCTCTGGGAAATTGGCAACGAAGATCACGCCATTCCCTATACCGAAGTGTATCTCCGCAGTCGCACGTCTCCCACCCAGTTGCCCGATAATCTGCTCAAGACCGGTGCCGGTACGCTGACGCTGAACAGCGCGAATACCTATAACGGGCTCACCGAAATCGAAGGCGGCACGGTCGTGGTAACCGACGAAGGCGCCCTGGGGAACCCCAACGTGGGAACCACGGTGGACGGCGGGACGCTGGCTCTATCCGGCGGGATTAACCTCAGCGCGGAAGACGTGACGATTACGGGCACCGGGGCGGCGACGCAGCCGGGCGCCTTGGTCGGCATCAGCGGGAACAACGAGTTCAGTGGACAACTGTCCGTGACCGGCACGACGGCCGGCGTCGGATCGGTAGACGATCCGGGCACCGGGTTTGTCGACACGCTCACCATCAGTTCGTCGATTGACTTGCAGGCCGGGTTAGTGGTCGATGGCGATGGGGACACGGTCGTCACAGGCAACATTATCGAAACGCTGGGGGTCCACCAGTTGGAAGCCTTGGGGGCCGGCGAATTCGCCTTTACCGCTGCTGGCCAGGATTTCCTCGGCACGGTCGATAACGATGGCACGAACTCCTGGCTGCTCGTGGGACGCGGTCGTGAAGGCTGGCAATTCGACGCGGACGGTCAAGGCAACATCGCTGATGTGAACCAGAATCTCGGCACCAGCGCCGCCTTCGCTCCGGCTGCGTATAGCGAAGCCATTGTCAACGAATTGATCGCGCGTGCAGGCATCGATATGAGTGATATCGAAATACGCCTGAGTCGCGCTGCTGACACGTCGGGAATCAATCAATACCAAGAAGGTCGCTTTCGCAACCTGGCCACCAGCGACTGGCGTTGGGACTTTGACGCTGGAACTGGAGCTGGCGCACTAACGGGCACTTGGGAGATCACCAATAACGTGCTCGGCGGTCCGTACCTCGATACCACCACGGGAACGCGTGACACTTTTGAAAACCCGCCGAATAACAACGACGGACGCCGGGTCTTCACCTGGGCCTGGAGTGGACATGGCGACGTGCGCGGCTTCAGCTACGGCAGCAGCGTGAACGGTGTGGCCAACAATGACCCGAACACGTTCTTATGGGAGATTGCCAACGAAAACCATGCCATCCCGTATACCGAGGTCTACATCCGCAGCCTCGGCACACAGGCACCCGTGAACGGTATTACGAAACTTGGCGCCGGTACCCTGACCGTCACCGGTAACAACACATACAACGGCGATACGATCGTATCGGAGGGCGTCTTGGTCGCCAACACCAGCGGCCCGAATTCGGCAACCGGCGGCGGCAACGTCGTTGTGCAGAATGGCGGGTCTCTGGCAGGGGCGGGCAACGTCAGCGGTGCCGTGACGGCCGCATCCGGCGGAACCGTCGCGCCGGGTGATACGGTTGGTGCGATTTCCACAGGCGACCTCACATTGCAAGCAGGAGCCAACTACGAGTTCGAGCTGGCTTCCGATACGCTTCATGATACGACCAATGTGTCCGGCTCCGTGGATGTCACCGGCGCCAACCTGGTCGGCTCCGATACGTCGGCTTCCGGCGTGACGGGAACCTTTGTCATCATCAACAACGACGGCACCGATCCGGTCGTGGGCGAGTTCGCCGGAGTTCCCCAAGCGACGGCCGTGACGATCGGGGCGCAGAGCTTCTTTATCGATTACCAGTACGACTCCGGCACCAGTACACCGGCTGCGGGCAATGATATCGCGCTCGTCTCGAACAGCGCCCCGGATGCCGTGGACGACCCGAATGAAACCACCGACGAAGCGTCAGCCATGAATATCGACGTGATGGACAACGATTCCGATCCCGATGAGGCGATCGGCGACACGATCTTCCTGCAAGGAGTGTCTACGCTGGGGACCCTCGGCAGCGTGACCGTCAACGATGGCACCACTCCCGCCGACGCCTCGGACGACACCGTCGATTACGATCCCAATGGACAGCTTGAATACCTCGGCGTCGGTGACAGCGCCACCGACACGTTCACCTACACGATCAGCGACCGCGGCGGACTCACCGACATGGCCACCGTCACCGTGACGATCAGCGGGCTCAATGACCCGCCAGTGCTCAGCGTGCCCGGTCCGCAAACAGTGGCGGAAGGGGCTCTCTTGGACCTGAGCGGGCTGGTCAGCTTCACCGACCTGGATCTCACCGACAGCCATACGATCACGATCGACTGGGGGGACGGCAGCGCCGTGGAAAACGGCAGCGTCACGGAAACGATGGGCAGTGCTCCGGCCAATCCGGACACGTTTGCTTTGACGAACTCGCACACCTTCGCCGACGATGGCAGCTACACCGTCACCGTCACCGTCGACGACGGCGAAGCACTCGGTTCGGTGACCGAAACGATTAGTGTTACCGTGACCAACGCGCTGCCTGCCCTGACGCTGGCCGCAGCGGCCCAGAACGAAGGCACGGCGTTTGCCATCACGGACCTTGGTGTGATTACCGACGCCGGTTTCCGGAATCCCGCCAACCCCAACGGCGCCTCGGACGAAACGTTTACCTATTCCATCGACTGGGGCGACTTCTCCGCGGCTGCGACGGGAATGGCCACCATTGACGACATCGGCGGGATGGGCGATTTGACCGACGCGTCATTCGATGGCAGCCATTCATACGACAACAACGGCGTCTATACCGTGACCGTCCGCGTGGCGGACGACGACATGACCGGGGACTTCACGGGCGGTGATGACGGCGTCGACTTCGTCGAACAGACGATCTCGCTCACGGTCAACAACCTGCCGCCGACGGGTACGATCAGCGGTCCCACGGATGCGTTGCCGTCTCAGACGTTGACGTTCACGTTCAGCGGCGACGACCCGTCGCCGGTGGACGACACCAACCTCTCCTGTTCGGTCAACTGGGGCGACGGCAATAGCGATGCGTTGGGCAATTGCTTCACACCGGTGGTACTCGATCACGAATATAACGGGCTTGGTATCTTCACCGTTTCCCTCACCATCACCGACGACACCGTCACACAACTGGTCGACACGCACACGGTGAACGTCACCAACAATCCACGCGTGGACGGCCAGGGCAACCTGCTGGTTCCCGATTCCTTGATGGGCAGTAATGAGATCGTGATCACCGATTCTACCGGTGGCGGGCAATTCGTGCTCCGTAACGATATCGGCTATGGCCCCTTCTATCCGACTACCGGCAAAGTGATCATCATCACCGGCGACGGCCCCGACCGGATCTCGATCGCGTCACGCCGTATCTGTGGCGACATCGACGCCGGGGGCGGCAACAATTACATCTCCGGCAGCGGCTGCAACGACAACATCGTGACGACCGCGGGCGACGACATCATTATCGGCGGCGGCGGAGACGACGTCATCGATGCCGGCGACGGTAATAACAAGGTCGACGGCGGCGAGGGCAACGATGTCATCACGGCCGGCAGTGGTCGCGACGAATTGCTGGGCCGCGCCGGGGACGACGTCATCAACGCGGGCGGCGGCAACGATCTTGTCGCGGGAGACACCGGGGACGACCTGCTCCGCGGGGGCGGCGGCAACGACACGCTCAGCGGCGGCGGCGGCAACGACATCGTGCTGGGGGAAGCCGGTGATGATCGGCTGTTCGGACGCCTGGGCCGCGATATTTTGATCGGCGGTTTCGGCGGCGACGACGTGCAAGGGAACGACGGCGACGACGTGCTCGGCGGCGGCGACCTGGCCATGTCCGATTCGCAACTGACCGCGATTCGCGACGAATGGACCAGTTCCAACGACTTCTTGACGCGCGTCAACAACGTGTTGACCGGCGCGGGCGCTGCCGCGGGGAACCGGCTCGATTCGCTGACGGACGACGGGTCCCTTGACGGCCTTTCGGGGCGTATTGGCAACGACCTCTACGTCACCCACGGCCCCGACGCCGAATTTGCCGTCCGCGGCGACGACGAAGTATTCACATTGAGCTAGCGACGCAGCGCCGAGGGGTCGGCGGCCGCGGCGTTTTCGCGGATGCGCCGCCTGGCGAACACGCCGGCCAATCGTCTTGCCTGAGCGCGAGGGGAAAGCTGCGAAGCCCACCAGATTTCGGCCGGCCATTTCCCACGGCCGCATCACACGCGTAGACGTTCCGCAGGCAGGGGTCCGCTTTTTCAGGTGGGCCGCCGCTCGCTGATTCGCGTGGCATGCACCGACACGGCACAACGCGTCTCGTTGTGGCAAGCGCCTCTCCGCCACACCGCTCTGACACCCTACCGTTCAAAGTATGTAGGACGGGCACTCTTGCCCGTCACATCTTGTGCTGGCGTTTTCACGCTCGTACAAGATGCGGTATGAGCGACGGGCAGGAGTGCCCGTCCCACGTGAAAACTGAACGGTATTGCCGCTCCGACACCCTACGTTATCGCCCGGGGCGAATCGAGGACTCCATCCCAAATCCGGCTCATTGACATCGGTGTTCAGCTTCTGAAACGGTTTGTTTCAGAAATTTCACCCGCCGTTGGACCGATCAAACTTTTCCTATGGTTTCCTTGCAAAATCATTGCAATGCAGTATTGATACCGCTAAAGTGTAATTT
>CALBSZ010000697.1 GCA_937967665.1 uncultured Planctomycetaceae bacterium
TAAGCGACCTCACAGAACCTTGGACTCCCGCAGCTCAATTCACTCGACACCCGCCACCCATGACGACAACGCGAGATTTAAAACAAAGCCTAGGCGTAGTATCGGACTTTCTACCGCGGCATTCTTAATTTGGGCAGAGTAACTCGTTTATGGGGAGTGTCGGGATATGACAGATTCTTCGTTTGCTCGCTACAGTGAGGCCTGTAACGAGTTGATCGGTTCTGCGGGGAGCCTGGACCTGGGCCCCGGAATACCCAACCGCCAGGTCGAAGCTCAACTCGCCGCGCTGACGCCGGACACTGTTTTCAGCGGTCAGACCGTGACCGATCCCAGGATGGCTCGCTGCTGCATTTCCGGTCTCTGGCTGAGGCATAATTTCCTGGACGAGTCGCATGCTATCAGCCAGGATATCAATACCAGTACCGGCAGCTATTGGCATGGCATCATGCACCGTCGCGAACCCGATTTTTCCAACGCCAAGTATTGGTTTCGCCGCGTGGGGGACCATCCAATTTTCGCCGACTTGAATACCGCCGCGCAGCAGCTGGCGGCAATTGAACCGACCGATGCGTATTCCGAACACCTGCCGACACGCTCGAAGTGGGACCCGCATGGCTTCGTGGACCTGTGCGAAGAGGTCCTGCGCGGCCGAGCGCGCTGTCATTCACTTTGTCAAAAGATCGCTCAAACGGAATGGGATTTATTATTCGATTACTGTTACCGCCGCGCCATTCGCGAATAGCCCTAAAACAAGCGAGGTCTGTGAATTCTGGATTTGAAATTCAAAGCACGAATATCGAAAACCGAAACAAATTCAAATGTCACAATACGAAAATCCGAAATCCCAACGGCGTGTGTATTTCACGTTTCCGTTGAATTCAGATGAAACGGTTTTGAATTTCGGATTTTGAATTTGTTTCGTACTTCGGATTTCGGATTTCGAATTCTTGCGATGCTCGGATTCAAACTTCGCTTGTTTAGGGACTAGGCCGCGCGTCAGCGTACAGATTCGCCCATCTTGTATTTCATGTGATGCATTACCCCATCCTCGGATCGCAAGAAGATCATGTTTCAGTTTCAATGCCCCAACAGCCATCTCCTGGAAGGCGATGAATCGCAAGCCGGGCAGCAATGCACGTGCCCGACGTGCGGGATCCTGTTCATCATTCCCTCACCCGTAGGACAGCCGTCCGCGCCGGCCAGTCCACCTGGCCATGCCGCACCACAGGTCTTTTCCGGTATTGAACCTCCCGGTACCGCGAGCAGCAGTACGGGTTTCCCCAAGGTCGGTCCGGACGGACCGAGCACCAATCCATTCAAACAGCAGACGGAACCGGACCTGCTGCACATCCCCTGCCCCAACGGACACGAATTGGAAACGCCGAAGGAAATGTTAGGGCAGGATGTCCTGTGCCCGCACTGCAACGTGCAGTTTCAGTTGCGCGAGAAAGACAGCGTAGAATATAAACGCAAACGGGCAGCGGAAATCGAGCGGCGCGAACGCAAGGCCGGTCAGAACTGGCTGAACTGGGCCATCACCATCGCCGTGCTGGTCATCATCGGCATTCTCGGCCTGATCTTTGCCCAAAGCGGCTAAATACTTTGCCTCCTTGTTGCCTCAGGACGACACCGACGAGCACAACCGTTGACCGAAGAAGGTTCACGTGAAGTTCGCTAGATCAAGATCCGCCTTCTTTATCGCGGAAACTAGCGATTCCCCAATCCGTCCCCACGGTAGCAACGCAGGCGATGGCGGGAAGATAGGAGCAGGAAAATGATTTTGTCACATCTTCCTGCCCCCATTTTCCTGCCCAATCGTTGAAGAAGTGCCGAAAGTAAGCACAGCAATCGAAGAAAGCGCACGCGAAGGCGCTAAGACGCGAAGATTGGAAAATGACAACGTCCGTTTTCGCGGCTACGCGTGATTGGCAAAACGCCGTAAACTTCCACCGTTCTAGCACGACCCGCTAAATCAGTTCGTGGATCGGTTCGCGATGTTGCACCAGGTACTGCGGCCGACCGTTGGGATCGATCAGCGTGGTAGTTTCGGGATCGATGCCGATTTGGTGATAGACGGTGGCAAACACTTGCTGCAGATGCACGGGTCGGTCCTGGGCGTGTTCCCCCAGGCGATTGGTCGACCCGATCACTTGCCCCGTGCTCAGGCCGCCGCCGGCCAGGAAGAAGAACGATGCCTGCGGCCAATGATCGCGACCCGCATTGCTGTTCACTCGCGGTGTGCGCCCGAATTCGCCCGACATCATGATGATGACGTCGTCCAGCATGCCGCGGGACTTCAGATCCGCGATCAGCCCGCTCAGCCCCGCGTCCAGCGCCGGCAGCTGTTCGCGCATGGACTCGAAGTTATTGCGGTGCGTGTCCCAACCGCCCCACGAAAATGAGACGCAACGGACACCGACTTCGATCAGCCGTCGCGCCAAGAGGAAGCGATTGTTTTCGCGATAGCGATTCTTGCTTCGATCGTATCCGTACTTCTCGAAAATGGCCGGATCTTCTTTATTGATCTCCAGCGCATCCGCCAGTTTGCTGGACGTCACCACGCCCACCGCGCGTTCGGTAAATGCATCCATCGCGGTCATGGCGCCACGATTGTCGGCTTCGCGGCGCACGCGGTCGAGCTCCCCGAGCAGGGCCTGGCGGTCGCCGAGCCGGTCGAGGGTCATGTTGCCGTTCAATCGCAAGTTGGAACGCATCGCGCCGGGATCATACGGCCGATGTATCGCGCCCAGGAATACAGCTTTACCGAAACCTCCCGAAAGCCTCATCGATGTGGGCACCGTGCCGCTCATCGATCCGAACATCTTCGAAACGACCGCACCCAGGCCGGGATGGCCGCCTACCGACGGGAGGGACTTCTGCGGCCAGCCAGAATCGGACTGACTCGGGGAATGCTCGTTGTTGACGCCGGTCAGCGAACGAACAATCGCGTAGTCGTCGGCCATCGTGGCCAGCTTGGGAAGGTACTCACTGATTTGAATGCCGGGGACGTTGGTCGAAATCGGATTGAGTTCGCCGCGGAATTCAACGGGCGCCTGCGGCTTCAGGTCAAACGTATCCATGTGTGTCGGACCGCCGCCAAGATAAATATTGATCACCGACTTGCCCCGCGCGGCGGCACCCGCTTCGGCTTCGGCCTGCAACAGCCGCGGCAGCGTGAGACCCCCCATCGCCAAACCGCCAACTCTCAAGAACGAACGGCGCGAAACGCTATCGCAATAACGATCCGAGTTTCCAAAAATCGTAAACATCTGTCGTCCTCTAAAAAAAATGGGCAGTGGCAAATACGCTCAGGTGTGTTGGAGCAGTTGGCACTAA
>CALBSZ010000698.1 GCA_937967665.1 uncultured Planctomycetaceae bacterium
CGATGATACGGCGCCCGGGGAAACCACCGGAACTCCGGCGGCTGAGGAAACGCCGAGTGCCAAAGGCCCGGACGGCGCTGAAACGCCTGCCGCTACGGAATCGCCCGCCGACGACAGCGAACCGTCCGCCCCCGCGCCGGCAGATGCCGACAACTCGACGCCGGAAAAAGCGAATTGACGTTGGACGATTCAGGTCGCGAGCCCGTAACCGTCACCGTGCCTGCGGAGGACGAGGGAGCGCGATTGGATGCCTTTCTGGCTGCCAGGTTTCCTGACCACAGTCGCGTCAACATTCGCAAGGCCATTACCGCAGGGTCGGTTGCCGTTGACGGCTGTCATGCGAAACCGTCGTACCGCATTCACGCTGGTCAGGTAATCCGCTTTCAGCTTCCCGACCTGCCCGTCACCGGTCCCCAGCCCGAGAACATTCCGCTTAGCGTTCTCTACGAAGACGAAGACCTGGTCGCGATCGACAAGCCCCCGGGCATGGTGGTTCATCCCGCCAAAGGACACTGGTCCGGCACGTTGACCAGTGCGCTGGCTTATCACTTTGAACAGCTGAGTTCCGCGGGCGGGGCCACGCGTCCCGGGATCGTCCATCGGCTGGACCGCGACACCAGCGGCGTTCTGGTCGTGGCCAAGAACGATCGAACGCATCTCGCCCTGGCCGCTCAGTTCGAAGCACGCACGGCCCGCAAAGAGTACCTCGCCATCGTGGTCGGAGTTCCCGATCGCGATCGCGACATCATCGACCAACCGATCGGCATCCATCCTTACCAACGTGAAAAGATGGCGATTCGCCCCGGCCACGACAGCAGCCGCGAGGCCACGACGTTCTTCGAGGTCCTGGAAAGATTCGACGGCTACGCGTTCGTCCGCTTGAAGCCCAAGACAGGCCGCACGCATCAATTGCGCGTGCACCTGGCCCACATCGGCTTCCCGGTCCTCTGCGATCGGCTCTATGGCGGACGCAGCGAAATCACCGCCCAAGAACTCGGCGGCAACTCGACCGAGATCGTCTTGTCCCGCCAGGCGCTGCATGCCCACTGCTTGACGCTGGAACATCCCATAACGAAGACAGATATTTCGTTCTCCGCGCCGCTGCACGCAGACATGGAACAGGCACTCCGGCTGTTGCGTCCATAGCAGAAACGTTTTGTGCCGCGGCCACACACGGTTCTCGAACTAACGCTCCCGGACGTCAATCGTGGCGCCGCGGTTGTCTGGCCCGGCGATGCTGATTTCATGTCGATCGTCGTAGATCGCTCGTAGTTCGCGCTGCAGCCGCCGCGCGGCGTGATGAGACGGCAGAATCGCAAAGATCGTCGGGCCCCAGCTACTTTGGCCGACTCCACGCACACCCAGCGAACGAACGGTATGAACCAACTCCGCGAGTTCCTTGCCGTTATACGGACCGCCTTGAATACTGGCAAAGCACAAACCGCTGCGGCGGCCATAATGGTAGACGCTATCACTAAATCGATCGAACCAGTGATTCTCCAACGCCGGGATCATCCGCTCGTGGATTTCCTTCGTCAGCCAGGCGGCGGCGGGCGGCGAATCGGTCAATCGCGAAAACGCGGCGACTTCCTTCCCGCCCGAAAGCCCTTCGGCAACCGCGGGCTGAATCAAGACGAACCGCCATGACGCGGGAAAATCGAGCCGGCATCCCAGCGACGACAGCGAGCCGGGCGCGCGCTTCCCGACTTCGTAAATGAACCCGCCGGCGCCAAAACCGTACGTCCCCACCGCCGACCGCTTGCCCCGATTCGACGACGACGCCAACTCCAGCGGCGAAGCGTAGTCGCGGCCGGAAAACGCATTCAATCCGGCCGTTACCGCGAGTGAAAGCTGCGTCCCCAGCCCCAATCCCTGATGCTGACGCGGGCAATCCTGCACGTCCACGCGACAGTCGGGCAACGGTGCCTGGTAATATTCCGACCAGCGCCGGCAAATCGCTTGCACTCGCTTCGAGGCCGCGCCGCAGATCTTGAACCGCGCATGCGGCGTCACGGTCAGTCGCACACGTGGACGATCAATCATCACGCCCACACCCCCAAACGAACCACTCGTCCGAATCAAACCAAAATGCAAACGACTGGGAGCAGTAACGCAGATCATCAGCTTTCCGATATCGCCAGTCCGACCGCGCGGTCACCTCAGCGGCGCGCCGCATTGCGCTGCGAGCGGCTCGCGCGAACGGTCGGCAGAGGCGTGAAGCGAAACGCGCCCGCTCGTTACACTGATCACCTTCACTTCGCAGGCTGTTCCAGCACGCTCGGCGTGCACAGGACCTTCGTGGAGAAATGTAATCCAGGTTGCCACATCGATCAAGTTGTCGGACACGAAAGGGGCATAACGCGGAACATCAGGCAAAGTAATTTCATCAGCGTCTTAACTGTGAATGCCGGTAGCAGCTGACCAGGTGGTCGTTGACCATCCCGACGGCTTGCATGTAGGCGTAGCAGATAGTGGTGCCGACGAAGCGAAAACCGCGACGCTTCAACTCCTTGCTCAGCGTATCCGATTCCGGGGTCCGCGCAGGGACCTGGTCGAGTGATTTCCAGGCATTTTGCTTGGGCTTTCCGTCGACAAAACGCCACAAATACCTGTCGAACGTGCCGTATTCCTCCTGCACCGCCAGGAAGGCCTGCGCGTTGCCGATCGCCGAGGCGATCTTCAGGCGGTTGCGCACGATCCCAGCGTTCTCCAGCAATTTCGCACGCTCCCTGTCCCCATACCTGGCGACGCGCTGCGGATCGAACTGGCTGAATGCTTGCCGGTAGTTTTCACGCTTCTTGAGTATCGTCTGCCAACTCAAGCCGGCCTGCGCGCCTTCAAGGATCAGGAATTCGAACAGCCGGCAGTCGTCGTGAACGGGAACGCCCCATTCATCATCATGGTAAGCAAAGTATTGCTCGCCACGCGCCCAGGGGCAGCGTTGAACAACCGTGCCTGACGATGGAGTAACGTCGCTCATCACTTCAGCGATTGCAAATAGGCGATCAAATCTGCGAATTCGGCGAGACTCAACAGACGGTGCTGGCCGTCCGGCATCAGGGACTTTTTCTGCACCGAACGTTCTTCGATATCCGCCTTGTCAAGCCGCGTTTCCCCTTCCGCCAGAATGACGCGCAGCGACTCGCCCACCTCCTTCACCAACCCGCTGTGCACCTTCCCATCGCGGGTGACAATCAATTCGGTTTCAAACCCGGTCTTGATCACGGCCGACGGATCAAGCACGGACTCGACCAGGTATTCCACCTTCTGTGCCTTGCCAATTCCTTTCAGCGACGGCGCGCGTTCGGTATCTTCCACGACCGTGGTATGGCACTTCACGCATCCGCTGCGTTCGAACACGCGGCGGCCGAGCGCCGGGTGGGCCTGCTGAAACGCATCTTCGGCCACGATGCGGGCGTAGGCCGCGTCGTCGGCGGGAGCGTTCGGTAGCGCGACTCCTTTCCATTTCACACCGTTTGACAACCAGGCACGCACGACGGCGCTTAAGTCGTGCGCCAAACCGGGCTGCTCGTCGATCAAGCGGGGCGCCTGCCGCGACAGCAGCTCCACCATTTCCGCATGGCCGCCCAACGAGCGGAAGCTGCGTACGGCGTCTCTTCGCAGCAGCGGATCACCGTCGTGCAGCAGTTGGCTCCACTTCTCGCGATCGGGCCGCGCTTCGATCGCCATCACGGCGCTCAGGCAGGCCAGCTTGTCATCCACTTTTACCGCGGGCCTCACATCCAGGATTCGCTGCCACAAGGTTGGGGCCAAGGGAGCCGCATCGTGGCCAAACCGAGCCGCCAGACTCAGCGCCGCCCTGCGGACGCGCACATCCTTGTCTCCCACGCGGCGAGCAATCTCGGACAAGGCAAATTCGCTGGGACCGTCGGCTTCGAGCAGTTCCAATAACGTCAGCGCGTCGTCCGCGGTCGTAATCGCCGCGGTGCCATTCTTGACAGCCTCCAGGAACCGCAGGATCGCACGCCGGTCGAGCGTCACGGCCGTGTCGCTGGAAATGCTGCGCAACAACAGCAGCGAGTTCGCGGTCACGGAGGGAGGAACATCGGTGCTCTCGATAACTCGCAGCAAGGGTGGAATCATCGCCGGACCGCGGTGCAGCTTCACCAATTCGAGCAGCAGCTTGACATCCACCTCCCGTGGATCCGCCACGAACTCCGCCAGCGTTTCGAGGGCCACGTCTTTGCTCGAGGTCTGCTCGTACGCCGCGACGTCGATGGCGATCAAGCCCGCGAGTCGCACTGATGCGTTCTCGGTTAACAACAAGCGGTGGAAATCCTCCGCGGCGGCGACCGCGGCCAGGTGCCAGGCGGCTTCGTAACGCAAGTGTTCGTCTTCGACAGCGTCCGATTGCAAGACGGTCATCAGGGCCGCCGCACGTTCTCGCGACCTCTCGAGACAGAGAGCCGCTTCCAGCCGCACGGCGGGATCCGCATCGGCCAGCAGTTTGCGAGCCACGGTATCTCGCTGCGGCGACGCGTACCGCCGCAACAGCCGCAAGGACAATTTGCGAACTCGCCAGTCCGCATGTTCGACGCCAGCCGCCAAGGCATCGACAGCCTGAGGCATAGCGATGCGTGTGAGGGACCAGAGTGCCGACGCCGCGCCGATCGCCTCGCCCGCACCGGCCGCATGCTGGCGTAATGCCGGCACCGAGTTCTCCGGATTATCCGCCAGGATTCGCATTGCCTTTTGCCGGATGGCATGATGCGGCGAATCGAGGGCCGCGATGGCGTCGTCCCGTTTCTCCCAGGCGATGGAACCATTCGGCGGCGATGCGGACGCCGCACCCTTGTAAACGACTTTCCAGATCCTGCCGGTCAAGTCACTCTCGTCGTCGCGGCCGTACCAGTCGGCAATCAACAGGTTGCCATCCGGGGCATAGACGACGTGGCTGCAGCGGAAGTGCGGGTCTCGACAAACCAGAAAGTCCTCCTTCGAAACAATGTTGTTCCTGTGGTCGGGGACGTAGCGATGGAGCGTGCGATTCGCCGCTGCGAAACCGTGCGCGCCCCAGTTATCCAGGAACAGACTTCCTTGATAATCCGCAGGAAACGCAGCGCCGTAGTAGCGGAGCAGCTGGGTACACGCGCCGCGCGGCAGTTCCAGGCACGGCGGCGCCAAAGGATGCCGCCCGGCCAGCCATTCGTTGCCAACCTGCCCGCGACTGTAGCAGTGGTAGTCGACTCCCTCGATAACGCGCACGAAACGATTTGGATTCCCTTGTCCATTCGAAAGCAGCCACAGCTGTCCGAACGGATCGTAGTCGTAGGAATAGGGAACGCGCAGGCCATGCACCAGGCGTTCCAATTCGGTGCCGTCCTCGCGCATACGGAGCACGATGCCCGAACTCCCGCGGCCCGTGATTCCCTCGCCCTTGGGCTGGTCCGGCGGACCAATGTCAATGTTGTGATTGCCCACACTCAGGTATAGTGATCCCTCCGGCCCCCATTCCAAAACAAACATGCCGAATGGGTTCCACGCTTTGTTTTTGTCGATCAGCAGCGTCTTCTTGTTTTCGGCAGGGCCCGATTCCGTGAGGTCGAAGGTGAACAGGAAGTTGTTCGCCGTGCACCACAGCTTGCCGTCCCGGATCACCATCCCCATAACGGGATCTTCAAAGCCTTCGGCCACCGTCACGCGCCGGTAGCCCGAACCGTCGGGAAGCGGATCGAGACGCACGATCGGATTCGTTGGCTCTTTCACGGGTGAACGGCCCGGACCGTATCGATACGTGTGACTTTCGCTGACGTACATGCGACCCTGCTCGTCCAGCGTCAGGCAGACAGGATTGATCACCAAAGGCTCCGCGGCGACCAATTCGATTTCGAAACCTTCGGGAAGAATAAAGTGCTGCTGTTCTTCGCTCGCCGGACGATAGCCTTTAATGTCGCTGCTCGACACGTTCGAATCTTGCGGAGCCTGACCGCCGGTCGCACTTCTCACCAGATTCCAGGGTCCCGATTCGGGGCCGCCCAGGATCACCGCGGCTTGCCAGCCGCCATCGTCGAAGCCGGCCGCGGTCCAGTCCGCGGCCGCGGCGCGTGACGTCTTCCAGCGCTGGCTGGTTCCGATCACAAGCGGCTTCTGTTTACCGTCCAACGTGACGACCAGTCGCGCAAGCAAGCCCGCCGGCCCTCCTCCATTCGTCGCGCGAACACCGATCGTATTGCGGCCGATGACAAGCCATTTACCGACATCGTACTGCTCGACATCATTCCAGTTCCCATCCGTGCCGACCTGCAGGCCGTTGACCATCGCTTCGTATTGGTTATCGGCGGTGATTTGCAGCGTCGCTTTCTTCGGCTTCGCTTTCAGTGAGAAGGTAGCGCGAAAGTATCGCGGCTCGTTGGACGTCGCGCCCGTTTCGTCCCATACCCACTGCGCTCCATCCCAGGAAGGAGCGGCGTGAAGGACTTGCGGCGTGTAGGCGAGGACAACGGCGGCGGACAGCGCCGCCAGAATCGATCTTGGCATGGTCATCTCGTGGTGATTACTGGTCAGGAGGGCGGCGTGGAGCGGCCACGTTCGCATCCTGAGTATAGCCACACGAGGGTCGATCACAAGCCAACATATCCGCCGTATCCCGGCGGAATGGCAACGCGTTGCTACCGTTTGTCACCGCGAACGAGAGTACGTGCCAACTACTCCTGGGGCAGGGCGTCTTTCAACAAGTCCTGGATGACCGCGGCCGGGATGGCGTAGGACTTGATCCTGCCGGCCCGCGCGATGTTGATGCCGATGATCCGCCCGTCGAGATCGATGACGGGACTACCGCACTCCTGCGGCTGGATCGGCAGGTCGGTCTGAATCGCCTGGGCGTAACCATCGCGGTTGCTGCTGAGCTTGCCGCCTTGAGGGTAGGCGCCAAGCCCATCTCCTTTCGGCAGGGAGGCGCGGTCGCCAAGTTCCACTTGAATTCCCATCTCCTTATCAGCACGGCGATATTCCAGGCGCACTTTGTCGCCTGGTTTCTTTGCCAGAATCGCCTCGGTGAACGCGCGCGGCGTGCGGTAGACGGCCCCGTTCAAGGAAACCACAATGTCCCCTTTCTTCAGTCCCGCTTTCTCGGCGGAACTGCCCTTCATGACGCCGAGTATCACCAGGCCGTTGTCCGATTCGGCCAACCCGATTCCCAGCAGCGGCTTGTTGGCCCCGGAAAGGTCGCGCGGCGCCACGCTCAGCACCCCCACGGCCAGCGGCGTCACGTCGGGACCGGCGGCGCTCACAAACATGCCCAAAGCCGGCTTGTCATTCGACACGAACCAGCGCACCGGTTCGAGCCTCGCGTCAATCTTGATCAACGCCAAATCGTATTCCGGGAAGTCTTTTTCAAACTGTACTTCATGTCTTTCGCCTCCCGGCAGCAGCGCCTTGATGTCGCGTCCCTTCACTTCGCTCGACTTGGTAAGCAGGTAGCCGTCGGCTGAAATCGCCGTCGCCAGCGCCACTTGCCGCTTGCCGCGCATCAACCGCACGACACTTGACGAGGCGGAGGCCACGATCGGTTTGTAACCCTCGATCAGGTTCTGAAAAAACATATCTTCGCCAACGCGTTCCCCCATCAGCCGGCCGATTTCTTCCGGCTTCATGCCCTGAAATCGCTTGCGCAATCGCTTGAACAATTCCGCCATGCCGCCAATGTTTTCGACGATCTCCGGCGGCAGTTCCAATCGCTTCTTGTCGCGGATGGCCAGGTCCACCAGTTTGTCGAGATCCTTTTCGGCTTTTTCCCGGGCTTTTGTAACCGCTTCCGGCTCAACATCTTTCACGCGGATCAGTTCGACCGCAATGGTCTTCTCTTCATCCCCGCGTAAGACAACCACGTCGACGGTCTTGCCTGCTTTTTGCTTCGCCACGACGCCGATCAGTTCCGCTGCGTTCGACGTCTTCTGGCCCGCGACGGACTGGATGATATCGCCATCGACAAGGCCGGCCTTCTCAGCCGAGGCACCGGCGATCACGTTCACCTTGATGCCACTCTTTGTCTCTTCGATCGGCTTGACACCCAGAATCGGACGATTGGGGTTGCTGGGTAGCGGCCCGCCGAGCCGCCCCCACCGCTCGCCTTTCCGCAAGCGATCCCAATCGTGCTGGAAGATCGAAATCGGAACGTGATGGTTTTCCGTCAGCGAAGCCCCGATGTTGGAATGGATGCCAATCAGTTTTCCGTCGAGATCAAACAAGGGACCACCCGAATCCCCACCAATCAACGTGCAGTCGCTGGCCAGGTAGCCGCGGAAGTTCTCAGGAGAAAGAACTCGTCCCAGTCGAATCGGCGGCGAGCGATCGGACTGGAATCCACCGGCGTGGCCAAGCGCGATGCACCACTGATCCAGTTCCAGTTGGGAAACATCCCCCAACTCCACATACGGGTACTCGCCGGCTTCGGTAATCTGCGCCATTCCCGCGTCGCGGTTGAAGTTGGATCCGAGCGATTTGGCCTTCACCTGCTTGCCGTTCGGGAAAAAGATCACCAGATCGTCACCCGTGGCCTGTGTCACATGCGCTGCGGTGAGGATCAAGCCGTCCTGGCTGACGATCACTCCCGAACCGGAGGCCCCGCTGCGCGACGAACCGATCCCAACGGTCGCATCCATCACCCGCGCTACCAGCGCCACCACTTTCGCCTCGGTCGCCTTCAAACGTTCGGCGTTGAACTCCGCGGCGCGCAAGCACGCGGGAGAAACAAGCAACAGGATTGCCAGCAAAAAAGTCGTTCGTGTTTTCATAGTGTTACCGTAAGTCGTTCGTCCCATCGTCGAAGTCGGGACAATTCGTGAGGAATGATTGGGGTTCTGTTTGCGAAATGCCACGAGTGAGATTTCTGTGTCGGCGCCTAATTCAAATGTTTGCCCAGCGATGCGAGCCAAACAGCGCCAAGTTCGGCCATCATACGAGCACGAAGCGCAAGTGAGTGGGTCACTTACGCTCGAACACACTTGCTCGCGCTGCGTGCTTGTATTCTTGGGGATTTCCCCCAACCTGACGTTGTCGAACAAGTGCTTTGTCAACGCTTAATCTTAGGGTGGCTGGGTTCGAACGACAGTGAGCTC